>JAGGAG010000140.1 GCA_017889745.1 Gemmatimonadota bacterium | reverse complement strand
TCATCACCGACCTGGCGCAAGTGCGCGAGCTCGCCACCGGTGAAACGGTGCTCGTCACGGGGGCGGGCGGCTCGATCGGCAGCGAACTGTGCCGCCAGCTCGCCCGCCTCGAGCCGGCCCGCATCATCATGCTGGGGCACGGCGAGAACTCCATCTTCGACACCTACCACGAAATGGTGCGTCTCGCGCCGAACGTCACCTGCGTGCCGGTGATCGCCGACGTGCGCGACCGGCGCCGCATGCAGGACGTGTTCCAGAGTTTCTCGCCCTACGCCGTGTTCCATGCCGCGGCCCACAAGCATGTGCCGCTCATGGAGACGAACAGTGCCGAGGCGGTGACCAACAACGTGCTCGGGACGCGGAACGTGGCGGAGCTCTCGGCAGAGTACGGCGCGAAGCACTTCGTGCTGATCTCGACCGACAAGGCGGTGCGCCCCACCAACGTCATGGGTGCGACCAAGCGCGTGGCCGAGCTGATCGTGCAGCGGATCGCGGAAGAGCAGGGGAAGAACTTCGTCGCGGTGCGGTTCGGGAACGTCCTTGGCAGCCGGGGCAGCGTGGTGCCGACCTTCCTCCGCCAGATCCGCGAAGGTGGCCCGCTCACCATAACGCACCCGGAGATGCGCCGTTACTTCATGACGATCCCGGAGGCGGTACAGTTGGTACTGCAGGCCGGGGCGCTCGGGCAGGGTGGAGAGGTATTCGTGCTCGACATGGGCGAGCCGCTCAAGATCGTCGACCTGGCGAACGACCTGATCCGCCTCTCCGGCCTCGAGGTGGGCGACATCGAGATCCGGTTCAGCGGCACGCGGCCGGGCGAGAAGCTGTACGAGGAACTGTTCTTCAACTCGGAGAATGCGGCGCCAACCAGTCACCCGAAGGTGCTGCGCGCGAAGAACGGCGTGCTGCCGGTGGGGGTCGATGCCGCGGTGGATCGCCTGCTCGACGAGGCGCATATCGGTGCCAGCGGCGAGGAACTGAGGGCGCTGCTGCTTCGCCTGGTGCCCGACTACACCCCAGCGAGCGCCGCCGGCCCCCGCGCTACGCCGGCCCGCGGCCTCGCCGCGATGCTGAAGAAGCGGTCGGCCTAGGCGGCTACTGCTTGGCCACGATGATGATCGTGGTCAGGCTCGCGATGATCGTTGCCGCCGTCGCGAGGATCTGCAGGGTGTTGCCCGACGGCTTCGTCTTGTCCTTCTCCGGTACGAAGATCGTCGCGCCCGCGGCCGGCACCGGCTTCCCGTCAGGCAGCAGGAAGCGCCGATGCACGCTTTCCACCTTGCCGCTCGGTTGCGTCACGTAGGCCCTCCCCTTGTCGGCGTCCCGGCTGTACCCGCCCGCCGATGCGACATAGAAATCCATGTTCTTGCCCTCGGCCCACGTCACCGCCAGCGGCGCGTTCACCGCGCCCGACACGCGCACGACCGGGTTGTACTCCGGGATATGAATGGAGTCGCCGCCCGCGAGGATCAGGTTGTCGTAGTATCCGCTGTCGGCCAGCACCAGCGGCAGGTCGATCCCGATGCGGCCCTCATTGTCCTTGCGCCGGTAGAACTGAATCCCGGCAGGATAGGCCTCCTTGGTCAGTCCCCCGGCCTGGGCAATCAGGTCGCTGAGGCGCTGGTTGCGATTGACGAGTGCGTAGCGCCCGGGAAACTGCACCTGTCCCGTGAGGGCCACCACGCGCTGCAGTTCCCAGCCCGGCTGCTCGAAGATCAGGACGTTGTCGAACGGCTCCAGGACGAAGCTGGGGGCGCCAGACGCTGCAGCCGGCAGGCCTGGTGGGCCGAGATATTTCCCATTCGCACCCCTGTCGAAAACGTAGGTCGAATCGAGGGGCACCCTGATGGAGCTGGCCATCTGGCCGCTCTCTCGGTTCCTGGGCAGGCGCGCCACCTCGGCGTAGTCGAGGAAGGCGTCCTCGCGGAGGCCGTCGGCGAGTAGTGCGGCGTCCCGCAAGGTCATGCCCTCGCTGTAGGGCTGCCGACCCGGCTTGCGAACCGCCCCCGTGATGACGATGTACCGGTCGCTCCGGAATTCGCTGCGGGAGAAGACCGTGATCTCGTCGTCGTCGGCCAGCGGGAAGTTGTTGACCGGCAGCCCCGTGGAATCGGCCAGCGCACTCCGGAGCTGGATGCGGGTCGAGTCGGGCTGGAGCCGCGTCACCAACACGTCTCCCAGGAACACGTCTGGCTTGGGCCCGCCCGCCAGGCGGATCGCGTCGCCGAGCTTCATGCCGGGAGTGAAGCCGATGGGGCCCGGAAGCCAGACATTGCCCTGGACGGTCACGAGCGCGCGCATACGGCGCGTGACCGGGAAGATGACGACTGAATCGCCCGCTTCCATGGGATAGGGCGGCACCGTGCCCTGGGCAAGCTGATCGCCCGAGACATCGACCACCACCCGGTCGCGGCCACCGGTGCCGCGGGCCGCCGGCGGGAGCACACGATTGATCTGCACGCGCGTCGTAAGGGCCTGGTCGGTGAAGCCCCCCGCCGTGGCGATCAGGTCGCGCAGCGTCTCGTTGGGCACGAGCTCGTAGATGGCCGGGCGCAGCACCTCACCCGTGACCTTCACCTGCGGACCATGCGGAGGCACGAATACCACGTCGCCCGAAGTGACCCGCAGGTTGGTGCTGTTGATGCCGCGCAGGAGGTAGTCGTACAGGTCGACGGTGCCCAGCAATTCGCTGCCGCGACGCACCTCGATCTTGCGGAACGAGCCACGGGCCGTGGGGCCGCCGGCGGAATAGAGGGCGCTCAGTACCGAGCCTGCTCCAGCCACCTGATAGAGACCGGGCCGGGCGACGTCACCGGAAACGTAGATCTGGACCGCGCGGATCTTGCCGACCGAAAGCTGGAAACGCGTTCGCGCATTCGGTTCCCGCCCGATCCCGGAGTAGACCCGCCCCAGTCTTGTAAACAGGAGGTCGGTTGCCTGGCCGAGGGTCAGGTTGCCCACCTGGACCTGGCCCACCTGCGGAATCAGGATGAATCCCTCGCGGTTCACTTCGAACGACTGGGAACGCTCAACGTCTCCCGTCAGCACCAGCACGAGCAGGTCGCCGGGTCCGAGCACGTAATTGGCGTCGATCGGCCCCGCGAGTGCCGGGGCGAACTCCCGGGTGCGCCGCCGGAACACCTCGAGGCCAAAGACCTGAAGGCCCTTGGGCTGCACCGAGTCCTGTGCGATCTCCTTGGCGATGGCTGCGGTGGAGTCCTTTGCCAACATGCTGTCGGCGCCCCGGGCGCTCACCACACCCAGCGAGCGCAGCGCATCGACCGTGCTCGTCGTCGGCGCCACAGTTGCGCCGGTGGACTCGGCGCCCGGCATGTAGGGATCGAGAAGATCTTCGGGATAGCCAGCGGCGACCAGGCGCTCACGGACCTGCTCCGGCGTCATGCCCGAGGCCGCGATCCGCTCGCGCACCTGCTGCGCCAGGTCCGGACGCGACGCGAGCAGGGCGCGCGCCTGCTCGGGAGGCAGGGTGGCCGGGTTCGGGATGCCGCCGGGGAAGCCGGTGATCGGGTCCTGAGCCCGAACCGGCGACGTGCGCATCATGGAAAGGAGCAGGACCAACAGGGCCGCGGGCAGACGCCTGAGCGCCACGCGGGACAGGCCGGAGGGCATCATGGGGCCGAAGTTTCGTCGCAAGTGGAGCTAAGTCAAGGTGTTCGGGCTGCTCGTGGCGGGCGCATCCACTGCGGTGGCACCGGTGACCCGGCGCCAGAACCCCAGGGTCTTTCGGGCGATCGCGTCATCCACATACTCCGCCATTACCCGGCGGCGGCCGGCGGCCCCGAGGCGGGCCTGTTCGTCGGGCATCTTTTGCAGGCGCTCGAGGGCCAGCCCGAGCACGTCGGGGTCGTCCTCTCCCACGACAATGCCAGCGTCCCCGATGATCTCGGGCAGCACTCCCGACTCCGTCCCGACGACGGGCAGCCCCTGAGCCATGGCGTCGAGCAGCGCCTGCCCAACCGGCTCTACCCAGCGTGCGGTCGTGCGGGCCGGGAGTACCACGCAGTCGAGCGTGGGCCACACCGAGTCGAGCCAGTTTCTCGGCATGCCGCCGAGCCAGCGCACGCGCGATCCGATGCCGACCTTCTCCGCGAGGGCCTCGAGCTCCTGCTGCTCCGGCCCCGTGCCCACCACGGTGAGGCTCCAGTCGCCCCGGAGGCGGGACGTCGCCCGGATGAGCAGGTCGACCCCGCGCTCGGGCACGAGACGTCCAATGAAGCCGATGTCGAAGCCCTGACGGGGCGTGCGCGGGCGGCCCTGGACCGGGACGCTGACGCCATGCAGCGGGATGACGGCAGACGGGATGGACGGTCGCTCGCGGAGCATGAGGTCGAGGGCGAGGCGATTGATGCCGATGAGGCCTCGGGCCGACCGGAGCGACCGGTTGCGGCGCAGTCGCTCGGTGAAGCCGAGCTTGACACGCACGCTGGTGCTCACCGCGAGCACGGCGGGAATCTTCAGCTTTTCAGCCAGACGGAGCGCCTTGCTGGTGAGCGGCCACCACGGTTCGCCCTCGACCTGGATGATGTCGGGACGGACCTCCCTCAGGAGGCGCCCAAGGCCGCCGCCGCGCCACCGCAGGGTCGCCGGCTCGTCGCCCCCGCGAACCTGGATCGGCGCCACCTTGATCCCGCCGTCGGCTCCCCACTCGACCCTCGGAACTCCCTGGGGCCAGTCGGCCGGCACGGCCAGGGAAATGGCGCAACCCATGCCCTCGAGCGCGCGGAGCTTGCCACGCTGGGCCGGATCGATCGCGTCCGTTGAGATGACGAGAGCGCGCACGAATTCCTGTTGCTGGAGCCAGGGCTGTGAGGGGCCGTACCTGCACGGCGTGAGGTAATCTACTGGCGCGTCGCGCGGCACCAAGTGCGGCGGTTGACCGGGCTCCGCAAGTTGGCCAACTTCCCGCCGCCGCGGCATGGCCATCGCCGCGCGTGCGTCAAGGCCGATGCTTCCTTCGTGAACGGGTATGCATGCGCATCCTGCACCTCGCCAAGTACTACTGGCCACGCTCGGGCGGCATGGAGCGGGTCGTGCAGGGCCTCGCGGAAGGTGCCGCGGCGCTCGGGCATGACGTGCAGGTGGTGGCGGTCGAGTCGGTGTTCGGCACCGGTCAGTCGGGCCGTTCGCGCAGCACGATCACCCGCACCTACTCGCTCGGTGCGCTCGGCTCACAGGAGATAGCGCCCGGGTACCTGGCCGCGGCCTGGAAGCGGGCCGACATCATCCACGTGCACCATCCCCACGTGCTGGCCGACGTGGCGGTCCTCCTGCGCGCCGGCCGCGCGCCGGTAGTGGTCACGCACCACGGAGATGCGCGGCATGGCATCTACCGCCCTGCTGTGCGACTGGTGCTCCGCCGCGCCAAGGCGATCGTGGTGCCCAGCCGGGCGCACCTCGCCCTCTCGGCTGACCTGCGGGGCTACGAGGCGAAGACCGAGGTCATTCCGTTCGGCATCGACGAGTCGCGCTGGGACGTCGTGCCTCCTCCCCCGCCGGGCGCGCCGCCCAGGGCGATCTTCATCGGGCGGCTGGCGAGCTGGAAGGGCCTCGACATCCTGCTCCGCGCGCTGGAGCAGACGTCGGACGTGCGGCTTGACATCATCGGCACCGGCCCCGATGCCCCGCGGCTCAAGACCATGGCGCGGGCACTGGCGATTGCCGATCGGGTGCGCTGGTTCGGCGAGTATCCCGACGAGGATCTGCCGCGCCGCATGGCCGACGCCGACTTCCTCGTGTTGCCGTCGGTCACGTCCGACGAGATGTTCGGCATCTCGGTGCTCGAGGCGATGGCGGCGGGGCGGGCAGTCATCACTACCGCGCTGCCGACGGGGGTGCGCGAGTTGAGCGTGCCGGGTGTCACCGGGCTCGAGGTGCCCATCCGCGATGTCGAGGCGATGTCCCGGGCGCTGGAGACGCTTGGCCACGACCGGGCATTGCGGGAGCGGATGGGCGGCGCCGGACGCCAGCGGGTCAAGGAACAGTTCACCCGCGCCATCATGGCCGAACGCCACATCGCGCTCTACGAGCGCGTGCGCGCTCAGGGGAGGAAATGATGCATACGGACATGACGACCACGACGTTCACGCTGGAGAATCATCGCGTGATCCACACCTTGGGCGTCGTGCGTGGTATCGTGGTGCGGTCGCGTTCGGTGTTCGGCACCATCGGGGCGAGTCTACAGACCATCGTGGGCGGCAACATTACCCTGTATACCGACCTCTGCGAGAAGACCCGGGAAGAGGCGTACGAGATCATGATGGCACATGCCGAGCGGCGCGGCGCCAACGCGGTGGTCGGGGTGCGCTACGACGCCACCGAGATCGCGAAGGGGGTCACCGAGGTGCTGTGCTACGGCACCGCGGTGGTGGTCGAGCCGCTGGAGACGGAATACGAGCGGTAGCAGCGAGGGAAATCGGGCCCTTAGCTCAGTCGGTTAGAGCAGCGGACTCATAATCCGTAGGTCGTTGGTTCGAATCCAACAGGGCCCATGCAGGACGTGCAGGTGCGGCATGGTACGCGTCGGGAGTGCCGGTCGTGCGGGATCGCCAGATCGG
>JAGGAG010000041.1 GCA_017889745.1 Gemmatimonadota bacterium | reverse complement strand
GGCCGGCTCGAGGCGGGCGAGCTGGCGGCACAGCTCGCTGTCGATCGAGCCGCCCGCCCCCGTGACGAGCACCGTTTCACCGGTGGTGAGCTCGCGCACTTGCGCCAGGTCGGTGATGATCGACTCCCGCCGCAACAGGTCCTCGATCTGCACCTCCCGCAGCGCGGTGACCGACACCCGGCCTGACAGGATGTCGAACATCCCGGGCACGGTGCGTGCCCGCGCGCCGGCGGCATGCGCCGCATCCACCACCGCGCGCACCACTTCTCCGGGCGCGCGGGGCATCGCAATGATCACTTCGTGTGCAGCCTGTTCGTCGATGAGGTGCGTCAGGTCCTTGAGCGATCCGAGGACAGGCAGGTCAAGCATCCGGTGCCCGTGCTTCCTCGGGTCGTCGTCGACGAACCCGACCGGCTGCAGTCCAATCTGGGGATGGCCGAGAAGTTCCTTGCCGATCAGTTCGCCGGCAGCGCCGGCCCCGACAATGATGACACGCTCGCTGTCCGCCTGCGAGCGCCGCTGGCGGCGCCGCGTCAGGAGCCGCACGCCCAGCCGCGGAAGCGTCACGAACACGGCCGAGAGAAGGATGTCGAGGAAGAGAACTGAAATCGGGACGCGGACGGGCACCAGGAGCAGGGCGGGAAGAACCAGGGCGCCTGCAACGACGCAGGCCAGCCCGAAGCCGCTGACCGCAGTGATGAGTCGTTCCACCTCGACGACGCTCGCGTGCCGCCAGAGCCGCTTGTAGATACCCGCCCGGTAACAGACGGCGAGCCGAAGTGGAACGGAGACAAGCAGATAGACCAGGGCGGTCTGCCGGTACACTTCCGGCCACTCGAACCCCTCGAACCGCAGCGCGAACGCGAGTGCCGTCGAGACACTGAACAGTACCGTGTCCGAGAGGACAAAATAGCGATTTCGTACGGTGGGTCCGAGCGAACGCGGGGAGGTCATTAGGCGAAGGTTGTCTTGGAACTGGCGCCATGTCAAGGACTTGGCACCACGGTGCCCACCCGCCCTAGGCCCGCTTCCGGAGCCGTCGCTCCAGCGCGACACCCACGCTCATCGTCACGACCAGGTATAAGGCTGCAACGCCGGTGCGTTGCACTCCCGGCGGCATTGCCGAGCAGGCCGCCCCCACCGCTGACCCCGCGCCGTACAGCAGGCTGACGCGGGCGTGACCCCATCCGCCGTTGGCCAATCGCTGGTACAGGTGCGAGCGGTGTGCCTGGGTGAGCGGCTCCCCGCGCCGCCAGCGCCCCACCAGGGTGGCGGATGCATCCAGCACGATCGGCCAGAGCGGCAGAAAGGTCAGGATGATCCCGCGCCCCGTTTCGCGCATGAGCAGGACGCCCACGATGACGAACACGAAGCCGATCGCGCTCGAGCCCACATCGCCCAGGAAGATCCGGGCTGGGCTCCAGTTCCAGAAGAGGAAGCCGGCAGCCGACCCGGCCAGGGCCATCCCGCAGCCCGCGGCCGCTCCCCCGGGCGCAAGCAGGGCGGCGTAGCTCCCGAACACCAGCGCCGTGAGCCCGATCAGTCCGTCGATGCCGTCTATGAAATTGACGACGTTCGCCGCGGCGATGAGGCAGAAGATCCACCACCCCACGACGGCCGCGAGCGGCCAGGCCGGCACCGCACCCGGGAGGAGAACAAGCGGAAGAATCGCGCAGGCCGCCGCGGCGTGCGCCATGAGGCGCGCCCGCACCGTGAGCCCGCCGTGATCATCAATCCACCCGATCACCGCGACGGCCACCACGCCCGCCAGCGCGAGCAGCAGGGGGCCACTGGAGGGCCGGCCCCAGACGAGCGACGGGACGATCACCAGGAGCCAGGCGGAGACGAGCCCGGCCCCCCCGCCGCGCGGTGTTGGCATCGTATGCGAACTGCGATCGGAAGGATGATCGAGCAGGGCGGCCTTCAGCGCGTAACGCCGCACAGCGCCAACCAGCGCCCAACTCAGCGCGCCAGCGGCGACCGGGACCCACCACGACGACACGCTCATCGCCCGGATCCGTGCCTGGCCCGGAAGTCGGCCGCAGCGAGGGCCAGCCCGGCATCAAGTGACAGCGGTGGCGTGAAACCGGTCGCTGACGTTAGCGAGCCGGTGTCCACGGTGAGGACCCCGGTCACGCGCGCGATCGCTTCCGGTACCCCATCCCGGCCCAGCAGGCGAAGTGCGGGTGCCATTACGCGCGCCAGACCCCGCAGCGCGCCCGGCGACACGGCAATCAACCTGGCAGGACGACCAAGTGCCGCGCCGCAGCGACGGGCGAACTCGGCCGTCGAGACCTCCTCGCGGTCAGCGACGAAGTGCGCTCCGACCGCTGCCGTCGGCTGATCCAGCACAATGGCAACCGCCGCCACGAAGTTCTGGATGCCGACCGCACTTCGCGGCTGCGTGAGCGCGCCCAGCGGAAGCGGGACGCCACGCCAGACGAGCCTGAAGATACGGGCCGGGTTCCCGGGCATGCCGGGTCCGTAGATCATCGGGGGCCGAAGGATGACCGCCGGGACCCCGGCCGCGCGGCACTTCGCGCTCACGACCTCTTCCGCCTCGAGCTTGCTTTGTCCGTACGGGGTGTCGGGGCGAGGGGGCGTGTCCGGCGCCAGCCTTACCTGGGAGGCACTTGCTACCGCCGCCACCGAGCTCACCAGGACGACTACACCCACCCTCGCCGCAAGCGCGGCATCGAGCAGCGCCGACGTCGCCGTGACGTTCACGTCGCGGAACGCGTCGCGCCCCAGGGAGCCTCGAGCGTCGCGATGCGCAAGGCCCGCCGCGTGGACGAGGGCCGCACAGCCTTCGAGTGCGCGCAACGTCTCCTCACTTCCGAGGCATCCGACCACACGTGGCTCAACTCCATGTGGCAGTGACGCGGGTGATCTCGTAATCGCGCGCACGAGCCACCCCTCCTCCAGCAGCTTCGCGACGACGTGCCGGCCGACGAATCCGTTCGCGCCAGTGACCGCCACGACCCGGCTCATCCGGCTGCACTCCACATCTCGCGTACCAGTTCCTGATACGCCACCTTGACGCGCTCCAGCGAGTAGGAGCGCTCCGCCGCCGCCCGCGCGCGCGCGCCCATCTGCCGCAGCTGCTCCGGGTCACTCCGCGCCTCATCGATCGCCAGGAGCAAGGCCTCCGGGCTCGAGGGCGGCACGACCCAGCCGATGCGCTCCTCCACGATCACCCGGGCCAGTTCCGAGTCGGGTTCGGCGACCGCGAGGATCGGCCGCCCCGCCGCCATGACGTTGTACATGCGGCTCGGCACGGAAATGCCGGTCATGCCCGGCAGGAACGGGATTATCGCGATATCGGCGGCCGCGAGATAGTCGGGCAATTCGGCCATGGAGCAAGGCGGCAGCACGGCCACTTGCTTCAAGCCGCGCGCCGCGACCGTCTGCTCCAGCCAGCGTCGTCGCCCACCCCAGCCCACGAACAGGAAGCGCAGGTTACTGTCGATCGCAGCCCGGGCCGCAGCCTCGACCACCGTCTCCACGCCGTGAGAGCGGCCCATGTTCCCCATGAACTGCACCACGAAGTCGCCGGCAGCCGCCACCCGCGCACGCAGGAGGCTGCTTGAGGCGGGCCGGGGTTCGATGCCGACGACGTCACCCCAATTCGGGATGATGACGGTCGTGTCCGGCGCATCGCCGAGCTTCCGCCGAACAAGGGCCTGCATGTCACGTCCAAGCACGATGTTGCGTCCGGCCGCGCGGTACAGGCGCCGGGTTGCCCATGCCACAGCGCGGACCAGCGCCGACTCGGGGCGCGCCATTCCGGACGCAACGGCCAGCTCGGGATAGACGTCGTGGATGAGCAGCAGGAAACGCGCGCCGCGCAGGCGGCAGGCCAGCGCGATGCCGAACGGCAGAGTCGGGGGGTTCGTCACCACCAGCACGAGGTCACCGCGACGCAAGCGGACAAACGCCGCCCAGCAGATCGCCGCCGTGATGGTCACTGCGTTCACCAACCGGAGGGGCAGGTGATCCTTGTCGAAGCGGGTGCCGGCGCAACGCTGGATGGAGACCTCGCCACGCCGCTCCCGCCGCGGGGCAACGGTGCCGCGGGCCGAGTAGGTCGGCTGGCTGCAGAGCACGCTCACCGGGAACTGCTCCGCCAGCCCCTCGGCAATGCCCGTGAGGAAGTATCCGGTCGACGGTGTCTCCGGATAATAAAGCTCCGATGCCACCCAGAGGCGATGCACACGCACCGCCCCGCTCACCTCGGTCAGGGCACCAGCTCCACGCCGAACGCGCCGCGCACGTCGACGTCCTTCCAGGTGAAGTACTGCGGCACCAGGGTGCCGAAGTGGCCCAGCCAAGTGGTGCACGGTCCCGCCAGGATGACAGCCTCCACGAGTTCCTCCATCTACACCGGTGCGTACACGCCGACCTGCCGCATCCAGTGCACCAGATTGACGACCCGCCACAACGCGGGCGAAAGATAGTGGCGCGCCTCCAACTGCGCGCTCAGGAGCCGCAGCGTTCCGCTCTGCTCAAGAAAGGGCAGCGATCGCGCGTCGTCGCTCCGGACGGTCGCCTCCAGCCAGGGCGCCACGCTCCGCAGCCAGCGCTGCTCCGGAGTGGCGAAGCCCACTTTCGGCCGGTCGAGCACCGGCTGGGGCACCACGCCCTGCATGGCACACCGCAGCACGGCCTTCTGCATCCCGTCCGGACGCACCAGGTAGTCCGGCGGGAGCGCCAGCGCGAACTCGGCCAGCGAAGGGACGCAGAAGGGCACTCGGCTCTCGATCGAGAAGGCCATCGAGTTCCTGTCCTCGTAGCGGAGCAGCTGCGGCAGTGTCAGTTCCTCCACGCACGCCGCCAGCTCCTCCCGCAAGCTGTCACGACCCCGCCCCTGGCGCCGCGGTGCCGCGCGCACGCCGCGCGCCTCGAACCATTCGCGCCGGAGCCAGGGCGGAAAGAGATCCTCGCCGACCACCTGCATGGCCCTGATGGCGAGGCGCGGCGGCAGCAGCCGCCCAAGTGCCGACAGGGCCACCCGGCGTCGCGCACCCGCCGCGAGCATCGGTGCACTGCGGAGCAGGCGAAGTGCGTCACTCCAGCGCCCCGCAATCAGCCAGCCGGCCAGCTGGGCGGAGACTGCGGTCGGATAGCCCCCGAAAATCTCGTCGCTCCCCTGGCCATCCAGCATGACGGTGACGCCGGCGTCGCGTGCCAGCTGAAACACCCGAAACTGCGCGTACATGCTGGTGCTGCCGAAGGGTTCTCCCTGGCAGGCAATCAACTGCTCCAGGTCGCGCACCATATCGTCGGCGCTCGGGGTCACCGTGGCGCTCCGGGTCTGCGCGGCCTGGCTCACCAGGTCGACGAACGGTCCCTCGGAGATCGCGGGATCATCGGCGACGAAGCTGAAGGTCATCAGGTTCGCGCCCGGTCCGAGCAGCTCGCGCATCGTCATCACGATCGCGCTCGAGTCCAGCCCGCCTGAGAGACAGGAGCCCACCGGCACGTCGCTCCGCAGATGGAGTCGCACGCTCTCCCGGAAGAGGGATCGGAGCTCGGTCACCGCGGCGTCGAACGGCAGGTCGATCCGGTGCCGCAGGTCCAGGCCCCAGAACCGGCGCACCGCAGGTGGGCTGGGCTGGGCCAGGTCGTACTCGAGCCAGTGGGCGGCGGGAAGTTGTCGAATGCCGGCGAGCAGCGTCCCGTCGGCGGCATCCGTGAACCCGAAGCGGAGGTATGCGTAGAGCGCCGCGGAATCCGCGACCGGCGCGCGCCCGGTGAGCTCGAGGAGCGCCGGGATCTCCGACGCAAACGCGAGCCCCTGTCCGTCCCCCGCATAGTAGAGCGGCTTGATGCCGAAGGCATCCCGGGCAAGCACGAGCCGGCGCGTCACCAGGTCGACCACCGCGAACGCGAACATTCCCACGAGCCGCGGGAGCGCCGCGACGCCCCACGCGGCGAACGCGGCGAGCAGCACCTCGGTGTCGCTGCCGGTGTGGAATCGATGGCCCAGCGGCTCGAGCGCCTGGCGCAACTCGATGAAGTTGTAGATCTCACCGTTGAACACGATCCAGTGGCGGCCATCGGCGCTCGACATGGGCTGGTGCCCCGCCTCCGAGAGGTCGAGGATGGACAGCCGACGGTGACCGAGGGCGAGATCGTGCGGCAGCGTCCCTGCACCCGCCAGCGGCGGGAGCGCCAGGCGCCGATCAGTGTCGGCCCCGCTGAATCCGCGGGCGAACCCGGTGCTGGTGTCGAAGAGGGCGTAGCCCTCGTCATCCGGACCACGGTGGCGCAGGCGCGCCGTCGCCCGCTGCAACCGCCCCAGCGAGGCGCCGGTGGCAACCGCTCCCGTGGCCCCGAGGATACCGCACATTAGCGGTCCGGGGGGAGAAGGCGGCGACGACGCGCCACGATGCTCACGGCGTGGCGGCCAGGCCGTCGCGCGCCGAGGCGCGCCAGAGCCAGATGAGGAACGCGATCCCGGATGCCGCCTCGCCTGCTCCAAGGAGGAGGACCGCCAAGCCCGGCGAGTCCTGCCGCAGGCCGATCGCCAGCCCCCCAAGCCGCAGGACGGCGTTGAGGGAGATGAAGCGGAGCAGCACGTCCTGGTGGCCGGTGGCAGTCGGCACCAGAGTCAGGGGCGAGGCGACGAACCAGACCGCCACCGCCGGCATCAGCAGCCGGCCGTACTCGCCGGCGATACGCCACTCCGCTCCGAAGACCAGCGCAAAGAGGTCAGGTCCCGCGGCCATGACGACCGCGAGCGGAATGAGCGCGAGCAGCGAGAGCACGAGGACATTGCGTCGCACCAGTGCCGCGACCTCCTCGGGAGACGCACGGAGGCGCGCCGCGTGTTCGTACATCACCTGCCCCACCGCCTGGCCGACAAGCACACCCGGCAGGCGCAGCATGTTGTTCGCGAGAGCGAACTGGGCGCCAATGGCCGTGGAGCCATGGTCGTTGAGGACCCAGAGCGGAATTCCCGCCGAAAGCTGGTCAATGCCGGTGATGACCAGGTTGAACCGGACGAATCGGGCGTAGCGCCGGGCCGTGACGCGATAGCGGGCCCAGCGCACACGGGGCAGCAGCCGTTCGGGGCCGAGCCGGAGCGTAAGCAGTAGCGCGGCGGCCGTCGTGCCCGCGAGACCACCGACGATCAGCGCTTCGGGCGTCGAGCGGTGCACGGCAGCGAACCAGACAATCGGCACGAGGGCACTGGTCCACGCCGCCACCAGCTTTCCCCGCACCATGCCGGGATAGTCCTGGCGGCGATTGAGCACGCTGCCCAGCACCACCACAGCGCCCGCGGCAAGGACCGACAGCGGGAGCAACCATGCCAGCGCGCCGAGGTGGCGCAACAGGTTGCCGCCGCCGATCCAGTGCAGGCCGGCGATGAGCCCGAAAGTGAGGACCGCCGCCAGGGCCACGAGATGCATCGCCAGGCCGCGCAGCAGCACGGCGTCCCGTTTGTCCCTTGCCGCGACGATGGCGAAGTCGTAGCGGAGCGCGGCCATCGGTCCCAGCACGGAGACGGCGGCGAGATATGCGGCATTGATGCCGTAGTCTGACGGGGTGTACAGGCGAGTCAGGAGCGGCGTCGCGAGCACGGTGACCAGGTGGGCCACGGCTGTGCCGGTCATCAACAGGGTCACATGCCGGACGAAGGCGCTCCCTCGAGCCGTCCGGACGAGGGCGACACCACGCGCGCGAAGGACGGCGGACCGCGAGGCGGGGCGGGCTCGCGCGGTCACCGCAGGTCTCCGGCAGCCTCGTACAACACCGCCTCCACTGCCCTCCCGAATGCCTCGCGTCGTGACCGCGCATCGAGCATTGCCCGGGCCTCGGCACCGGGCCTGGGACCTGCCGGCCACGCCATCCACACTTCCTCGAGCACGTCTGCCAGGTCCGCGACTGACTCGGGCTGGAAGAACCTCGCGGTGCCGGTCGCCTGTTCGCGATGTACCGGAAGGTCGGACAGCAGGAGCGGAACGCCGAGGGCCTTGGCCTCCTCGACGGTGGTGCTCCAGCCCTCGAACAGCGATGGATTGAGGAGACCAATCGAGGCGCGGATGATCGCCATCACGTCCGCGTGCGAAACCACGCCCAGCGAGAGGAACTGCTGCGCCAGGCCGTACTGCTCCACCAGCGCGATGAGCTCCTCGTGGAGACCGGGAAAGCGCGCATCCCGCGGGCTGCCGGTCACAGCCACGACCGGGTGGACTCCCCGGAGGCGCAGGAGGGCGAGCGCCTCGACGACGGCGCGATGGTTCTTGTGACGCCAGAACTGGTTGGGGAGCGCCAGGAAGCGTTCGGGCAGGTGAAGCCGCGGGCGCACGTCCGAAGGGTCGGGCGGCGGTGGCAGCACGGCGAATCGTGCCACTCGGGTGCGTGCCGCCGCCGTCGGGTAGAAACGCCGGACGTCCGCGGCAGCCGACTCGCTGCTCACGAGCACCCGCGCGGCGCACCGTACCTGCATCCGGAATCCGAGTTCGCGCCGCCACCAGCGGAAGCGCGGGAACATCTGCGGCAGGTGCCGATGCTGGAAGTCGGGAAGCCAGGAGACCACGGGAATGGGAAACCGCCAGCCGAGGAACTGTGCCACCTCGAAGGCGACATCGATCCGGGCAACCCGGCATGCGCGCGCTGCCGCGCTATCGATGCCAAGCAGAAGACCGGACGCCGACCGCCGGGCGCGGCGCGATTCCTCCAGGCCGCTCAGGCGCTCGACGCGCCCCCCCACCAGCGGGGCCAGCGCAGCCACCTGCTCCTCAGCCGCATCGGGACCGACCAGCAGCACTGGCTCCACGGCACCGCTGCCATGTTGCTGCAGCGAGCCGAGCAGGTTGGAGAGGTAGTGCGCACCGCCGGGCCAGTCGCGGCCACCGATGAGCGGAAAGCCGGCTCGGACGGGACGGCGCTCGCTCATCCGGTGCCTGCGGGCGGCGGCACGACAAGACGGTCGAGTACCGCCCCCGCGAGGATCCCGGCGAGCAGGCCGAGCATGGCGCCGACCAGCAAGCTGGCCAGGGCCCAGCGTCGCGCCGGCCGCGCCGGAAGGTTGGGCGCCTCGATCAGGCTGATTACCGGAGTGTCACGCACGGCGTCGATACGGGCCTGCTCATAGGCCTGTACCAGGGCCGCGACGGCCGCTTGGCGCTCGGAGACGGCGCGGCGCAGGCGCTGCTCCTGAATCACGAGCACCGGCGTGCGTGCTTCGCGATTGCCGAGCAGGAAGGACTGAAGCCGCTCTTCCGATTCGCGCAGGTCCGCCCGCGCCTCGGCCAGGCGGCGCTCGGTGAAGTCACGCTCCGCCGTCGCCTGCGACTGCCGATACTCGAGGTTGTAGCGATTCAGGAATTTCAACAGGAGCTCATTGAGCTCGAACGCGAGCCCGGCACTCCGTGCGGCCACGCTCACGCGCACCACGCCGGTCCGGGTCGACACGCCCACCTGCACGTCCCTGGCGAGTCTTTCGATGGCCCGCTCGCGCCTGGCCGCCGGTGTGCCACGCCCGATGTCGTATACCTCCACCAGCGTGCGCGCCTGGGATGCGGAATCGAGAGGTGCGTCCACCATGCTCCCCAGCACCAGTCGCGACGTGACCAGGTCGGCATAGAACGCCGGTGACTGGTTCGCGTCCCCCAGCGGGAGGTTGGCACCCAGCTGCGCCGCGAGGCCCGAGAGCCCGCCTTGCAGGCGGCGTGCCTGAGGCGTGAAGCTGGCGCTCGAGACATAGGTGCGGGGCCGCAGCAACGCCCAGCTCAGCGCGAGCGTTGCCGCGCCCGCTGTACAGTAGAGCAGTAGTCGCCGATGGCGGAGGGTGAACCTCCGCACGTCATCGAGGGTGAGTGGTGGCGCAGGCGGGTGGCCCGCGGGACGGAACTGGAGACTTGGTGAAGTCATGTAGCCCTCGTTCGTGCCCTGTACCACGAGACCACCCCGGCAAGCCCGTCGTCGAGGCGCACGGCCGGGCGGAAGCCGCGCGCGTTCAATTGCCCCACGTCGGCGACCAGTGACACGGGATCGCCCGCGCGCCCGGCACCCGAGAAACCGATCGGCGCCGTGTTGCCCCACGCGACAGCGAACCTGCCAGCCAGATCACGGATCTCGACGCCGATGCCGGTTCCTCCGTTCAACACAAGCAGTGATCCGTCTTCCACACCGGCCCATCCGCGCGCGGCCACCAGGAGTCGTGCCGCGTCCGTGACGTGCAGCCAGTCGCGCTGCTCGCGCCCGGTGCCTGACAGCGTCACCCCGGCACCAACGGCGAGCTGCCCGCACAGGTCCCAGAGCAGTTGCTTCTCCAGCCCGGCGCCATACACGGAGAAGAGTCGCACGAGCACGATCCGCAGCCCGTAGTTGCCCGCAAACGCGCGACAGGCAAGCTCCATCATCGCCTTGTGCGCGCCATAGGGAGACAGCGGCGCGACGGCAGCCTGCTCCGCGATGCGGCCGACGTGCCCCTCGCCGTACACCGCGGCGCTCGAGACGAACACTGCCGCAGCGCGTGGGGCGAAGCTCCGGAGCCAGTCGAGCAGCGCCAGGCTGGTGGACACCGTGCGCTGGAAATCCTCGTGTGGCGCCCGAAGCGAAAGGGCCACCGACGAGCCGCCAGCCAGGTGAATCACGGCACGGGGAGCGCCAGTCACCTGTGCAAGGGCCGTGAGTGACTCGGCGCCGACGTCCGCGTTGAGCCACGTCGTGAGGCCTGCGGCGTGCCAGTCCGCCTCCGCCCAGGCCCCGTGGCCGATCCCGGCGACCGCTTCGCCCTCCCGGGCGAGTTCGCTCACCACGTGCCGCCCGATGAAGCCGTGCGCACCCGTCACCCAGGTGGTCCCGCTGCTCTGGGTCACGCGGGTCGCTTGCACACGAAAGTGAACAGTCGGCCAGGCCGGTCGTCGACCCGCGCCGCCAGCCACCGCGCGGCGTCGTAGATCCGCTCATGGTCGAGGAGCCGGGCCGCGGCCGAGCCCATCGGCAGCCGCCGCAGCCGGGCCTGCAGTTCCCCCCGGAGCGACGCGCGCGTCAGGGGGGCGAAGTTCACCACCGATTCAAGCGGCCGCAGCTCGCGAAGGATGACGAGCCCGGCGTCACGGAGCGCGGTGCGGTAGTCGCGAAGGACGTAGGCGTGCTCGCCACCGTAAAGCCGATGCAGGGGATGACCCCGGTGGAACGCGGGCAGGTCGCTCGCACGCGACAGCACATGCTCCCGGGCTGCCACGAACGTCCCGCCCGGCCGCAGGACCCGCGCTGCTTCGCGGCAGAGCTGGCGAAGATCGTTCGCATGGTGGAGTACCTGGCGCGCAAACACCAGGTCCACGGATGCTGACGGAAGGTCGATTCGCTCCCCTGCACCCTCCAGGACGGTGATGTCCAATCCTTCGGAGGCCGCAAGCGCACGAATGGCGCCCGCACCTACCACGGCGCTCGGATCCGGCTCGACTGCCACCACGCGCCAGCCGTCCCGGGCCAGCGCGTAACTCGCGATCCCGTTGCCGGCGCCCAGATCGAGCGCCAGCCCGCCCGATGTTGGCAACATGGCGCGCACCGCCGCCCATTCTTCGCTTGCGTGATACCGTCGCGCCGCCACGGCCAGCGGCGGGTCATAATAGCACGCGCGAACGAGGTCGGTCTGGCCCGGCTGTGCCACGAGCCAGGCCACCGCCGATTCCCACGACGCGGGCGCGGGGGCATTTCCCGCCGCTGGCATCAGCACGCCTTCGTCGCGGCGCACACTGTCGCGCATCAGCCGCCCGCCTCCTGAGGCCGGGAGAGGACGAATCCGGCCCATGTCGTGCGCGGAAGTGTCGACGCCAGCGCGACACCGGCCGCGAGGAGCGGGTAAAGCGTGGTCCCGGCATACACCGCTCCCGAGAGCATCGCACCGAGCAGGTACTGCAGGAGGAGGATGCCGAGCCACGCCCCGTCGCCCGCGGCGCGAACGAGCCGGAGGGCCGCCAGCGTACCGGCCACCAGCAGCAGGAAGAATGTCGCACCGCCCACCACGCCGGTCGCCATGAATGCCTCCAGCGCCGGGTTGTGGGGATAGGAGCCGCTCACCTTCTCCTGCAAGCCGCTTCCGAGCAGGGGATGGGCGAGGAACTGGTCCCACGAGTCGCGGAGGATGGTGACTCGATCCAGCGACGACCGGTCTTCACCCCACCCACCGACGCGCTGGATGACCCCGAGGCCGAGTTGATCGCCCGCAATTCGCGCTCCCTGTACTCCGGTCACTACCGCGACCGCGACCAGCACCACACCGAGGACGCTGCGCCCCCGGTGCCGTGCCACAAGAAGCATTGCTGCCGAGCACACGATCAGGGCGAGGATGGGCCCCCGTGAACCGGAAATGACGGCGACCGCGATTCCGGCAAGTACTGCGGCGATTCCCAGCACGCGGTATCGCGACCCCGATGGAGAAAGCAACCGATCCATCCACAGCAGGCTCGTCGTAACTCCAAGATGGCCAAGTGATATCGGGTTGAGCGCCTCGAGGCCGAGCCGGCCGGTGATGACGCTCAGGAAATTGCCAAGGGCGATATCGCGAAACCCGAGGATGACGGCGGCCACCGCACCGCACGTGGCCATGGCGATCGTCAGCGTCCGTGCGCGGGCTGCGGCATCCGCATCCACGATCGTGAAGCAGGCCAGCATCGGCAGCAAGGATGCGCCGAGGCCGAGGAGCAGGTAGTCGCTGAACGGATCCCCGAAGGCGACGGGCAGGAACAGCCCGTCCATCGCGAGCCGCCATGCGTACAGCAGCCAGAACACCGCCAGCGGCAGCCAGAGCATGCCGCCATACCCGGACCAGCCCGCCTTCCAGGCACGCACCAACACCCAGATGGATAGTCCGGCGACGAGGGCCCGGTATGGCACGGTCACGAGGCGGGAGGAGAGCCCCGTGACCGCCTGTATCGCGGCCGCCAGCGGATAGCCCGCGACGCACAGGGCCAGCAGTGTCGCCCGGACACGCATATCCCGCGAGGTCACGACAGCCGGCATCACGTCGCCCGCGCCCGCCGTGCGTCCTCCCGCACCGGGGTCCTCGCTCATGCCGCCCGGCGCACGGCCGTGATGAGGAATCCGCTTCCCGATCCCGGCAGGGCCTCCCACGACAGGGGGCCGAGCGACTCCACGATCCTGCGCCGCAGCACCGAACCCGGAGTGACCCGGTCACGCACGACCCGAAGCGACCAGGCGTGGCCGAGATAGTGGGCGCTGTAGGTGTAGTCGAGTTCGGCCAGGACCCGCGACACGTCGGGCGCGAAATAATCGGCGAAGGAGGGAGGCTCGAAGCCATGCCGGGTCAGCACCGCAGACCACTCCACCTCATCCAGCGCATGCAGGAATGGCTGGAAGGTGCGATAGGCCTGGAGCGATTCGGGCGACAACGGCCATCGCTCAAAATACCGGCGGTTCAGTACGTTGATGTGCAGGCGACCGCCAGGCGCGAGCACCCGTGCGATCTCAGCGATGGCGCGGTCCAGATCGGGGATATGC
This sequence comes from Gemmatimonadota bacterium, assembly GCA_017889745.1. Taxonomy (GTDB): domain Bacteria; phylum Gemmatimonadota; class Gemmatimonadetes; order Gemmatimonadales; family GWC2-71-9; genus JAGGAG01. The sequence continues at coordinate 3,419 of JAGGAG010000041.1, read as the reverse complement.
TCGATGCCGCTGTTGTTGAACACGGTCCTGAACGACGCTGTGCCGAACGGCAGCTCCCGACCGGCGTCGCCCCATTCCGTGTGCAGGTACCGTCCCGCCGCCGCCGCCTGCGCCAGCGCCGGCCTGCTGATGTCCACGCCCGCCTCGAGCACGCGACTGGGGAAGGCCTGGCCGGCAATCCAGCCATCGCCGCAACAATGGTCTAGGACTGGCGGCTGCAACGTGACGGCACTCAGGAGTTCCAGCTCCGGCACCCGGCAGAGTGCGATCGAAGGCGCACGCGGATATCTGGCAACGAGGTCCGGAAAAAATCGGCTCTGGGCCAGCGTCATGCCGGCAGCCCGCCGAGCAGGCGGTTCCCGACGTATACGCCATCGTCGGGAACATCCTGCGTCACCACGCTCCCCGCTCCGACAATCGCCCGGGCCCCGATCCGCACGCCCTTGAGGATGATGGCATTGAAGCCGATCCACGCATCATCGCCGATCTCGATCGGCTCGGCCGCGACCCCGTCGAGCTCGCGGGGATGCCCCACAGTGCTGATGGCGACGAATTGTTGATGACGCGCGGCGGCATCGAGCGGATGCGCGTTGGTGTCATGGATGTTCACGTTGTGCGAAATGAGCACGCGGTCGCCGATCCGGATGCGGCTCGAGGACCAGATCCGCGTCCCCTCGCCGACAAAGCACCAGGAGCCGATGCCGATCGCTCCGCCATGCGCGAAGGTGAGCAACTCGCCTCCGATCGTGCTGTGCGCCCCGATCCGGATGGCGGAGCGCTGACGTCGGATGTTCGTGATGCGCGCCCAGCGGAGGAAACGAACGGTGGAATCGACCTCACCGCGTCGATACAGGTGCGCGTATCGCAGCCGACGAAATGCTCTTACGAACAACGCTGCCACCGCGCGGCCCTCCCAGGGATCGTCGAGGCACGGCGATGGCCAGCTGCCGGATCCGGTGAGCGCCGACCGCAACCCGCCGTAACGCGGGCGAAATATAGCGCCGCGAGACGCGTTTCCGGGCGGCATCTGGGCGATGCGGACAGGTGAAACGGCCTCAGACCCAGGGTCCCGCGGCGGCACGCCTCACGTCTCCGCCACACCAGTCGCCTTCGGTCCGTCGTGAAGGATGGACGGCGCACCCAGTGGACCATGTCGCCCCAGCACCTCTTCGTAGTCACGCAGCCGCTGCGCGGCCAGTACCGTCCAGCTGAACTCGTCGCGCATGCGCTGCGCTCCCACTGCCCCGAGTGCGACGCGACGCGCCGGCGGCGCGAGTTCGCGAAGTACGCGGACCAGATCGTCCTCATCGTCCAGGCGGTACGTGACGCCGTTGCCCTGGATGCGCTCGACGGCTCTCAAGGTGTCATTAACGACGATGGGCAGCCCGCACGCCGCCGCATCGAGCATGGACGTCGACTCCTGGGTCGGCCACACGCCGATATCGGCCGCACGGTACCAGGCCGCCAGTTCCGTGAAGTGGACGAAGGGGTGCACCAGCGCACCGGCGGTGGCGGCGATTTCCTCCGCCTGGGGACCCTCACCCACGACGAAGGCCCGGTAGGGTCGGCCCTCCGCGCGCAGGCGTGCCACTGCGCGCGCCAGCAGGAGTGGATTCTTGTCCGGGGTGAGGCGCCCGGAATAGACGCAGACGATGTCCTCGTCGCCGGCTCCATGCCGTGCCCGGTGCGCGCGCCGTGCCTCGACTGCGGCCGTGGACGCGATTGGGGCAAAGACGTCCGTATCCACACCGAGCGGGGCGACCACGACTTTGCGCGCAGGAACGCCAAGGAACCGCACCGCGATATCCGCGCAGTCGACCGTCGCTCCATAACAGCGCTCGCTCCGCCAACTGTTGAACGCGCCCGGCATCGTACGCGTGAGCAGGTTTGCGACGCGGGCCGCGAAGGAGAGGTGGACCCCTGGTTGTGCCGGCCGGAATACCGATGCGGTCGTGTGACTGCCGGTGAACAGCGCAAACCCGCCGCGCATCTGGGCCACTGCAGCGTCGAGTGGCAGCCACCCGACTACGGCAAACGTCTGGACAATGTCGGGCCGGAGCTCGAGAAGCCGGCGCTGCATGCCGCGCAGCCGCACGTACCCGAAGCGACGATGGAAAGGCAGGACGTGCAGGGTATAGCCGTCGTACTGTTCCTCGGTGCCGGGAACGAGGGTCTCGCCCCCGGAGAACTGACCGTAGGTCGTGGCAAACCCGCTGGCCTGGTGGTAGGGAGGGAGGCCGCTGGTGAGCACGTGCACCTCGGCCCCTAAGCGGGCCAGGTGCCTGGGCAGTGCCATCGCGGCGTAACCCATGCGTTTTGAAAACGCCTCCGTGAGCACCACGATCCGCACGTTGGGGCACCCCCATAGCTGCAATCAGGCATCAGCGCTCCGCTCCGAAGCCGCCGAGCCCATCGGGATTAGCGAACGGAGAGCAACATAAGCCGGCGCCGCTCTCAACGCGCTCCCAGCCTTGAACTTGCCCCTGCGAACCAGGTACCGCTCGTTGGCGTCAGGACCGCGCAGCCCCGCGCTCCTTCGGCCGGCCTTCTTCCTTTCGACCGGCTGGCCGCCCTGCCGGCCGCCGTCATCGTCCCGTGGCGACCCAGCCTTGTCCCTGCGGCGGGTCTGAGCGATGCTCTGGTGTAGCGAGAAGTAGCGTAGTATGTTTGTGAAATAATTCACAAGCCCAGCTAGGGTGCCTGCGAGCACCCGTGCTGGAGCACGCCTGTCCTCAACCGGAGCGCCCCGTGACGGCCACCGCGAATCCCAAGTCCCCCGTTGCCGGCAAGGTGCCCTTTCCGGCCGGCGAGCTCAGCAAGCTGCTCGCTCCTCCCGAAACCGAAAACCCCGCCGTGAAGCTCCGCCGCCTGCTCCACGAGGCGCGCGACACGGGGAGCTACCTCCACTCCGCCGGCGCGTACGATGCCTATACCGCCGCGCTCATGACCAAGCTGGGTTTCCAGGCCCTGTACGGCAGCGGCTGGCAGCTGGCGGCGACGTGGAACATGTATCCCGACATCGGCGTGTATCAGTCACACCAGATGGTCGACCTCGTGCTGATGATGCGAAAGGGCATCGAGGGCGCGCGCCACGCCGCGTGGTTCGATTCCGAGGGCAAGGAACTGCTCTCCATGCCCCCTGCGTTCGTCGACATGGAGGCCGGCTTCGGCGGGCCCGGCCAGACCTTCACGCTCGCCTCCGAACTGATCCGGGTGGGCGCGGGCGGCGTTCACCTCGAAAACCAGGATCCGTCCGACCGGACCTGCGGCCACATCGTGAACGTGGGAAAGGCCAAGCGCGACAAGGTACTGGTGCCGCGCGACGCATGGCTCGCGAAGCTCAAGGCGATCAAGTCCGCGAGTGAGGCCGCGAGCCACCCGCTGGTGATCATCGCGCGTACCGACTCCGTCGATGGCGC
>JAGGAG010000040.1 GCA_017889745.1 Gemmatimonadota bacterium | reverse complement strand
CTCCGCGAGCTGTCCACCCGGGTGTGGGCCTTCGACGGCACGCACATCGAGGACTACGGCGGCCCCTTCGTCGAATGGGAGCTGCATGCCGCCGAGCGCACCGCCCGCCGCAGTGCCGCAGTGGCGGTCGAGGCGGCGGCGGTGCGGAAGGCGGCGCGCGCCGAGGCGGCGAAGGCACCGGAGCGCAACCTCGAGTCGCTGCGCCGCACGGCGGAGCGCGACGCGAGCGCCAGGGAGAAGGATGTGCACCGGCTGGAGGAGAGGATCAGCGAACTGGAGGCGGCGCTGGCCGACCAGTCACTCTACGCCGGTGGGATGGAGGGCTCCAGGAAGGCGCGCAAGATCGACGCCGAGCTCAAGGAGGCTCGACGGGCCCACGACGAGGCCCTGACGCGCTGGACGGCGGCGGTGGAGGCATTGAGCGCGCTGGCCGGGTCCTGATCCCCGTAAGGTCGCTCGCCTACTTCAGGTCGATCAGTCGATCCTGCACCACTTGGTACGCCGTGGGCTCAATGGCCAGCGGGCCGACGGAAGAGGAGCAGGCCCAGCACGGCCAGCAGCACGAACGAGCCGATGATGAGGACGCCGATGAGCCAGGTCGGCAGGTTGTGATAGAGCCAGGTCATTCGGCGGCTGTCTCCGGATCCGGGGTGCCACGGCGGGGCGGATAGACCTCGCAGTGCATGTGGCGCGCGCTGTAGATGAGACAGAAGGCTCCCTGTCCGCCCCATCGCGTGGTCCATTCCGACATGACCGCACGGTCCCCCCGGCTGAAGCGTGACGCCGGGGTCTCGTCATCGGTGGAGCGCACGTGCGTGTGCACGGTGCCGAACCATTGGGGCGGTGAACAGGTCGCGAGGGATGCTTCGGATGATGCGGTGAGCGAATCGGAGGGCTCGTCGACTGGTCGCACGCGGTCGACGCGCACCGTGTCGGCCCCGATGACGCCGCCCAGGCAGGCGACCTGCTCTCGCCGGGCGGTGAGGCTGGTGGCCCAGAGCTCCCGCAGCCCGAGCTTCGCCTGCGGGCCCATGACCCAGGCCGCCTGCTGCGCGCACAGCGACCGCGCAGCCAGGCAGAGCAGGATCACGGCGGGGGCGTGTGCCCTAGCCGCCGCGATGGCCACCGCCGCCCCGGCGGGGCGAGCCGCCGCGCGACAGACCGCCACTTCCACTGCCGCCGCGCCCGCTGCCACCGGCACGGCCACCACCACTCCGACCGCCCCCCGGGGCACCCTGTCCGGCGTTTCCACCCGATGACGCGCGGCGCGCCTCCTTCGCCTTGGCGCGCGCGCGGTCCTCCGCCTTCTTGGCCCGGATCGCCGCGATCCGCTCGGCGAGCGGGATCTCCAGCTGTCCCTCGGGCCTGGCGTGGTAGTCGAAATCGGGCACCGTGACGCGCGGCAGGCGCTTCCCCACCGCCCGCTCGATGTTCCGCAGCTCGCTCTCCTCCTGCGGCGACACGAAAGTGAACGCATCGCCGGTGGCCGACGCGCGCGCGGTGCGGCCGACCCGGTGGATGTAGTCGTCGGGAACCAGGGGCACGTCGAAGTTGACGACGTGACCGAGCTCCTCGATGTCGATGCCGCGCGCCGCGATATCCGTCGCCACCAGCACGCGATAGCGGCCGTCCTTGAAGCCGGCGAGCGCGTCGGTGCGCTGGGCCTGCGAGCGGTTGCCGTGAATCCGCGCCGCCTTGATGCCCTGCTTGACCAGGTAGTCGGCCAGGCGGTTGGCGCGATGCTTGGTGCGGGTGAAGACCAGTGCTTCCTTCATTTCACCGCGCTTGAGCAGCTCCACGAAGAGCGCGCCCTTCAGCTCCTGTGCCACCGGGTAGACCGCCTGCGTGATGCCCACCGCCGGCGCCGCCTGCCGCTCGACATTGATGGTGAACGGCTGCTTCAGCATCTCCTTCGCGAGCACGCCGATCGGGGCCGGCATCGTGGCGCTGAAGAAGAACGTCTGCCGCTTGGCCGGGAGGTGGCGCAGCACCTTCTTGATGTCGGGCAGGAAGCCCATGTCGAGCATGCGATCGGCTTCGTCGAGCACGAGATACTCGAGCCCGGCCAGTTTCGCGTATGGCTGCCGGAAGTGATCGAGCAGCCGACCCGGGGTGGCGATGATCACGTCCACCCCGCTCCGGAACGCATGCTCCTGCGGGCCCATCCCCACGCCGCCGAACACGGCGGCGCCGGAGATCGGCGTGTGAACGGCGAGATCCTTGAGGTCCTCGTGGATCTGGGCCGCCAGCTCGCGCGTGGGCGTGAGCACCAGTGCGCGAGTCACGCCGCGGGGACGGTCGATCAGCTGGTGAACGATCGGGAGGATGAACGCCGCCGTCTTGCCGCTGCCGGTCATCGCGCAGGCGAGGATGTCGCGCCCCTCGAGGGCGGGCGGGATGGCGGCTTCCTGGATCGGGGTCGCGCGGGTAAAACCGAGTTCCTTCACCCCCTTGAGGAGGCTGGGGTGAAGCTTGAGGCTACTGAAAGGCACGATGGGTCCTTATCGGGTGAAAACGGGCCGGCGATCGGACGATCCGGCGCCGCTGTTGAGGGCGTAAACTCGCAGGTTCGGGCCCCTTTGGCGAGGGGCGACCGCAGGGAGGACCTATGGAGCTTGCAGTGCGCCCGGCAGCGCGCACTGCCGATCCAGCGCCTCGGCGAGGCGCCGCGCACCGTCGCTTCCGAAAGTGAAGAAGAGGTCGGGCTCGATCAACTCGAGCTCCATCAGTACCGGGCCTTCGTGAGTATCCACCACATCCACCCGGGCATAGGTCCACGGCACCGGGATCGCGTCGAGGACTCGCGCCCCGAAGTCACGGAGCGATGGCGATGCCCCGGTTGCGCCGACGGTGCCGCCGAACTCGTGCTGCACCCGGAAGTCACCGGCCGAGGGACGTTTGCTCACCGCGTGACTGAAGCCGCCATCGATGAACATCAGCGAGATCTCGCCGGCCGACTGGATTTCCGGCACGAACTCCTGCAGCAGCGCGCCGCTTCGCGCCAGCACGCCCGCCTCGTCGCTGCCAAGCACCGTGGCCGCCGATACCAGGTGCGTGCCGAAGGCGGTGGCCGAGATGCGCGGCTTGAGTACCGCCCGACGCCACCCGGACGCCGCGAGCATGCCGGGAAGGTCGATGACGGCCCCCGGCGCTATCCAGCGGGTCATGGGGATGGCGATGCCGCGTGACTCGAGCCATCCGAGGTACCCCTTGTCCATGTTCCAGAGCACCGTCTCGGCTGGGTTGACGAGGACCACCTCCCGCTCGCGCAGCGCGGAGATCCACCGCCTGAACTCGTCGCTGCGCTTGTGGTAGTCCCAGGTGGCGCGGAGGCAGACAACGGTATCGCGGAGTTCCGCCGGAGCGAGGTTGTCCCACGGCGCGGCCGTCACGATGACGCCGCACGACTGGAGGTGCGACGCCAACAACGCGTCCGACGCCGTGAGGGACGGGTGGTGCCGGCAGGTGGCGAGCACGACCGAGCGGCTCACCGCGCGTCGTATTCCTTCACCAGGCGTTTCGGGGCGTTGACCCGCCACGCTTCTTCCAGGACCTCGCGGAGCAGCGTGGGCGTCGCCTCGCTCAAGCGGACCAGGAGCGCCGGATAGCCCCGGTAGTGATCGGTGACGAAGAAGGTGACCGGATCGGCCTGCAGCCGGAAATCGCGCTCATCGAAGCCGCACTTGATGACCAGCGACTCGCCGTCCTCGCGGAGCCTCGCCAGGAACTTCTTCCGGACATGCAGTGAAGGGGTTCCATACGACGTGGCTTCCTCCACTCCGGGGAAGCTGAGGCCGATCTTCCGCACGGCCGCCCACGTCAGGCCGCTCCGCCTCTTCATGGCGCGGGCACCGAGAGGGTGCCGCGCAGCCCGGCGAGGAGGAACAGCACGCCCGCGAGCTGCACCACGTGATACAGGCCGTTATGGTCGAAGTCCCAGACCAGGTGCAGCGAGAGGCTGCTCGCCTGCAACATGCCACCAGCAAGGCTCAGCACCAGGCCGGCCACCATGAGCGATGCACCGCGCCTTCCCTGCAGGGCCAGGCGTGCGTATACGGCCAGCGCGAGCAGCAGCGCCGCTGCCTCGAAGATTACGAACACCAGGAACTTGCCGCCCGACAGCCGGGTCAGGAGATAGAAGCCGAGCGCGAGCGCGAGCAGCGGGGGAAGTGCGCGCCGTGCCGCCGCATCACCGCGCCAGTCGTTGATGGCGCCAGTGCTGAAGAAGGCGAGGGCAGAGCCGAGGGTGAGATAGAGGGGCCGCCAGAGCAGCTCGCGGGTGCTCTGATCGAGGTCGAACCCGTGCACGAAGGCGCCGAGAGCGCCCGCGATCGCGAACAGTGCGAGACCACGCACCCAGAGCGTGCGCCGGCCGGACGATGGCACGCGGCGGCAGAGCCATGCGATGCCCGCCAGGACCACGACCGTCAGCAGCGCGTCGGTGACGGCCGTGGTGAGCTCGGTCTCGACGCCTGTGAGGTGGAGATCGGGCATCAGTTCATCCGCCGGAGCGCTTCACGCTCCAGCCGCGCTTCTGCAGTTCCTCCACCACCAGGTCGCGGTGATCGCCCTGGATCTCGATGACCCCATCCTTGAGCGTACCGCCCGACCCGCAGCGCTTCTTGAGGTGCGTGGCGAGCGCCTGCAGCTCCGCCTGGCCCAGCGGCACTCCGGCAATGACGGTGACGCCCTTTCCCTTCCGGCCCTTCGTCTCGCGCCCCACGCGTACGTTGCCGTTGCCCACCGGCGCCCTGGCCTGGCGGCAGACACAGTACGTGAGCGGCTGGCCGCAGGCCGGACACATGCGGCCCAGCTCGGTGGAGTAGACGATACCGCCCTTGCCCGGCGGTCCCGTTCGCTTCTTCATGCCTCGAGCAGGATGCTGCAGCAGGTCACGGCACCCTCGGCCTTCGCCAGTTCCGAAACGTCCACCACATGAACCTCGAGGCCGCGCTCTTCCATGATGCGGCGGGTGCGAGGAAAAGCAGCCGCCGTAAGCAGGGCACGGCCCACTCGCACCACGTTGGCCGCGAAGGGCTCCGCCGGGTCAACCGTCATCACCTGGAACTCGTCGAACAGCGCCGGCGCGATCCACTCGGGATTGAGCAGGACGCCATGCTCCGACACTGCAGTGACCGCGGTCTTGAGGTGAAGGCAGCCGGTCGGGCGCACCGGCCGCACCTCGTATCCGTGCCGGGCCGCATGACGGCGCAATTGCTCGATGCCTTCGTCGTTCGTACGGCCCGACTGGCCGACGTAGAGCGAACGGCCCACCCGGAGCACGTCACCGCCGTCGAGCGTGCCGGGCGCCTGGATCGTGACGAGCGGCCGGTACCGCCCAAGTGCATCGGCCACCGCATCCACCTCGGCGCGCCGCGACTCTGCCCCAGGCCGGGCAATCACCGCGACCTCGTCGAGGACGACCGCCGTGTCTTCCACGAACACCGAGTCCGGCAGCCCGGGCGCGGGAGCGACGTGCTGGACCCGGCACCCGAGCTGTTCCAGTGCCCGCTCGTAGCCGCGGTGCTGGCTGGCGGCGACGGCGGGATCGATCGGGACGCGCGCGAGGTGAGTCAGTTCGCAGTGTGCCATCGCGGGGCTGACGCTGCGGGTCAGGGCGAGGAGCATGTGCCGGCCTACTCCGAACAGCCCAGCGGCCGGGATCCGCGAGCGGCCGGTGCGGGACCGAGCAGGCGGTTCATCACCGGCTCGATGCCGCCCATCGCGGCACTTACGCCCTCCCATCGGCGGAGCACCACGTTGTTCTCTGCCACGAGCAGCGTGGTGGGAACGGACGTGACGGAATAGAGCTCGGTGACGTGACCGTCCGGATCGAGCACATCGAGCGTGACGGAGCCGGTGTCGGCGGCCAGCAGGCGGCGGATCGAGTCGGCCGGCTCACGCATGTTGATGGTCACCACCTGCACGCCGCGTGACGCGTAGCTGCGGGCCAGGGCCTCCATCCAGGGGTGCAGCGTTTCGCATGGCTTGCACCAGGTAGCCCAGAAGCTGAGGATCGTGAGCTGTGCCGGGGCGCGCGACCAGAGATGCCACGGCGGCGCCGCGCTATCCGCGGCGTAGGGAGCCGAGAAGTCGGGCGCCACCGCGCCGATATCCTGGCCGTGCGCGGGCGTGGCGGCGAGCACGGCGATCGTCATGAGCGCTGACGCTCCCCGCAACCGCACGCCTACACGCCGGGAGACGCTCACCCTGCCTGCGCCACCGGCACCGGCCTGGCCGCCCGCGAGAAGAGCGCTGCCGGGATGCCCACGCCGAACGCGTGGATGAGCAGTCCGTTCACCAGTACCGGCGTCGAAGGCAGGGCGCGCACAGCCGCAATGGCCGACGACGGGACGACCACCAGCGTCATGATGAAGTAGACCGCGATCCCGTAGAGAGCGCCCAGGACCACGGGGTGCCGCGTCAGGATCGGTACCTTCCGGCTCACCAGGTAGAACACCAGCACGATCATGAACGCGATGAAGAAGTGAAGCACCAGGCCGAGCGCCGCCGTGGTCAGCCCGCCGCCGACGGCGGCGGCCGGGCCGACGAGGCCCGATGCGATCGCCTGCAGGATCCGGAGCGGCGGTACGCCGCGAAAGCCGAAGAACACGAATGCGTCGAGAATGTCCAGCACGCCCACGGCTGCCGCGCCCAGCAGGAGCGCGCGCCGCGGGCTCATCGGTTCGATCACTGACAACTCCTTGTATACGGGGTCCGGTGCATGCCGTCGCTCACATTTCGACTGCGAAGAGGTGGATGTCCCCGCTGCCCGGAAGGCTGAGCGCCTGCTCGAATCGCAGGCCGAGCTTCTCCAGCAGCGCCTTCGAGCCCGCGTTACCCGGCGACGTAATGGCCACGATGCGCCGCAGCCCGAAGGCCTCGCGGCCATGGGTCAGCACGGCTGATGCGGCCTCGAAAGCGTACCCCTGTCTCCAGTAGGCGGGCCGGAGCGCATAGCCCACGTCCACGTCGGGCAGGGTCTCGCGCTTCACCAGCCCGCACATACCGATCGGGGTGTCGCCGACCTTCAGGAGCACGAGGTAGAGGCCGAAGCCGAAGCGCTCGTAGCTCGCCACCGGGCCGGTGAGGATGTAGCGGCGCGCGTCATCGAGGTTCCGCACTCCCTTGTCGCCGATGAACTCGAGGAACGAAGGCTCGTTCAGGAGCTCGAGAATGAACGGGGCATCGTCAGGGATGATCCGGCGAAGTGCGAGCCGGCCGGTTTCGAGAACGGCCATCGGCTAGCTGCAGCCCTCGACGTACTCGACGGCGGGCAGGAGGCCGGCGCGCCACGAGCGGACGACGTGGCTGTCCACCTCGAACACCAGGCGGTGGATGGAATCGTCGCTGAAGGTGAGGTAGCGCCAGCCCACTTCCCACTGGTACTTGTGGGGCGATACCTGGAGCGATGGGCCGAGTGCCACCACCACCGACTCGACGGGACTGCCGACACGGAGGTCGCCGATCGTCGTGATGCCGGTGCTGTCCACGTCGGCCCGCACCACGATCCCGTGCTCCAGCATGAGGCGCAGCCCCGCCGGGGCGCCCCGGGGCAGCCAGTAGCTGCACCCGGAGTCGGCGGGCGCCGCATTCTCCGGCGCGGCGCCGACCATGGCCGACGCTTCGCCAGCCGTCATGCCGAACCGCACCGGTCCCGCCGCCTCGAGGGTCACGCTCCAGGGCATCGCGGCCGTGCCGCCGGCCATGTCCGCGGTATCGGCGGGCCGGGCCCGGCAGCCGCACGCGATCGCGCACGCTGCCACCCCAATGGCCCGGCGAAGGGAGCGGTTCAGGTTCATCGTGTCTCCGGTCATGGGGCTCGCGGCATCTCCGGCATCGGTGCGAACTGGTCGCCAGGGCGGAACCTAAGGCCGGGGAGGTCACCGCAGCATGTGGCGATCACAGGGCCCGCTTCTGCTGCGCCGAGATCTCGATCAGGGCGTCGAGCCGCTTCAGCCTGGTTTCCTCCCGCTTTGCGCTCACGATGCGATAGATCATGACGCGCTGGTACGATGGCGCCTGGGCCTTGAAGAAGGCCCACGCCCTGCCATTGGCCCTGAACTTCTTCTCCCAAGCCGGCGGCAAGGCCGCATGGTGCCGCTGCTCGTAGGCATAGATGCTGGACTTGTCGTCCGAGCGCCGCTCGAACGCCGCCAGCCCTGCCGGGCTCATCAATCCCTGCTCCGCCAGTACCGCCACCCGCTGGATGTTCACCGTGCTCCAGATGCTCCGGGACCGCCGCGGAGTGAACCGGATCGTGTAACTCACCTCGTCGATCCGGCGCCGCACGCCGTCGATCCACCCGAAGCAGAGCGCCTGGTCCACCGATTCGGGCCAGGTGATGCTGGGCTTGCCCGAGTCCTTCTTGTGGAACCCGACCAGGAGCTCGTCGGCCTCGAGGTGATTCTTCGCGAGCCACGCCCGGAACGCGGCCGGGCTCGCGAAGAACGTGGGCTTCACCGGAGCCATGCGAGCGGGATGTCCGCCTCCAGCGTTCCATCGGGGTTGCGTATCCGCCCGTCCAGCCGGCCCTCCCGCCGGAAACCGAGGCCCTCATAGAGGCGGAGCGCGCGGTGATTGCTCTCCTGCGCGATCAGCTCTATCCGGGAGATACCGGGATGCTCATGGGTCACGATATCCAGCAGTCGCACGAACAGCTGCCGGCCCAGTCCCTGCCCCTGCGCCGCCGGATGCACCGCCACCGTCAGTTCGCCCAGCACGTGAGCGAAGATCCGCAGCTCACTTCGATAGCCGTGCAGCTCGGCGACGAGCCCGGGCACGCCATCCTGCTCGGCGACGAGGATCACGCCCCTGGCAAGGCTCTTCGTCACGAAGCCGTCCACGTACGCCGGGGTTACCTCGCCCGGCGAACGGGCGATCCCGCCCGGTGTTGCGGCCACGGCCCGGTACAGCGCGCGGATGGCCAGGGCATCCTCCGCCCGCCCCGCCCGGATGGTGGTGAGGCGCGTCGTCGCAACGGTCCTTTCCGCACCGCGATCGCTCATCAGGCTCCTTCCGGCAGCAATTATGTCGCGCCTCCGGGGCCGGGACCAGCCTTCCCCGTGCTGCTGCCCCTCCGCACCGCCGCCGCGCAGGCGGCCCATACCGCGATGCCCAGCACCAGCACGATCGCGAGCTGGCGGCTCTCCGCCCATGGACGCATGGCGAGAAGCCCGATGCACGTGAGCATCGAGACCAGCGCCACGAGATCGCCGGCCGGCACGCGGAACGGCGCCCGCGCCCGGCCTGGCTGCCGGCGCAGCACGGGGAGCGCGGCGCAGGTGACGAGGTAGATGATCACCCGGAGGCCCACCGTGATGGTGAGCGCCGACGTGAAGGTGGTGGCGAGCGTAAACAGCGCCATTCCGGTTGCGGAGACGATCAGTCCGACATAGGGCGTGCGATAGACCGGATGCACCGCCGCGATCGCCGCCGGCAGCTGGCGGCGCTCCGCCATCGCGAAGGGCATGCGGCCCGCCGCGAGGAGAATGGCGTGCGACACGCCCAGCGTCGAGAGGAGCGCGCCGGCCACCATCACCGTGGCACCCGCGCGACCGACGATGCGATCGGCGGCGTCGGCCAGCGGGCGTGCCGAAGTGGCAAGCTCGGGAAGCGTGCCGATCGCAACCACCTGCACACCGACATAGATCACGGCCACCACGCCCAGCCCGGCCAGCAGCGCGAACGGGATGCTCCGCGCGGGGTCCTCGATCTCACCACTCGGCACGCCAAGCACCTCGAACCCGCTGAAGGCGTACACCGCGACGAGCACCGCCCCGGACATCGCCGCGGCCGTCGGCGTACCTGCGAGGGCAAGGCGGACCGGGGCGATGAAGAAGACGCCGACGATGACGAAGAGGGCGAGCGGAACCAGCTTGCCGAGCGTGAGGATGTTGTTGATCCGGGCGGCGCGCCGCACGCCGAGCACGTTGGCGACGGCGAGGCAGCCAACGAGCGTCGCGACGATCAGGATGCGCGGCAGCCCGGAGGTGGCGGACGGCACGAACCAGCCGACGTAGTTCACGAACAGGTTGGTGACCGTCGCAAACCCGCCGAGTTGCGTCACCCACATGAGCCAGCCGACCTCGAACCCCGCCAGGGGCCCGAACGTGCTGTACGCGTAGAGGTAGGGGCCGCCCGTATCCCGGAAGGAACTCCCGACCTCGGCAAAGCAGAGGGTGATGAGTGACACGGCGAGCCCGGCGAGCACGAAGGCAGCGACGCTCCAGGGACCCACGCCCGCGTACAACACGGCCGGGATCCCGAAGATCCCGGCCCCGATGACCCGGTTGATGGCGAAGGCGGTGAGGTCGCGCCGGCCGAGCGCGCGGTCGAGCGCGCCTGAGGTCGAAGGCACTACGGGAGCTGCTTGCGGTACGCGTGCTGGGTCTTGGCCCTCACGAAGCCAAGGCGCTCATAGAACGGGTGCGACTCGACGCGGACGATGTTGCTTCGGACCGTCAGCAGTCCGAGCCCGCGCGCCGCGGCCCACGCCTCGACCGCCTCCACGAGCCGCCGTCCCACCCCCTGCCCCCGCGCTGGCGGATCCACCACCAGGCCGGTGATCTCGCAGCGCCGGCCTGAATCGAGCAGCTCCTGCTCCGCCCCATGGATCCAGCCGACGACACCGCGCGGCGCGAGTTCCGCCACCAGCACGACCTCCCGCGCGCGCGGCAGCAACCGCGCCAGCCGGTCGGCGATCGTCACCGCGCTGTTCGGGTATCCGAGGATCCCGCTCAACTCCGCAATGCGCGGCGCATCGGCCGGGGTGGCTATCCGGATGATCAGGGCTGCTCCCTGTGCGCGGTCACGTGGCGCGCGACGCGGCGTGAGGGCAGCTGGAACAGCGTACCGGTGAGCGCATCGCCGCTCACCTGGTACGTCCAGAGGATGTGATAGCGGGCATTGCGCCACTCCGCCGACCAGGCCTTCGCCGCCGCGTCGTAACCAAGGGTCAGGATGCCCATCGGTTCAGGCTTGCCGCCCACGACCTTCTGCGCGTCGAGCGCAATGCTGTCGGGCTGGTTCGGGATGCGGGTGACGTAGTAGATCACCTGCTCGTCGTTGCAGGCGCTGTTCCAGTCTTCCTTGACGCAGATAGACGTGCCGCGCCACGTGCCGAGGATCCCGTCGGCCTGCGCGTGCAGCGGAGCGCCGGCAAGCGACGCCAGCGTGATGGCACCCAAGAGCAGTCGCATGTTCAGCTCGCCAGTTTGATCAGGCCCAGCGTCACCAGCAGGGGAATGATGACTGCGACGATCGCCTCGCCGGCGATAAACCCCGACGCCGTGGCGATGGAATAGCGCTTGTGTGATTCCGGCTTCGCCTTCTCCCAGATGCGATCGGCCAGTGCGCCGAGGAAGATCGTCGTCACCGCGCTGATCGGAATGAGCACGCCGATGCCCATGCCCGTGGGCGACGGCACGAACGACCGCCACGCCTTCCGCTGTTCGAGGAGCGTGAAGATCAGGCCGAACAGCGCCCCGACCCCGAACGACCACTTCATCCAGCTGAGCCGCGCGATGGCCGCCGGCGTCATCGCGGCGGGCCCTGTGAGCTGCTGGGTCACGATCTTGGCGAAGCCCACCCAGCGCTGCGACGTGGGACTGCTCAGCTGGGCGTGCTCGCCGGTGATGCCGTAGGTATCGCGCAGCACCGGGTACATGAACGCCAGCGCCAGCGCCCCCACCGGCACCGCCAGCAGCTGCATGTAGGTCAGGATGCGCGGCGTGGACCCGATCATGCTGCCGGCCTTGTAGTCCTGCATCAGCCCTTCCGACTCGGCGGCCACGGCACTCGTGGTGGCACTCGACACCATGCTCGCGCTGAGGTTGCCCGGGGCCACCACCCCGAAGAGCGCCTGCGTCAGGTTGGCCATGGTCGAGATGGGGCCCCAGTTGGTCTCTCCCAGCACGCGCAGCGCCACCAGGCCCAGGGGAATGGCGAGCAGGATCGCGAGCACCGACTGCCACACCGGCGTGCCGAAGAAGGCGCGCTGCACCAGCACCAGGGCCACGCTCGCCATGAGGCTGCCGATCCCCACCCAGCGGAGCGACAGGTCGCCGCTCAGGTCCGCCGCCGTGGAGAGGCTCTCGAAGGTGCGCATCAGCACGCGCCAGCGCAGCAGCAGCGTGGTGATGCCGCCCGCGATGAGCATGCCGACGCCGGGCCACATGACCAGCAGCAGGATGTCCACCCGCCGTGACGACTCGGTGATCAGGCCGTGGTCGAGCAGCCACACCGGGCCAATGATCCACGCGATGAGCCCGCCCAGCAGCATGCTCGCCGTGATGCGGAGCCCGATGATGATGCCCGACCCGACGTTGAGCAGCGAGATGCCGAAGCCCAGTCCCACCACCGGCGACCATGTGTTCACCCGGAAGGCCACCAGCTCGGCGATCCACCGAAGCTGCGTAGCGAGGAAGAGGACGCCCGACGAGACCATCGACCCGATCATCGCGAAGGCGGACCGGCGCGACTGCTCGTCGCGGGCGTCGAGCATGATGAGCGTCTCGCCCGCCGCGAGGCCGTCGGGGAACGGCAGCTTTTCGTCGTCGATGAAGTGCTTGCGCAGCGGCACCGCCAGCAGCACGCCCAGCAGGCCGGCAGTGGACAGCCAGATCCACGTCTGCACCCGGGTGAGGTGCACGCTGAACCCGCTGTCGGTCTCGGCCGCGAGCATGTCGAACGCCGCCAGCAGCCAGCAGAGGAACGCGATCTGGCCCGCGGCGGTGCCCGCCGTCTGGACGATGTTGTTCTCCCAGCGATTGTAGTTCTTCGAGAAGATGCCGAGCGCAATGAAGCCGAAGAAGGCAGAGACGACGGAGATGTTGGGACCGAAGCCGAATTTCAGCACGACGTAGGGATAGGAGGCGCCGATGACCAGCGCCACCAGCAGGCCGACGGCAACCGATCTCGGCGTGAACTCGCGGATGTGCGCCGGCTTCTGCGGAACGGGATCGGTCACGGAGCCTCCTTGAAGGAAGACGGCCTGCCGGGCATCAACCCCGACAGGCCATCCGTTACCTGGAATTCCTGCGAATCACTGGTTTCGCCGTATCAGCTCTTGGCCGCCAGGTCCCTCACCGAATTGGCCAGCAACTTCACCTTCGACTTGTCCGTGGCGCCCGACGCGTCGGCATCGAGCGTCCTGGCCAGCGCGTTCAACGCATCCTTCTGCGCCGTGCCGGACTGGCCCTGGGCGCCGGCGAGCGCCTTGCGCGCCGCCGACACCTGGCTCGACCCGAGGCCCTTGGACCGCTCGAGCTGGTCGAGGTACGCGCCAGACAGGGCGAAGCTCGCCGGCCACACGATCTTTGGCTGGTCCTGGGCATTGAAGTAGTCGAGCCGTACCGACTTGGCCGCGTCGATCTCGTTCTGGGAGATGAACGCGCTCGGCGTGAGCTCGAAGATGTCGAGCCCGCGCGAGATCTCGGAGCTCACCATCACGCCGTTGTACCAGTAGATCGACCATGACCCGCCGTTGCCCATCTTGGTGGAATCCACCGGGCCGCGGTCGTAGAAGGCGATCTCGGTGGGCTTCTTGGGATCGGTCCAGTCGAACACCGAGATGCCGCCCTGGTACCACGCCTGCACCATCACGTCGCGGCCCGGGACCGGGATCAGCGAGCCGTTGTGGGCCACACAGTTCTCGTACTTGGTCTGCGGCGCGGGCATCTTGTAGTAGCTCTGGAACACCATCTTTCCATCGACCAGCGTGAAGATCGCGTCGGCGCCCCACTCCGGCTTGTCGGTGGAGCGGCACTTGGGCTGGCCGCCGCCGCCCCATTCATCGGAGAAGAGGAGCTTGGTGCCGTCGTTGTTGAACGTGGCCGAGTGCCAGTAGGAGAAGTTGGAGTCGGCCACCGCGCCGATCCGCTTCGGGTTCGGTATGTCCTTGATGTCGAGCAGCAGGCCGTAGCCGCCGCACGCGCCACCGGCCAGGCCGATGGCGGGATACACGGTGATGTCATGGCACTGGGTCGGGCCCGGACGGACCGCGCCCGGGGGCGGCGCGCCCACCCGCGCATTCACGATGCTCTGGATGTTCGCGCGCAGCGCCGCGCTGTCGGCGGCGTTCGGCGTGGTGCCGCCCCGCGCCTTGGCGATGCTGTCGAGCATGGGCGTGATGAACTGCGGCGGCAGGACATACTCCATGCCCTGGACCTCCGCGGTGTAGCCGCCCTTCGCGCGGGCCTCGGCGGCTTCCTTCTTGGAGGCCGCGATGTCCTGCGGCGCCTCGCCGTGCTCGGGCGGGGCCGCCAGGTCGTTGAAGATGCGCGGGGAAGTCACGATCTTCGCCTGTTCCGGGTGCGCCAGCGGCACCTTGATCACCTCGATGCGGAACAGTGCCGAGTTCGGGTCCTTGTCCGGCGTCAGCCTGGAACAGCCGGGGAGCTCGTTCGGCGACCGCACGCCCGCCGATCCGGAGACGTAGATGTAGACGTTGTCCGGGTCCTTGGGGTCCACCACCACCGTATGGGTGTGGGACCCGCGGCAGGTCTGCACGTTCGCGATGTACTTCGGGTTCGCGATATCGGTGGCATCGAAGATCCGGATGCCGCGCAGGCGATCGGCGCTCACCGTGTCACGCACGCCCTGCGTGCCGCAGTCGGTGCGGCCCGACAGGCCCTCGCCCGACACGAACAGCAGGTTCTTGTAGACCGACACGTCGCTCTGCGATGCGGGGCACAGGAACCCGAGGGTCAGCGACGGCTTGGCCGGGTTGGAGATGTCCCACACCTGGAAGCCGTTGTAGTTGCCCTGGATCGCGTAGTTGCGCAGGAAGGAGAGGTCGGAGTTGGTGACGCCCGCGAACTTCTCGGACGGCGGCGTCGTCGACACGAGGCGCACGTTCCAGGCAGCCTGGCCGGCGTCGAACATGCCGGCCTTGAGGCCGACCCGGGGATCGGGCTTCGGGGCCACCGCGGACATGTTGCCACCCGACGTGGTCGAGGACTTGGCGCAACCCGCGAGGGAAAGTGCGCCGATCAGCAGCGACAGGGGAACGTGTGCGGCAGTGCTCCTTCGAGCACGCGGACCGCGGACGGCACTTGCAAGAGCCATTGGTGATTCCTGTGGGGGGACGGAAACGGCTGGACGAACGGGTGAGGACTGAAGTTTCACTGGCCGCTGCCCGACGGGGGGAGGGCGGCGAGCATCTTCTGCATGCGGTCGATCTCGGTGGTCTGGTCGGCGTACACGTCGGAGGCGAACCGGAAGGAGCGCTCTTCCTCGCCCGCGCCCTGGGTGCCGAACAGCCGGTCCACCATCACGATCGCGCCCTGATGGTGCTGAATCATGAACGTCAGGAAAAGCCGGTCGAATTCCGGCCCCCGGGCGGCATCAAGCTGCGCCAGCTGCTCCTGGCTCAGCATGCCGGGCATGCCGCTCCCATGGTCCATTCCCGCCATGTCGTGGTTCATCGCCGACATGCCGCTCATGTAGTGGGCCTTGCCGTCGGGCACCGGCTCATTGTGGTCCGCGAGCCACCGCTGCATCAACTCGATCTCGTCGCCCTGACCCGCGACGATGCGCTCACACAGCGTGAGGATCGACGGACTGGCGCCATGGGTTGGCGCCCATCCGGCAATCAGCACGGCCTGGGCGTGGTGGGCGATCATGCCGGTCATGAACTGCGCGTCGGCCGGCGTATAGGTAGCCTGTCCTCCGCCGGCACCCGACTGTGCGAAGGCCGCGTGGCCCGGGCCGAGCGGGGCGGCGATGAGCAGCGATGCGATCGTGACGATGCGTGACGTCCAGCGTGTCATGGGCCTCTATGCCTGAATACGGTCTCGTGGGGCCACGGTCGCCGGCCACCACGCCGGCACGCGCCGACCACAAGTATCCGCATCCGACCGCCTCCCGCGCCAGTCGCGAGGCGCCGACGCGGATACGCGCAGGTAGGGCCACGGCGGAGGTGAGAGCACAACGCGTTGGCACCTAATGACTTGGCCGTCATCCTGTCACCGTGTCGATTTGAGGTTGTCCCGTTCGTCGTGTCTGTAGAGCCGGAGCAACCCGGCCTCCAACTCGAACCTCAGGGAGTGCGAACGATGCGATTCATGGTGCTGGTCAAGGCCAACAAGGACTCGGAAGCGGGCATCCTGCCGACTGACAAGCAGATCGTCGAAATGGGGAAGTTCAACGAGGAGCTGATGAAGGCGGGCGTGCTGCTGGCCGGCGAGGGACTGCACGCGAGTTCGAAGGGCGCGCGGATCCGGTTCACGCCCGGCGCCAAGCCCACGGTGACGGACGGGCCGTTCGCGGAGACGAAGGAACTCCTCGCCGGCTTCTGGATGGTGCAGATGAAGTCGAGGGAAGATGTTATCGAGTGGTTCAAGCGCTGCCCGCCCGATGTGGGCGAGATCGAGATCCGGCAGGTGTTCGACTCCGCCGACTTCGATCCGGTCATCACCTCCGAGGAAGGTCGCGCGACCATGGCCGCGGAGGAGGAGTTCAGGAAGCGCGCGAAGAAGGGGGCCTGACCGATGCGAGTCATGAGCATGCACAAGTCCGACCGGCGCACCGAGGCGGGAGAACCGCCCAGCCCCGAACTGATGGCCGGGATGGGGCCGCTGATCGAGGACATGGCGAAGGCCGGGGTATTCGTGTCCGGCGAAGGGCTGCGGCCCAGCTCGACCGGGGTGCGCCTCACCTTCTCGAACGGCGGATGCACCGTCACGAAGGGACCCTTCAAGGGGACCCACGAGCTCGTCGCCGGCTACTGCATCGTCCGCACCCGTTCCATCGAGGAAGCGATGGAATGGGCCACCCGCTTCGCCGGCCTGGTGGGCGACACCGAGATCGACATCCGGCCGGTGACGGAAATGTGGGACGTCGGCTTCGGGCAGAAGCCCGCGGATGACCCCACCACGCGCTACATGATGGTGCACAAGGTGGACGAGCGCTCCGAAGCCGGGCTTCCCGCATCGCCGGAGATGAT
>JAGGAG010000039.1 GCA_017889745.1 Gemmatimonadota bacterium | reverse complement strand
GGCCCAGCGCGATCTCCTCTAATAAGACTTTCCGTGCATCCTCGGGCAAGGCGGCGGTCATGTCCGTCTCGATGAAGCCCGGCGCGATGCAGTTGATCAGGATGCCCCGGCTGGCGTACTCCCTGGCGGCCGACTTGGTCAGGCCGATGAGGCCCGCCTTGCTCGCGGCGTAGTTCGCCTGCCCCTTGTTGCCGATGATGCCCACCACGCTGGAGATGTTGATGATCCGCCCGCTCCGGCGCTTCATCATGCCCTTGGTTACCGCGCGCATGGTGAGGAACGCCCCCTTGAGGTTGGCGTCCAGCACCGCATCCCAGTCGGCCTCGCTCAGCCGCAGCAGGATGTTGTCCCGGGTGAGCCCCGCGTTGTTCACCAAGATATCGATGGGACCGAGTGCCTGCTCGGCTGCGGCGATCGCGTCAGCCACCTGCGCTCCGTCACTCACTTCGCAGGCCACGCCCACCGTGCCGGCGCCCAGGCTCGCCGCGACTGCCTGCGCCCGTGCCGCGTCGCGCCCCGCCACCGCCACCCGGGCCCCGGCCTCGTGCAGCCCCTTCGCGATGGCCAGTCCGATGCCCCGCGTGCTGCCCGTGACGAAGGCGACTTTGCCGGTCAGGTCGATCGACCTCATGCGGCGAGGAACTTCTCGACTTCGTCGGCCGTGCCGAGGGTGACCCCCCTGGTGCCCGGCACGATGCGCTTGAGCAGCCCGCTCAGGACGCTGCCCGGCCCGACCTCGAGGAATCGCGCGCGCGGGTGATCCACCCTGCAGGTCTGCATGCACTCCACCCAGCGCACGGGAGAAACCACCTGCTCGGCGAGGAGCGCGCGGGCGCGCGTGATGTCACGCACCGGCAGCGCCGTGGCGTTGGCCACCACCGGAAAGCGCGGCGCGGCAAACGCCGCCGCCTCGAGCGCGGCACGCAGGCCCGGGACCGCCGGGGCCATCAGCGGAGAATGGAACGCCCCGCTCACCTTGAGCGGCAGGACCCGCTTCGCGCCGGCGGCCCGGCAGGCATCACCCGCGCGGGCCACGGCGGCCGGATCCCCGGAGATGACCGTCTGGTCGGGCGCGTTGAGGTTGGCCGGCACCACGACCTCGCCCTCGCTCGCCGCGGCCGCACAGTGTGCCGCGACCTCGGCGGCGCCCAGGCCGATCACGGCCGCCATGGCACCGGCCCGCACCTGCCCCGCTTCGAGCATCAGCGCTCCCCGCCGCCGCACCACGCGGGCACCGTCGGTCGGCGTGAGCGAGCCCGCCGCCACGTACGCGCTGTACTCGCCGAGGCTGTGCCCCGCCGCCGCCACCACCGGCCCCAGCCTCTCGCCCACCACCGACAGCACGGCGCAGGTGTGCGCGAGAATCGCCGCCTGGGCATTGTGCGTCAGCGTGAGCTCGGCCTCCGGCCCGTCCCACATGACCCGGGACAGCGGAACGCCAAGCGCCTCGTCGATCGCCTGAAAGGTGTCGCGTGCCGCGGGGAAGCGCTCCGCCAGGTCGCGTCCCATGCCGACCTTCTGCGCACCCTGTCCCGGGCACAGCAGCACGGTCACCACCGGACGACCGTGGCACCCCAGGTGAACCCCGCACCGAACGCCACGAGCAGGATGAGCATACCCGGCTTGAGCCGGCCCTCCTCCTCGGCCTGGGCCAGCGCGAGCGGAATGGATGCGGCAGAGGTGTTGCCGTACCGCTCCACGTTCACCATCACCTTGCTCATCGGGATGTTCGAGTGCTTCGCTGTCGCTTCGATGATCCGCAGGTTGGCCTGGTGCGGCACGAACAGCTCGATCTCCTCGGCCGTTACGCCGGCGCGGCGCAACGCCTCGTCGCACGCCTCACCCATGGCGCGCACTGCTGCCTTGAACACCTCGCGGCCGGCCATCTTCATGTACTGGCCCCGGTCGTTCACGTTCTCGGCGGTGAGCGGGTTCATCCCGCCGCCCGCCGGGATGTAGAGGAGTTCGGCCAGCCGCCCGTCCGACTTCAGGTACGTGGACAGGATGCCGCGGCCGTCGCCGGTGGCCGGGGTCAGCACCGCGGCGCCGGCGCCGTCGCCGAACAGCACCGCGGTGCTGCGGTCCTGCCAGTCGGTGATGGTCGACAGCCGCTCGGCGCCGAGGATCAGCACGTTCTTGTACGATCCCGAGGCGATGAGCCCCTCCGCCACGCCGGCGGCGAACACGAAACCCGGACAGGCCGCGATGATGTCGAAGGCCGCGGCGCGATTGGCGCCGAGCGCCGCCTGCAGATCGCACGCCTGGGAGGGCATGCGGCGGTCGGGCGTCACGGTCGCGACGACGATGGCGTCGAGTTCGGCCGCGCTCATCCCGGCGCGGGCCAGCGCCATGCGGCTCGCTTCGGTGGTGAGCTGCGTCAGCGACTCGTCGGCCCGCGCCACGCGCCGCTCGCGGATGCCGGTGCGCTCCACGATCCACTGGTCGGAGGTGTCGAGCGACTTGCTCAGGTCGTCGTTGGTGACGACCTGTGACGGCACCGCCACGCCCAGGCCCCGGAAGGCCGCGATCGGGGCGCGGCTCACGCGTTGCGCGCGGCGATGGCCGCGAATTCAGCGCCAATGTGCTGGCTCAGGCCCACCTGCGCGGAATGCACCGCGACGCGGATGGCGTTCTTGATGGCATTGGGGGACGACGCGCCGTGGCAGATGATGCAGATGCCTTTCACGCCGAGCAGCGGTGCCCCGCCGTACTCGGAGTAATCGAGGATGCGGAACACCTCGCGCACGTCGTCGCGCTCCAGGATCTCGGGGGCGTTGCGCTTCACCAGCCGCACGATCAGCCGCGCGACCGACTCGTAGAACTTGAGCACGATGTTGCCGACAAAACCGTCGCACACCACCACGTCGATGTGCCCGTGCTTCGCGTGGCCGGCCACGATGTCGCGGCCCTCGATGTTGCCGACGTAGTTGAGGCCCGGCGCCGTCTTGAGCAGCTGGTGCGCTTCCTTCACCATCGCCGTGCCCTTTTCGTCCTCTTCGCCCACGTTCAGCAGGCCGACGACTGGCGAGGCCTTGCCCAGCACGTCGCGGGCATAGACCGTCCCCAGGTACGCGAAGCCCACCAGCTCCCGGGGCGAGCAGTCCACGTTGGCCCCGCCGTCGAGCACCACGACGGGTTCATCCGCGGTCGGGAACGGCGTGGCGACCGTGGCGCGCATGACGCCGTCGTGCAGGCCCAGCACGACCGTCGCGGCCGCGAGCGACGCGCCGGTGTTGCCGGCAGAAATGAACGCATCCGACTGGCCGGCCTTCTGCAGGCCCATGCCGATCATCAGGCTGGACTTCGGCTTCTTCCGGATGGCCGCGATGGGCTTCTCGGCCATTCCCACCACGTCGGGAGCCTCGATGCACTCGAGGCGGCTCCGGTCGGCACCAGGATGGCGCGCCAGCTCCGCCTCGATCACATCCACACGCCCTACCAGCTGGATCGTGAAGTCGCCCGGAAGCGCTGCGAGCGCGGCCAGCGCCCCCTCGATCTCGGCCTGCGGCGCATGGTCTCCGCCCATCGCGTCCAGCGCGACGCGGATCACCGTCAGTTGTCCTCTACCTCGATCCGCTTCTTGCCGGCGTAGTAGCCGCAGGACCCGCACACACGGTGCGGAAGGCGCGGCGAGCTACAGCGGGGGCAGGCCTGCGTCCGGATGCCGGCCGCAGTGTGGTGGCCCCGGCGGAGCCGCTTGCGTGACTTCGAGGTCCTGCGCTTCGGTACGGCCATGACATCCTCATCCGTGGTCAGGAACCGCGCACCCGCACGGTCCGGCGTTCAGGTCAGCCCCGCAGCGGGGGCAGAGTCCGGCGCAGTCGGGGCGGCACAGCGGATATCCCGGCACCGCGAGCGCCAGCTCTTCCCGCACGAACTCCGTAAGGTCGATCTGGGTGGCCGACGGTGGCAACTCGTGCACCGAGGGATCATCCTGGAGATCGGGGTCGCTGCTGAACATGAGCCCGACATCCGTATCGACCGACAGAGCCACGTCCGAGAGGCAGCGACGGCACTGTGCCTGTACCTGCCCCCGAACGTGGCCCTTCCAGAAGTATCCGCCCGCTCCGCTGGCCTGAATGCGACCGTCCACCTGCACCGGAGCCGCGAGCGAAAGGTCGAGCCCTTCGAAAACCCGATCATCCCGCGCCAGCGTTCCGGTGGTGGCCACCGGCCCGTGTTTCAAATCCCGGAGATCGACCCGAAGCATAGCCCCGGAACCTAAGTGGGAGAAGGACTTAGGTCAAGGCAAATGGGTGCGGATTCCTCACCCCCAGAGGCCTGCCAGCTCCCCCTCGGTGAAGAAGAACCCGATCTCCCGGGTCGCATTCTCGTCGCTGTCGGAAGCATGGATCGCGTTCCGGCCCTTCGACTCGGCGTACAGCTTCCGGACCGTGCCCGGCGCCGCCTCGGCCGGGTCCGTCGCCCCGATCACGGTCCGCAGCGTCCCCACCGCGTCGGCCCGTTCCAGCGCGAGCGGCATGCACGGCCCGCTCATCATGAAGGTCACGAGTTCGGGATAGAACGGGCGCCCTTCGTGGACCGCATAGAAGGCGCCCGCCTCCCCCTTCGACAGCCGCACCAGCCGGGCAGCCCGCACCGCGAAGCCCTCTTTCTGCAGGTGCGCAATGATGAGTCCGGCCTTGCCGCTGGCAATGGCGTCGGGCTTGATGATGGCGAGCGTACGGTTGGAAGCCATGTTGGGATCCTGACTGCGTGAACGGTAAACGGTAAACGGTGAACGGGAGGTGACGGGGCTCCCCGTTCACCGTTCACCGTTCACCGTTTCCACAGTTGACTACTTCAAGCGTTCCCTGACCAGTTCAATCACGTCCACCGGCCGCTTCATGATCCCCATCCCGGCCGCCGCGAACGCCGCCAGCTTCTCCTCGGCCGTGCCCGAGGAGCCCGAGATGATGGCTCCGGCATGACCCATCCGGCGTCCCTTGGGCGCCGTCTGCCCCGCGATGAATCCGACCACCGGCTTGGTGACGTGCGACTTGATGAACTCCGCCGCCTGCTGTTCGTCCGTGCCGCCGATCTCGCCCATCATGACGATGGCGTCGGTGTCGGGGTCGTCCTGGAAGGCGCGCAGCACGTCGATGAAGTTGGTGCCGATCAGCGGATCGCCGCCGATGCCGACACAAGTGCTCTGGCCGATGCCGGCCTTCGTGAGGTGGTTCACGATCTCGTAGGTGAGCGTGCCGCTCCGGCTCACGAGACCCACCCGCCCCGGAAGGCAGATGCTGCCCGGGATGATGCCGACCTTCGATTCGCCCGGCGTGATGAGCCCCGGGCAGTTGGGCCCGATGAGCCGCACGCCCCGGGCTCGCACGTAGGGCATCGCCCGGGCCACGTGCTGCACCGGGATGCCCTCCGTGATGCACACGATGAGGCTGATACCGGCGTCGGCCGCCTCGAAGAGCGCGCTGGCGGCCGCGGTCGGCGGCACGTAGACCACCGCCGTGTCGGCGCCAGTGGCGGTCACCGCCTCGGCGACGGTGTTGAACACCGGCACCTTGCCCTCGAACACCTGGCCGCCCTTGCCCGGGGTCACGCCGCCGACCACCTGTGTGCCGTACTCCAGCATCTGCCGCGCGTGGAACGATCCCTCCCGGCCGGTGATGCCCTGCACCAGCACCCGGGTCGCCTTGTTGACGAAGACGCTCATGCGGCCCCCTTGGCGGCGCGGACCACCTGCTGCACCGCCTCGTCCATGTCACTGAGGGCCGTCATGCCGATGCCCTGGAGAATCCTGAATGCTTCCGCCTCGTTTGTGCCGGTGAGGCGCACCACGATCGGCACCTTCACCGGGAACTGCGCGAGCGCGGTCTTGATGCCGTTGGCCACGTCGTCGGTGCGGGTGATGCCGCCGAAGATGTTGAAGAGGATCGCCTTCACGTTCGGGTCGGTGGTGATGATCTTGAGCGCGTTCACCACCTTCTCCGGGTTCGAACTGCCGCCGATGTCCAGGAAGTTGGCCGGCTCGCCGCCGTAGTACTTCACCAGGTCCATCGTCGCCATGGCGAGCCCGGCCCCGTTCACCACGCAGCCCACGTTGCCGTCGAGCTTGATGAACGAGAGGTTGGCGCGCCGCGCCGCCGCCTCGGCCGGCGGCTCTTCCGACTCGTCGCGCAGTTCCTCGAGGTCGGGACGCCAGAACAGTTCGTTGTCGTCGATCACCACCTTGGCATCGAGCGCGAGCACGCGCCCGTCCGGCGTGGTGACGAGCGGGTTGATCTCGGCGAGCGAGCAGCCATTGTGCGTGAAGACGGTATACAGGCGCTCCATGATCTGCGCCGCCGCCTTCACCTGGGCGAAGTCCTTGTACAGGAAGAACGCGAGGGCGAGGGCTTGGTGCGGGAGCAGTCCGTAGGTGGGATCGACCGGCAGCCGGCGGATCTTCTCCGGCGTCTTGGCCGCGACTTCCTCGATGTCGATGCCGCCGGCGGGGCTTACCATGAACACCGGCCGCTGCGTCTCCCGGTCCATGATCAGGCCGACATACGCCTCGGATGAGATGTCCGCCGCGGGCACCACGAGCACCTTGTGTACCGTGAGGCCCCTGATCTGCATGCCCAGGATGCGCTCGGCGGCGTCGGCCGCTTCGCCCGGGTTTGCCGCGAGCTTGACTCCGCCAGCTTTCCCGCGGCCGCCGACGTGCACCTGTGCCTTCACCACCACCTTGCCGCCGATACGCCGGGCAATGGCCTCCGCGACCGGCGGCGTCGACGCGACGTCGCCGTCCAGCATGGGCACCCCTGCCGCCTTCAGCAGGGCGCGCGCCTGGTACTCATGGATGTTCACGGCCGCTCCTCGGAAACCAGGGGAAAACAGGCCCGAAGGTAGCCGCCGCCCTGAGGCCGAGCAAGCGCGTGGCCGGGAGGCACCGGGGACATCATTGCGGGTTGACGGGAGGAACTTCGAGCACGGCGCGCAGTTCCTCGAACGCGCGCCCGAACGCGGTGAAGTCACCGCGCCGGAAGGCCGAGTCGGCCACCCGGAACCACCGGCGCGCATCGACCAGTGCGCCGCCGGGCAGGGCGCCCGGCGGCTGCGGCACCGTGGCACCGCGGAGGTTGGTCCAGGCCTCACCGAACGTGCGCGCGGCACCCACGCGCGGCCCGCTCGCCACGCTGACCCAGGTCACCGAGGCCCCGCCGCCGCCCCGCGGACCATACCGCGCCTGCATCGCGCCGACCGCACCGGACGACACCCAGTAGCGCACCCCCCCGGCGCTGAGAACGCCGCCTCCCGCGCGTACCGAGTCCAGCACCTGCACGAACGTGGGGAACCGTTCCCAGCGCTGCTCCAGCGCGGCGGGACCGGAAAGCCCGACACTCGAATCGATCTTGATCTGCGCGATCCCGAGGCGGCCGTCGACGCTGGACCCGACCAGCAGGCTCTGCAGTTGGCCCGTGCCCACGCGGACGTATTCTGCCGTACGGACGGGTCCGTCGGCAGCGGACGGCATCCAGAAGAAGCTGGAGACGGGAGGCGTGATGCGCAGCGAGTCCGCGCGCCCGGCCAGTGCGCCCGTCTCGGCGTTCTCCAGCACCCGCGCCTGCGCCAGGAAGAGTTCCCCCGGGTACGGGAGCATGGCGCGCAAGGTCACCGGCAGCGCGTCCCACGGTTCCACCACGCCCGCCGCGAGCTTCGCCCACGCATCGGCGACCGGCCCGGCACCCGGTCGCGAGTGGATATGCGTCTCCCCTTCCTCCGCCTCGACCACGCCGACGAACGCCGCGTGCAGCATGCCGGGGTGCCGCCCGCCGAGAATCGTCCGGGTGGAGAGCGGAAAGTGATCGTCGATGAGGTAACCGTCCGAGACCCAGAACAGCCGTCCCCCGTCCACCCGCGGCACCGGTGGCGACCACTCGGCGTACGGCGCGAGCTTCGCGAGCCGCTCCTGCGGCGTGCGCGCCCAGTCCACCGTCGCATCAGGCACCGGCGTCCCGAGCAGGCTCCGCTCCTGCAGCGCCCACGCCAGCGCCACCCGGCGCGCCGGCCCGCCCAGGGGTACGCCCCGTACGTCATCGGCGATCACGACCCGCGCCGTGCCGGGGTACAGCGCATGATCGGAGAGTTGCACGAGGGGCGCGGGGGCGGGTGCGGGCACCGAATCATCGGGGTGATAGAACAGCGGTCCCCCGGTGGCCGAGGTGCGGTCGTCCGCCACCGCCCGCAGCGACGCCACGCTGTCGCTGGTGGTCACCAGCAGCAGCCACACCGGGCGTCGGCCGGCTGGGGTCGTGATCCACGCCGGGTCGGCCGCCGCGGTAAGCAGCGAGTCGGCGTCGCCGACGCGCACCAGCGGCTCCGTCTGCCAGAGCGACGGCCATGTCGGCGGCGACCCCGCGTCGGCCCACGGCACGGCCACCGAGTCGTGCAGCGACTCGAGCTGGAACGCCGCGGCATCGAGCGATCGGCGGCTCGCCATGTCTCCCAGCGCCGCGTCGCCAGGCACCACCAGCGATCCGAGGGCGATCCGGGTGAGTGTCCATCCGATGCCGAGGACCGCCCAGCCCGCGAGGAGCAGGAAGTGGAGCTTGAGGACCGACGTCCGTACCGCCCATAGGAGCGACACGACCGCCACCATCAGCGCCGTGCCGGCGAGGGCCGGCGAGGTGAGCGTCGCGAGCTGGAATTGCCTGGTGCCGACGTCGCCCAGCACGCCGCTCACCAGTTCGTAGGGTTCGAGGAGCAGCCCCCACCCGAGCACGAGTGCCAGCCCCGCCAGCAGCCAGCCGAGATGGCGCCGGGCATGATCGCTGATGGCCGGCCGGCCATCGATCCAGCGGATCGCGCCGATCACCGCATACAGGAGCACGACCACGAACAGCCCGGTGAGCGTCAGCGCGAAGGCATAGCTCCTCAGCAGCGACCAGAGCGGGAGCTGGGCGACGTAGAGCCCGGCATCATGGCCCAGCACCGGCTCCGTGAGGCCGAACTGGACGCCCTGCCAGGCGAGGGCAATCACCCGCCAGTAGCGCGAGATGTCCCCGCCGGTAACGAGCCCGAGGATGAGGCCGAGCAGCACGGCGCCCCCGAGCAGCGTGCGCTGGGTCAGTGCCTCGCGCACCTCGAGGTTGGCGAGCTGCCGGGATACCTCGACCCCGCCGATGGCGCGGTACACCACCAGCAGGTTGCCGATGAACCACGCCGTGGCGATAACGACGCCGGCGAGGTCGAGGGTGAGGCGGAGGAGGTTGACGTCGGTCAGGAACTGCGCGGCGGCTGGCGAGACCGCGAGGCCCCACCAGCGGTCGGCCAGCGTGGACGCGGTCCAGCGCCCTGCGAAGAGCACCAGGGCCAGTGCGCCGGCGGCGAGCAGGGCCCGCCGCATGCCGTTGGACATGGCGCGGCTAGGCGCCGACCCCCTGCTCCGCGAGCCAGCCCATCACTTCGGCCTGGTAGGCCGCAAGGGCGGCGGGCTCGGTCGCCTCGAACCGGAGCACGAGGATCGGCTGGGTATTGGACGACCGGATCAGGCCCCATCCCTTCGGGAAGGTCATGCGCACGCCGTCGATGGTGTTGACGGGATAGCGGGCCTTGAAGTGCGCCACGGCGCGTTCGGTGATGCCGAACTTGAGGTCGTCCGGGCAATCGACCCGGAGTTCCGGTGTGGCGAAGGTCTTCGGCAGGTCGGCCAGCAGCGGGGCCAGGCCCCGCGGGCCCCGGCTCACGATCTCCAGCAGCCTGGCCGCGGCGAAGAGCGCGTCGTCGAAGCCGAAGTAGTCGCCCCCGAAGAACATGTGGCCGCTCATCTCGCCCGCGAGCGGTGCCCCCAGTTCCTTCATGCGCGCCTTGATGAGCGAATGGCCCGTCTTCCACATCTCCGGCCGCGCGCCCGCCTCGGTGAGCGCGCGCGACAGCACCTCGGAGCACTTCACGTCGAACACCACCGGGGTACCCGCCCCGAAGCGCCGCACCGCATCCCGCCCGTACAGGACGAGCAGCTGGTCGCCGAAGAGGATCTCTCCGGTCTCGTCGACCGCGCCGATCCGGTCGGCATCACCATCGAATGCGATGCCGAGTTCCGCGCCGTGTCGGCGCACTTCCGCTTGCAGATCGCGCAGGTTCCCGGGTACCGTCGGGTCGGGATGGTGGTTCGGGAAGGTGCCGTCCGACTCACAGAAGAGCGGCGTGACTTCGGCGCCGAGCTTCCGCAGTGTCTCGACCGCGATGACACTGCCGGCCCCGTTGCCGCAGTCGACCACGACGCGCACCGGCCGCTCGAGCCGGTGTCGCGCCACGATCGCGTCCCGATAGCGCGGGAGCACCGTGCCGTCGGCGGTCTCCCGGCCCGTGCCGGCGCGCCAGTGCTCGGTGACGATCGCTTCCCAGAGCGCCACGATGTGATCGCCGTGCATCGACCCGCCGTCGAGCACCATCTTGAAGCCGTTGAACTCCGGCGGATTGTGGGACCCCGTCACCTGGCATCCGCCGTCGGTGCCGAGCTCGTGCACCGCGAAGTAGAGCGCCGGTGTCGGGAGCAGCCCCACGTCCACCGCCGTCCCCCCCGCATCCACGATGCCCTGCCGGAATCCCGCGGCGAGTGCCGCGCCCGAGGGGCGGTTGTCGCGCCCGACGGCCAGCACCGGCGCGTGCCCGGCGTGGTCCCAGGCCGCGCTGGCGAATGCCCGCCCCAGCGCGCGCGCAAACACGGGGGTCAGCTCGCGATCGACGATCCCCCGCACGTCGTACTGGCGGAAGACGCCCTTCGGCACGTTCATCGGTCGCCCGCGGGCCGCCGCGCCGTCTGGGCGCTCATGTGCTGGGACGCCGACAGCGCCAGGTCGACCACCTTCCGCGGCCAGACACCGAAGAGCAGGTTCACGAGCACGGCCACCGCGATGATGGCCTTGGCGGCGCGGGAGAAGAGCACCTGCCGGTGCGCATCGGGAGTGCGCTCCGGCTTCATCGTCATGGCCATGACGACCGGGAGGTAGTAGCCCAGGGACACGAGGCTCCCGAGGCCCATGACCACGGCCAGGAGGAGCTGGTTGCGGTCGATCGCGGCGGTCATCAGGTACCACTTGCCGATGAAGCCGAAGGTGCCGGGGAACCCGAGGAGCGATAGCAGGCAGACGCCCATCGAGAGTGCGCCCCAGGGACGCACGCGGAAGAAGCCCTCGACGTCCTCCAGCATGACCGTGCGCGAGCCGACCCGTTCCACGGCCGTGATGATGCCGAACGCCGCCAGCGACGTGATGCTGTACGCGATGAGGTAGAGGAGCACCGCGGCGCGGCCCATGTCGGTCGCGGTCCACACGCCCACGAGCAGGTAGCCGGCGTGTGCGATCGAGCTGTAGGCCAGCATCCGCTTGAGCGAGCCCTGCGCCAGCGCCACCACGTTGCCGACGACCATCGAGGCCACGGCGAGCACGGCGATGATCGGCTGCCAGAGCGAGGCGAAGGTGGGGAACGCGTCGGCCAGCACCCGGACCAGCGCCACGAACGCCGCGGTCTTGACCCCGGTGGCCATGAAGCCCGTGACCGGGGTGGGCGCGCCGTCGTACACGTCGGGCGCCCACATGTGGAACGGCACCGCCGCCGTCTTGAACGCGAACCCGACCAGGAGGAGCGCCAGGCCCATGCGCGCCAGCAGCGACCGGTCGCTTCCGGCGAGCTGCTGGCCGATGAGGATGAAGTGGGTCTGCCCCGTGGCCCCGTACACCAGCGCGATGCCGTAGAGCAGGAAGGCGGAGGCAAACGCGCCAACGAGGAAGTACTTGAGCGCCGCCTCCGCCGACGAGCGGCGGAACCGGTCGAATCCTGCCAGCACGTACACCGAGATCGACATCACCTCCAGGCCGATGAACAGCAGGATGAAGTCGGCCGAGGCCACCATCAGCTGCATGCCGATGGTCGCGAACAGCACCAGCACGTAGTACTCCGGCGCCAGCAGCCGCTGCTTGCCGAGAAAGCGCAGCGACAGGAGGCAGGTGGCGCCGGCGATGAACAGGATGAGCAGTTCGCTGACGAAGCGGTACTCGTCGAGGTACACCATGTGCGGCTGGCCCGCGCTCTCCGCGCCCGCCAGCCACAGCCAGAGGGTGGCCCCGGCGGCCCCGAGGATGCCCGCCACGGAGAGCCAGCCGGCCAGCCGGCTGTCGGCCTCGCTGCCGTGCCGCCACGCCACCACCAGCATGACCACCAGTGACCAGGCGGTGAGCAGCACCACGGGCAGGAGCGCCAGCGTCAGGCCGAGCGGGCCCCGGAGGTCGATCGGCATCAGCGCGCCTCCGTCGAGGCAGCGGTAGTGGCGGCGGGGAGATACGGCCGCACCGTTTCCACGTAGCGCCGCGCCGCGGCCTCGGTGCGGCGCAGGATCGGCTGCGGGTACAGGCCCATCCACAGCATCGCCGCGATCAGTGGCACCAGCACCGCGAGCTCACGCGGTGTCGCATCGTGCAGTTCCAGGTTCTCCGGCTTGGTGATCGGGTTGAAGAACACCCGCTGCACCGCCACCAGGAGGTAGGCCGCGGAGAACACCACGACGCTCGTGGCGATGCCCACGGCCACCGGGAACCGCCCGAAGCTGCCGAGCAGCACCAGGAACTCCCCGATGAACCCGTTCAGGCCCGGCAGCCCGATCGACGCGAACGCCGTGATGACGAACGCCGTCGCCAGCTTCGGGGCCACGCGCGCGAGGCCCCCGTAGTCGGCGAGCAGCCGGGTGTGGCGCCGCTCGTACAGCATGCCCACGAGGAAGAACAGCGCACCGGTCGAGATGCCGTGGGCGATCATCACGATGATGGCCCCCTGCACGCTCGCCACCGTGCCGCCCCAGATGCCCAGCATCACGAAGCCGAGATGGCTCACCGAGGAGTACGCGATCAGCTTCTTGAGGTCGGGCTGCACCATCGACACCAGCGCCGCGTACACGATGCCGATCACCGCGAGGGCCACGAACACCGCCGCCACCCCCCGGCTCAGCGCGAACGCGGGAAAGAACGGAATCGCGAACCGCAGGAAGCCGTAGGTGCCCATCTTGAGCAGGATCACGGCGAGGTCGACGCTGCCCGCCGTGGGGGCCTCCACGTGCGCATCGGGCAGCCAGGTATGGAACGGGAAGATCGGCACCTTCACCGCGAACGCGAGGGCGAACGCGCTGAAGAGCCACGGCGCGTACGGGGCCAGCAGGTCGCTGTGGCGCACCAGGTGGTCGTACGCGAAGGAGGTCTCGCCCGTGCCCCGCGCCACGATCGTCACCATCGTGATGACCGCGACCAGCATCAGGATCGAGCCCGCGAAGGTGTAGACCACGAACTTCGTGGCGGCGTAGAGCCGGTTGCTGCTGCCCCAGGTGCCGATGAGGAAGTACATCGGGATGAGCAGCAGCTCCCAGAAGCAGTAGAACAGGAAGAGGTCGAGCGAGACGAACACGCCGATCATGCCGGTCTTGAGCGCCAGCAGCAGCGCGTAGTAGCCCCGCACCTTCTGGTCGATCGCGAACCAGCTGCCCCACACCAGCAGCGGCATCATCGCCGTCGCCAGCAGCACCATGAACAGCGAGAGCCCGTCGAGGCCGATGCGGTAGCTGATGCCGAGTTCGGGCAGCCAGGTGAGCGTTGCCGTGAACTGCATCCCGCCGTTGTCGGGATCGAAGGTGATCCAGAGCCCGAGCGCGAGCACGAACTCCGCGATCGCCACCACCAGCGTCAGCCAGCGGGCCCACTCCTTCGGTGCCAGGAGGACGAGGACCACGCCCGCCAGTGGCAGCAGCAGGAGCACGCTGAGGATCCAGTGTGCGTAACCGATCGAGTCGAGGAAGGCGCGCATGCCGGCCTATTGCAGGACGACGCCCAGCACCCACACGGCGCCGGCGACGAACAGGAGGAGATAGAGTCCGAGCTGCCCCGTCTGGAACCGGCTGCCCAGCCAGCCGATCCCCTGCAGCAGGTGGGCACTGCCCATCACGGCCACGCCGTCCACCAGCCACTGGTCGATGGTCTTCCACAGCACCGTCTGCGCGAACCACTGCACCGGCCGCACGATGAACCGGTCGTAGATGGCGTCCACGAAGTACTGGGCGCTCAGTACCCGGCGGAATCCCGTCTCCGGCACCGCCTCCGCCGGCGTCGCCACCGCGCCGCGCAGCACGCCCTTCACGCCCACCACCAGTCCCACGATGCCGATCAGCACCGCGAAGCCGATCAGGGCGGCCTCGGTGGCGCCCTCCGGCATCACGAGCGGCACCACCCCGTGCGACGGGGCCAGCACCGGCTCGAGCCAGTGTTCCAGCCACGCATTCCCGCCGGCAAAGTGCGGCAGGTTGATGGCCCCGCCCACGAGGCTCAGGAGCCCGAGCGCCACGAGCGGTGCCGTCATGATCCACGGCGCCTCGTGCAGGCGCGCCTGCTCGGCGATACCGGTGCGGTTGGTGCCCTGGAACGTCGTCGCCATCAGCCGGCCCATGTAGGTCGCCGTCAGCAGCGATGCGAGCGAGGCGAGCAGCCAGAAGAAGTAGAACACTCCCTGCCCCGCGCCCCGCCCGAACACCGAGGCGAGGATCTCGTCCTTGGAGAAGAACCCGGAGAAGACCGGGATGCCCGCGATCGCCAGCGTGGCGATCCACATGAGCGTGGACGTCCAGGGCATCCACTTCCGGAGCCCGCCCATGTTCCGCATGTCCTGCGGGTCGGCGTCGCGATGGGTGGCGTGGTAGGCATGATGCATGGCGTGGATCACGCTGCCCGCGCCCAGGAACAGCACCGCCTTGAAGAAGGCGTGCGTCACGAGGTGGAAGATGCCGGCGACGTACGCGCCGCTCCCCACGGCGAGGAACATGAGCCCGAGCTGCGACACCGTGGAGAATGCCAGGACCTTCTTGATGTCGTTCTGCCGGAGGGCGATCGTCCCGGCGAAGAGCGCGGTCGCCGCGCCGATGGCGGCCACCACCAGGCTCGCCGCGGGCGCGTGCGAGAAGATCCCGTTGGTCCGCACCACGAGGTACACGCCGGCCGTGACCATCGTGGCGGCATGGATCAGCGCCGACACCGGCGTGGGGCCGGCCATCGCGTCGGGCAACCAGGTGTAGAGCGGGATCTGGGCCGACTTGCCGGCGCAGCCGAGCGCGATGAACAGCGCGATGGCGGTGACCAGCGCGCCGTTCGCCGCCAGTTCCGGCGTCCGCGCGGCGATCTCGGCGAAGTCGAGCGTCCCCAGCGCGTGCCACGTCAGGAACATCGCGATCAGGAACCCGAAATCCCCGATCCGGTTCATGATGAACGCCTTCTTGCCGGCATCCGCGTTCGCCTGGACGCCGTACCAGAAGCCGATGAGCAGGTAGGAACAGAGCCCCACCCCTTCCCAACCGATGAACATCACCGGCATGGAGCGGCCCAGCACCAGCACCAGCATGAACACGATGAAGAGGTTGAGGTACGCGAAGTACCGCGCGTAGCCGTCGTCCGACTTCATGTAGCCGATGCTGAAGAGGTGGATCAGCCCGCCGACGCCGGTGACGACCAGCACCATGATCGCCGAGAGATGATCCAGCCGGAACGCGATGTCGATCTTGAGGTCGCCGGCCTCGATCCAGCGCCACAGCCCGAGGTCGAGCGCCTCGGGGGCTCCCGGCGCCTGCAACCGGAGGAAGCACGCCACCGCCACCGCGAAGGCGCCGAGCACCACGCCCGGGCCGATCACCGAGACCAGGGCCTTCGTTTGCGGGCGCGTGAACGCGATGGCGGCGTTGAGGAGGCAGCCGGCCAGCGGCAGGGCCAGGACCAGCCAGAACGGGACCCCGGCGCCGGTGGGCATGGCGTCAGCCTGGAGGAGGAGCGGGGCTGGATGCATCAGCCGTGCAGCAAATTGATGTCCTGCAGGTCCAGCGTCTGGTTGTGGCGGAACAGGGCGAGCATGATCGCCAGCCCCACCGCCGCCTCAGCCGCCGCCACGGTCATGACGAAGAAGACGAGCACATGGCCGCCGAAGCCGTAGTACCGGGCGAAGGCCACGAAGGCGAGGTTGACCGCGTTGAGCATCAGCTCCACGCACATGAAGAGGATGATCGCGTTGCGCCGCAGCAGCGCGCCCAGGACCCCGATGCTGAAGAGGATCCCGGACAGGGCGAGCGTCGGGCCAAGCAGGTCAGGCGGCATTCAGATTCTCCGCTTCGCGAGCACCACCGCCCCGACGACCGCCGCCAGGAGCAGCACCGAGGTTGCCTCGAACGGGACGAGGTAGGCATCGAACAGCGGGCGCGCCACGTCGAGCACGATGTTGCTCGACGCCGCCCCCGCCGGAATCGCGCCCGGGAATACCGCGCCGCCCGCCGGCAGGAACTCCTGCGCCAGCCGCTCCGGCGTGTAGGCCCATAGCGCGCCCAGTTCCACCGCGAGCAGCCCTGTCACGGCCACCGCGCCGCCGATGCTCAGCGACCCGCGCAGGTCGGTGGTGGTGATGTCGAGGTTGAGCAGCATGATCACGAACACGAACAGCACCATTACGGCACCGGCGTACACCAGCACCTGGATCGCCGCCAGGAACGGCGCGTCGAGGATCACGAAGATGCCGGCCAGCGAGAACATCGTGGCTACGAGCCACATCGCCGCCCCCACCGGGTTGCGCCGCAGCACGCACATGGCCGCCGAGACCACGGCGCCGGCGAAGAAGATCCAGAAGACGGTATGCACTACTGGCCCCGGGGGTCGGCGGGATCCCAGAGTGTCGACACCGCGTGCGTCTGTGAACAGAGGCGCTCGAGGTCGTACACGAAGCGCTCCCGGGTGTACTCGGCGTTCTCGTAGTGCACGCCCACGTGGATCGCCTCCTCGGGGCACACTTCCTGGCAGTAGCCGCAGAACACGCAGCGGAACTCGTCGATCTCGTAGATCAGCGGGTACCGGTTGCCCGCCTCGTCCTCGCCCGGGATCAGCTTGATGCAGTTGGACGGGCAGATCTGCGGGCAGAGGCCACAGGCCACGCACTTCGCGCGTCCCTGCTCGTCCGTCAGCATGCGGTGGGTGCCGCGCCACCGGGCCGAGATGGTCCAGGTGCCGCGCTTGTCGTCCACGCTGCGCTCTTCCGGAT
>JAGGAG010000038.1 GCA_017889745.1 Gemmatimonadota bacterium | reverse complement strand
TCCACCGGCAGGCGAGGAAGCGCAAAGATCCTCGCCGCATCGATCCACGCGGCAAGTCAGCAGTTATTGTTCTCGATAACTACTACTATGAGGAAACTACAGTACAGCAACGGTTTAAGATCGCCCGTTATGCCAGGGGCCAAGACTACCACATCTCCACCATGCGCCGCCTGGAGTTGCTGGCCGACTGGCTCCTCGCTCACGGGGCCGGCTGGGCTCGGCCCTTCACCGATGCGGGCCCCGTACCCGAGCGAGAGCTCGCCCAGCGCGCCGGCCTCGGGTGGATCGGAAAGAACACTATGCTGCTCCGGCAAGACGCTGGATCATGGTTCGTTATCGGCAGCGTAATCAATGACTTGGAGCTTTCGTGCGACACGCCGTTCGAGATTGATCACTGTGGTAGTTGCACTCGCTGCCTCGACGCATGCCCGACCGGCGCCTTTGTCGAGCCACGACTCCTCGACGCCACCCGCTGCCTCTCGTACCAGACCATCGAGCACCGCGGACACATACCGCCCCACATCGCCGAGCACATGCAGGGATGGATCTTCGGCTGCGACATCTGTAACGAGGTCTGTCCCTGGAACCAGCGGTTCGCCGCTCCCTCCACCATCACGGACTTCGAGCCCAGGCACCCGGTCGACTTGGACAACCCCGACTGCTTCAACCAGCTATCGCAGGAGTCCTTCGACTCTCTATTTGGCGATACCGCGCTGGCCCGCCCCGGGCTCGAGCGCATGCGGCGCAACACCCGGGCGGCGGCCGCGGCGGACCCGGCACCGGTACCGGCCGCCGACCATGCGGCTGGTCCAGGCGGGCGGCACCCTGTCTGAAGGCTCCGCCGCTTCAAGCCCCGCACCCCGGGTCTTCTGGACGGCGGAAGCGGGGGCCTGCCTGAACCAGCTCGACTGAGCAGGGAAGTGCATGCCACCTCGCACGGGGCGGCGTTCTTCTTTACTGACCTTCCCGCCGTTCTCGCTTCGCGCCTACCCGCCTGCACACGGAACCGCGGGCAGGCGCACAGGTAAACTGTGGCATGCCCATCCACCTGCTTCAGGCCTCGATGCACCTTCCCTTGCCGCGGGAGGTGGTCTTCGACTTCTTCGCCGACGCTGCCAATCTCGAGGCGATCACCCCGCCCGAGCTCCAATTCCACATCATCACGCCTCTGCCCATCACCATGCAGGCGGGTGCCATCATCGACTATGCGCTCCGCCTGCGTGGCGTTCCCTTTCGCTGGCGGACTCGTATCGCCCTGTGGGAGCCACCGCACCGGTTCGTCGACGTCCAGGAACGCGGCCCCTACGCCCTCTGGGAGCACACCCATACCTTCGTCGAGGCAACCGATGGCGGCACTCTGGCGCAGGACACCGTGCGCTACCGCCTGCCACTCGGCTCCCTGGGCGGATTCGCCCATCCTCTGGTGAGGCGCGACTTGAGCCGTATCTTCGGGTATAGAGAAGTGCGGGTCAGGCAGCTATTGACCGACCCGTCTGTGACGGGCGTCACCACTGCGGATACTTGGTGATCTGGCTCACTACGCAAATGCCTTGCCCCGATTAGTGTTAGCCCGCCTTCGGCAGCCGCCAAATCCGCGCGCGGCCGCCGGATTCGAAGTCGACGCGCAGCAGCGCGGGCTCCGGATCGAGACCTTCAAGGTTGCGGAGAGTTCGCTGTTAAGGGAGACAATTGCATGCGTAAGCTGATGCTGGCAGGCCTTCTGATCATGACGGCTGGTTGCGCGAGCCGCAAGGATCTCGAGAAGGCACAGAGTGAGGCGACTTCTCTCGCGGCCGAGAAGGACAGCCTGTTGAGCGAGGTCCTCGCGACGAGCAAGCTCGTGAGCGACGTCAACAGCGAGCTCGCCAAGGCCAAGGGCCTCGGCGTGAGCCCGACGACGACGAGCGAGGGCACCACCGCCTCGAGCGCCGCCGAAGACCGTCAGATCCTCCTGGGCAAGATCCGCGAGGCGGTGGCCCGCCTCAACGAGAGCGAGGCACAGCTCGAGCGCACCAAGGCGCGCATCGGCTCGCTCGAGCGCAAGGACGCGCGGCTCCTGAAGCAGATCGACGACTTCCAGAAGCAGATCGCCGAACTGCGCACCAACATCGAGGCGCAGCAGGCCACGATCGAGGAGCAGAAGACCACGATCGTCGCGCAGAAGGTCCAGATCGAGCAGCTCGGCGCCCAGGTGGAGACTGTCACGGTCAAGAACCGCCAGCTCGCCGACAGCGTCACGCTGGTCAGCAACGAGGCCAACAAGGTGTTCCTGGCCATCGGCACCAAGGACTCGCTCAAGGACAAGGGCGTCATCGTCCAGGAAGGCAAGAAGTTCCTGGTCTTCGGTGGCAAGCAGACCGTGCCCGCGCGCGACTTGAACCCGGCCGCGTTCCAGGTGCTGGATGCCCGCACCGATCGCTCGATCACGCTGCCCGAGGGCAAGAAGTACAAGATCGTCTCGCGCCAGGACCCGAAGCTCCTCCAGCCGGGCCCGGACGACAAGGGCAAGCTCGTGGGCACCCAGACGATCGCGAATCCCGAGGAGTTCTGGGGCGCGTCGAAGTACCTGATCTTCGTCGAGGATTGAGCCACATCATGAACGGCACCGCGCAGGCCCGAAGCTGGGTCTGCGCGGTGTTTTTCTGTGCTGCCGTGGTGACCCCCGCCGTGGCACAGGTGCCCGGGCCCGGGCAGCAGATCGCCGGCGCGCTTCTCGCCGCACCCGATTCGATGCGGGCTGGCGCGGCGGTGCTGGGATGGCAGGGCGGGGAACTGGTCGAGATCCGGAAGGGCACCAACGGACTCATTTGTCTCGCCGATGATCCGGCGATCGAGCGCTTCCAGGTGGCGTGCTATCAGCAGTCGCTCGAGCCGTTCATGGCGCGGGGCAGGGAGCTCCACAAGCTGAAGCTGACGCACGAGCAGGTCGACAGTGCCCGCATGCTCGACATCAAGGCCGGCAAGTGGAAGATGCCGTCGGCGCCGGCCGCGCTCTACAACATGGTGGCTCCGAAGGACAGCATCGACAGCGCCACCGGATTGCCCCGCGGCAAGAGCAGTCGCTGGTACGTCGTCTACATCCCCTACGCTACCGAAGCCTCCTCCGGCTTCTCCAGCACACCCGATGCCTCCGGCCGGCCATGGCTCATGTTTCCGGGCGAGCCCTGGGCGCACCTCATGGTGACGCCGGAGTAAGGTTCTTCGGCCCATCGCGTGCTGCACATCGCTTGCTCATTCGGTCAGCCACCTGGCCACCGGGAGCCACGTGTCCGTATTCCCCACGGCGAAGCGCAGCGGCAGCGACAGCATCAGGAAGAGTCCGCCCCACAGGAAGGCCGGGTGTATCCGGCCGTGCGCCGCGCGGTCGTAGGCCATGCACGCCACCACGAACAGGCACGTGCCGCCGATCGTATATGGCGGTCCTCCCGGGCCGAACCACCTCGGTACGCGGGCGATGGCCGGCGTGAGGATGGTGATGGTGGCCAGCAGCATGAGCCGCTTGTGGGTCTCGCTCCGCCGCCGCCAGTAGAGCCCGGCGCCCGCCAGGATCCCGAATACCAGCACGGTTCCGATCGGCACCGAGAGGAATGCCAGTGGCGAAGCCGCTCCCTGGGGCGCTGCGCCCCGCCTCGCGCCCGCGATGGCGGTCAGGTAGCCGGCGACCATCACCGCCACCACGAGCGCCCCGCCGGCAACACCCAGCCGCCGGTGCAGGTCGGTCCGTCTCGCCGAGACGAGGGACGTCTGCGTGAGGAAGAGCAGGATCCACGACGTCGACAACGCGCCGTGCACGTGCAGCAGCGTCGTGAGTTCGGGTGAACCGAAGGCACTCCTGAGATAGTACGTCCGGGCAAACCCGGCGAAGACGGTCAGGGTGGCAGCGATAGCCATCCCCGTGAAGAACCGATGGTCGCGAGCTCGCAGTACCGGCACCGCGCCCGCGATGGCGGGATGGACACCTGCGATGCCAGATCCTGTGCTCATGGCGCTCTCCCTCCAGGTATCGGCCTCAGCAAGAGTACGGCAAACCCGTAGGGCCCGATAGCCGTGAACATGCCCGGACGGCTAGTTTTCCTCCATGATCAGCCAGCTCCACAGCATCGCCATCTTCGTGTCCGACATCGACCGCGCCATTGCCTTCTACCGCGATACCCTGGGCCTGCCCCTCGTCCGCCAGGGATCCTTCGGCGGCGAGTTCCTCGAGACCGCCCCCCACCTGGGCGTCCACCCGGCGGTCCATGCCGACGCGAAGAAGCTCATCGGCCGCGAGTCCGGGCTCACGTTTCACGTGCCCAACCTGGTCCACGTGGCCGGCGTGCTCCATGATCGCGGTGTCCGCTTCGTCCGCGAGCCGACCAGGATGGGGTTCGGTGTCATGGCCATGATCGCGGACCCCGACGGCAACGTCTTCGCGCTCTGGGACGACGAGACGCCCGACGACGAGCACGCTCATGGCTGAGCCAGCAACGACTCACCGCCGCCACTTCGCCAGTGACAACTGGGCCGGCGCCCATCCCGCGGTCCTCGCCGCCATCGGCGCGGCGAACCACGGTCACGCGCCAAGCTATGGCGACGACGACGTCACCGAGCGCGCGGTGGCCAGCGTTCAGGCGCTCTTCGGGGCGCCCGTGTCAGTGCACTTCGTCTTCAACGGCACCGCCGCCAACGTGCTCGGCCTCGCGTCCGCGCTCAAGCCGTACCAGGCCGTCATCTGCTCCGACGTGGCCCATCTGCATGTCGACGAATGCGGCGCGTACGAACACCACGCTGGCGGCAAGCTCCTCACCGTCCCTGCGCCCGACGGCAAGCTGACACCGGAACTCGTCGCGTCGCGGATCGCCAGCATCGGGGTCGTGCACAGCGCGCAGCCCGCCGCCATATCCATCACCCAGGTCAGCGAGTACGGCACCGCGTATACCGTGGCGGAGGTCGCCGCGCTCTCCCGGCTCGCGCGCGAACATGGCCTGCTGCTCCACATGGATGGCGCCCGGCTCGCCAACGCCGCCGCCACGCTCGGCCTCCCTCCGGGGGCATTCACCACCGGGGTCGGCGTCGATATCCTGACCCTCGGTGGCACCAAGAACGGCATCCTCGGCGGGGAGGCCGTCATCTTCGCCGATCCCGCGCGCGCGGCCGATTTCGGCTTTGTCCGGAAGCAGGGCATGCAGCTCGCGTCCAAGATGCGCTTCGTCTCCGCCCAGTTCGAGGCGCTCTTCACCGGCGATCTCTGGCTCCGCAACGCCACCCACGCCAATCGCATGGCCCAGCGTCTCTACCAGCAGGTCCGCTCGGTGCCCGGCGTGGAGGTGACCCAGCGCGTGGAGGCCAACGCCGTTTTCGCCCGCATTCCGCCCTCCGCGATCGACGCGTTGCAGCTTCACTTCCATTTCCTGGTGTGGAACGAGCGTGCGTCGGAAGTGCGCTGGATGACAGCGTTCGATACCACCGCGGACGACGTGGACGCCTTCGCCTCGGCGATCGCGCACGAGGTGACCCGCGCGCAGTCCGCAGGAGCCGCGCGATGAACGCCGCGTGGGAGACCCTCTGTTCCATCTGGTCCTGGTTCGTGCTGGGTGCATCCATGCTGATCTGGCTGCCGCTGATGGGCCTGCTCCGCCTCCTCACGCGGCGGTCCGATCCCGGCCGTTACTGGGTCGGCTACATGTTCCGCCAGATCGGGGTCCTGATGGCCACCGTGAATCCGCTCTGGCAATTCCGGATCTCCGGGAAGACACCGATGGATCCGCGACGACCCTACGTGGTGGTGTCCAATCACGAATCGTTCGTGGATATCCTCCTCATCAGTCACCTGCCCTGGGAAATGAAGTGGCTCAGCAAGGCCGAGCTCTTCAGGATCCCCGTGCTCGGATGGCTCATGCGCCTGGCCGGCGACGTCGCGGTCGATCGGGGGAATCCCCGGTCCGCGGCGGAGGCAATGGTGCGATGCAAGGAGATCCTCAAGGAGAAGGTGTCGGTCATCATCTTCCCGGAGGGCACGCGCTCGGAAACCGACGAGATGCTCCCGTTCAAGGACGGCGCCTTCCGCCTCGCCATCGACGCCGGCCTTCCCATCCTGCCGCTGGCGGTGAGCGGCACTGCCACGGCGCTCCGCAAGCACGACTGGCGGCTGGGGAGGTCCGTGGCCGAAGTGAGGGTGCTCGAGCCGGTTGAGACGAAGGGACTCGCCCGCGCCGACATCGGCGCGCTGCGGGACCGCATAAGGGACATGATTGCCCGCGAGCGCGACCAGATGCGCGACATCCAGCGCCGAATCGGCGGCTAGCGCTTCCTGATCGTGTAGTCTCCCGGCCGCTCCGCGGGCACCACCTCCCATCCTTCATGGAGCGTGACGTGCCACCCGGCACCACTCACCCCGCCCCGCGCCGGCCCCGCCACGCGCGCCTCGCGGAACCCGGTATCCACCAGAGCTCCACTCGTGTCGGCGTCCAGCACGCCCCACTTGTCGCTCAGCCGGAACGGCCGGTACACCGTCCCGACATCCGGCAATGGCTCCACCGAGTTCGGGTTGAACGACATGCTCATCTCGGCCAGCGGAAGCCGCAGGATCGGGCCGGTTACGTAGCGCGCGCGCAGGGAATCCTGCCGTGCCACGCGCGCCGTGGCGCGCGCCTGCTCCTCGCCACGGACCTCCTCCAGGCCGTACGCGGCGAACCGTGCCTCGCCATTGCTCGCCGCTGTCGTGTCGATCTTGAGCGCCGCGGCCGCCATCAGCGCCAGATCGCTCCCTGCCGTGACATGCCTGCGCCATCCCGCCGCGATCACGTCGAGCAGCAGCGCCCACGCCGTGCCGGTGGCGTAGGGAAAGGAGCGCATCAGGCTTCCCTGTTGCTCCAGCCGCGCCAGTCGAGCCCGCCCGATCGCCGCGCGCTCCGCCGGCGCCGCCACCAGCGCGATCCCGGTGTACTCGGCCAGCCCCTCGACCAGCTCGAGCTGCCGCTCCGTCCCGTCGCTTCCCGGTGCCGCGGCGCGCCGTGCCAGGCGTGCCGCCAGTGCGTCGGCGATCGCGCGCTGCTGCGCCGGCCCCGACGATGCGAGCGCCGCAGCAAGTGCCCGCCCCTCCACCCGCATCCAGGTGCGCCCCGATTCCGTGGCGAGATGGGGATTGTCCGGCGTGCCCGGCGAAATGCCGGCGCGGCCCTGAACCGAGTGCCACACCTCGTGCATCAGCAGGATGCCTCGTTCCACCGAGTCGGCCGGCAATGGCGTCAGCACCATCGCCCAGGTGCGGTCCCCCCATTTGAGCGAGGTATTGGCCAGCTGTACCT
The DNA here is from genome assembly GCA_017889745.1 of Gemmatimonadota bacterium. Taxonomy (GTDB): domain Bacteria; phylum Gemmatimonadota; class Gemmatimonadetes; order Gemmatimonadales; family GWC2-71-9; genus JAGGAG01. The sequence goes on along the minus strand of JAGGAG010000038.1, from coordinate 9,821 downwards.
CATCCGGCATCCGCGCGGTGTAAAGGCTGCCCTCACGCACCATGAACCCCGCGCTGTCCGGCACACTGCTCGCCGCGCGGCGTGTGGCGGGGTCGACGATCAGCAGCGGGGTGGTGAGTGGGGTGCGCCAGAGCGCGCCGCGGTCACGCCGGGCGTAGAGAGCGGCCTCACGATTCGCGCGGAGCGCGAGCGTGGTATCGGCCGGGCGCCGGGGCAGAGGGCCGGACAGAATGAAAACGGCGGCTAGTGGCAGCATGTCGATGAAGAGATGCCCGCCTGCCGGGTTTGGTCGCGCAGGCAGGCACCAGCGGACACCTCAGCGTTGACCGTACTGCGCGTCGGCCGCCGCCGCCGATTCCTGCAGCAGCGTCACCTTGCCCGGGTCGACGCCCGCACCCGATACCCCGATCGGGGACCGCCCGTACAGCTGCTCGTACAACGTGAGCGCCGCGAGATACGAGCCCATCAGCGACGGATGAAATCCGTCGCTCCCGTACAGCTCCAGCGTTGGATCCCGTCGCCACGCCGCGCGCCACGCCTCGCCCGCCGGCACGAAGATCCCGTCCACGGCGGCGGCGGCGTTCGCGTACGACATTCGCACCGAGTCGAACGCCGCAGGTCGGTTCACGTCCGGCCATACCATCAGCAGCGCCACCCGCGTCCCGTAGTTCTTCGCCACGTTCGCGAACTTGCGCGTGCTCGCCAGCAGGTCCGCCTGGCTCTCCGGCAGCGCCGAGGGTCCCTGCTGCAGCACCACGAAGTCCCAGCCGCCCTGGCTGAGCATCCCCTGCGCCACGCCCTCATCCCAGTGATCGCCGAGCGAGTAGCCGCTCCGGATCACACGGCCCACCACCATCGGCGGAGCATCCGCCGACGCGGCGAGCTGCGCCGTCATCGCCGGCAGGTCGTTGTCGTAGGTGAGGCTGTTCCCCACGAACAGCACCCGCAGCTGCTCGCCGGAGAACGGGGGAGGTGCTCCTGCATCGCTGCCGCCACAACTGATCAGCAGTGCAAGGGAGAGCGCGGCGCCTCGAAGGTGTCGCTGAAATGACATGCGGTCGCAGGGAAGGGGATTCCTTCCCTACGACCGCGCCCGGACCCTGGTTTCCTGCCCGCCTGTCCGCCTACGCCGCCTTGCCCTTGGTGAACAGCCGGTAGACCAGCAGCAGGATGACGGCACCGATCACCGAGGCGATGAATCCGGCCGCCTGGCCTTCCTGGTACAGGCCGAGGGTGCGGCCAAGGAAGGTGCCCACGTACGAACCCGCGATGCCGAGCAGGATCGTGATGATCCACCCGCCTGGATCCTTGCCCGGGGTGAGCATCTTGGCCACTACTCCGGCGAGGAGGCCGATCAGGATCGTGTATAGCACGGGTACCTCACGAGGGGGGAAAACTGAATGTGCGCCGCGGTGAGCCGCCCCGCAAGCAGTTGCCAGACTAGGCCGCTGTCGCTGCCAGCGTCCATCTCCATCGCTGGTAACCGCGCAGGCACAGCAGCAGGAAGCACCCGTAGAGCGCGGCCGTGGGCAGCAGGTGCTTGGTCCAGTATACCCCGATCGCAATCACATCGATCGCGGCCCAGAGGAGCCAGTTTTCCAGGTACTTCTTCGCCAGCATCCACTGCGCCACCAGGCTGAACGCGGTGATGCCGGAATCCCAGTAGGGCAGGGCCTGGTCGGTGTATCGCCCGAGCACGGTGCCAAGCAGCAGCGTGCCGGCGGCACCGATGCCAGCGCAGGCCGCGAGCACGCGCGCCGGCGTCCTGCTCACCGCGATTCCCCCATGGTTCTCGCCGCCGCGCACCCATTGGTACCATCCGTAGAACTGGAGCACGAAGTAGATCACCTGCAAGCCGGCATCCGCATACAGCTTGACCCGCGCGAATACCGCGAAGTAGAGCGCGACCATAACCGCACCCACCGGCCAGCCCCTCCAGTCTTCGCGCACGTTGAGCCACACGCTCACGAGGCCCAGGCCCGCCGCGATCCACTCGACCGTATTCACCGGTCGCTACTCCGCCGCACGGCCAAGCGCCGCCGGCGCCTTCACTCCGCCAACCAGGCCGGCCAGGAGCAGGAGCGTCAGTACATAGGGGAGCATCAGGAACAGCTGATAGGGCACGGCAAGTCCCATCGCCTGGAAGACGAACTGCAGGGCCGTCGCGGCCCCAAAGAGGAGAGCGGCACCCAGCACACCGACCGGATGCCACCGTCCAAGCACCACGATCGCGATCGCGATGAAACCCCGCCCCGCGGTCATTCGCTCGGCGAAGGTGCCCACCTGGGCCAGCACCAGTGTGCCACCAGCCAGGCCGGCGAAGGCACCGCCGGTGACGGTCGCCGCGAACTGGAGCCAGCGCGCGGCCACGCCCGCCGCCCTGGCATGTTCCGGCGACTCGCCCACGGCGCGCAGCGCGAGCCCCGTTCGCGTGCGAAACAGGAACCACCAGCACAGCGGCACCGCCACCAGCGCGAGGTACGTGGTGACGGGCTGGTTGAAGAACGACGGCCCGATCACTGGAACGTCCGCCAGTCCCGGGATCGGCACCGGTACCAGCGTCGGCAGGGAGAGCCCTGCACCCGCCGAGCCGAACACCGCCTGATACACCGCGCCGGTGAGCCCCACCGCCAGCAGTGTGGTCGCCGTGCCCGATATGATCTGGTCGGCCCTGGCCCCGATCGCCGCGAGCGCGAATATCGTGGCGAGCGCAAGCCCTGCCACGCCACTTGCCGCGAGCCCCGTCCACGCTCCGCCCGACGCGGCGCCCAGCGCGGCTGCGAGCGCCCCGCAGAGCATCGCCCCTTCCACCCCGAGGTTGATGACGCCGCCCCGTTCAGCCAGCATCTCCCCCAGCGCCGCCAGCAGCAGCGGCGTCGCCACCCGCACCGATGCCGAGAGAAACCCGTCCACCACGCCCGCATCGAGCATCATGCCGTCACCATGTCACGACGACGCGAGGAAAGTGCATCGGCCAGCAGCACAGCGATGATCGTGACCGCCTCCGCCACGTACACCGCCACCGCCGGCACGCCGGCATCGCGTTGCATCGCGCCGGCACCGGCCTCCAGCGCGCCGAACAGTATGGCACTCAGCACGATGCCCATGGGGGACTGGCGCGCCAGCAGCGCCACCGCGATGGCGGTGAACCCATAGCCCGGAGACAGGTTGGGGTAGAGCGCGTAGCTCACCCCGCTCACCTCCGTACCGCCGGCGAGCCCGGCGAGCGCGCCCGACACGAGCAGCGCCATGGCACCCAGCCGCTGCACCCGCAATCCACCAGTTACCCGGGCCGCGCGTGGACCGCGTCCCACGGCCCGCAGCTCGAATCCGGTCATCGTGCGCCGGAACACGTACCACGCGATCATGCTGCAGCTGAGCGCGAGCAGGATCCCGAGGTGCAGCCGCGTGCCCGGAAACACCGGCATGCGCGCGGCGAGCGGCAGCTGGTCACTCTGCGGGTAGATGTGCTGCGATTCCTGCAGCGGCCCCTGCACCATGTAGCTCACCAGCGCTTCGGCCACGAAGTTGAGCAGCAGCGTGCTGATCACCTCGAGCACCCCGAAGCGGAGCCGCAGCCAGGCCGGCACCGCCACCCAGCAGGCTCCCGCGACGACCGCCACGGCCAGCACTGCAGTGGTCGCGGCGAACCCGGGCCAGGCGCCGAGCTTGAGGCCGATCCATGCCGCCGCGACGGCCCCGGCGTAGAACTGGCCCTCCCCCCCGATGTTGAGCACGCCGGCCCGGAGGCCCACCGTAAACCCGAGTGCGATGAGCATCAGCGGGATCGCGCGCACCAGCGTGCCTGACGCGAACGCGTACCAGCTGCCGAAGGCGCCCCGCACCATCGCACCGAGCGCCAGCACCGGGTCGTAGCCAAGAACGCTGAAGAACACCGCCAGCACGGCGAGCCCCGCGCCGAGCGACGCGAGCGGCAGGAGCAGTGGAACCACGCGCGGTCGCTTCATCCTGCCCGCCCGGCGAGCATCAGCGCCCCGATCTCGGCGCGCGATGCATGCGCGGGCGCCTCGCTCAGGGTTCCGCGCGCCATCACCGCGATGCGCTGGCCCAGCATCATCACCTCGTCGAGGTCGCTCGAATAGAGCAGCACCGCCACCCCGCGCCCCGCCGCATCCCGCAGCCGGTCGTGCACCGCGCGCGTTGCCTGTACGTCGAGACCCCGGGTCGGGTTCTCCGCCACGATCACCGCAGGTGCCCGTTCCAGCGCGCGCGCGATGATGAGCTTCTGCTGGTTGCCCCCGCTCAGGCTCGCCGCCGGTGCTTCCGGCCCCGCCGAGCGAACCTCGAACTCCGAGAGCATCTCCGCGGTGCGCTGGCGCGCCGCCTTCCAGTCGAGGCGTCCCCGCTTCACCCAGCTCGCCGGCCGGCCGAGCCCGAGCACCACGTTTTCCGTCACTGAGAGCTCCGGGATCAGGCCTTCCGTGGTTCTGTCCTCCGGCACGAACGCGAGCGGCTGTGTCACCTCGCGTGTTCCCCGGAACACCGGCAGCACCCCCGCGATGGCACGGAGAAGCTCCCGCTGGCCGCTGCCCTCGATCCCTGCCACCGCGACGATCTCACCGGCACGGATCCCGAGCGATACCTGCCTCACCGCCATCCCGAGCCCGGACTCCCGCGCCACCTCGAGCCCCGCCACGTGCACCCGGCGCGGTGCATCGTCGGACGCATGCGCCGCAGGCGCCGGCTCGTCGACCAGCGTCGCATCGCCGAGCATCGCCTGAGTCAGCTCCCGCGACCCGAGACCCACGACCGCTTGCTCCAGGACGACCCGGCCGCGCCGCAGCACCGTGACGCGATCGGCTCCCCGCAGCGCCTCGTCCAGCTTGTGGGTGATGAGCACCACCGCCCCGCCCGACTGCGCGAACGCGCGCGCGCGCGCCAGCAGCTCATCCGCCTCGGCCGGCGCCAGCACGCCGGTAGGCTCGTCGAGCAGCAGCACCCGCGCGTCGGCTGCGAGCGCCTTCACGATCTCGAGCCGCTGCAGCAGCGCCACTGGCAGCGTGCCGGCCCGCGCAACGGGGTCGAGTGGAAGGTTGAGCCGCTCCGCCAGCGCTGTCACCCGCACCGCGAGTTCCCGCGGACGCACCGCCCAGCCGGCGAAGAGGGCGATGTTCTCCGCCACCGTAAGCGCCGGAATCGACGTGAAGTGCTGGTGCACCATCCCGATCCCGGCCGCGCGCGCGTCGCGTGGCGACCGCAGGCGTCGCGGCGCGCCGTCGATCAGGATCTCCCCCGTGTCCGGCGCCACCATCCCGCTGGCCACGTGCATCAGCGTCGACTTGCCGGCGCCATTCTCACCCAGCAGCGCGTGCACTTCACCAGCGCGCGCGATGAGACCCGCACCCGTGAGCGCCTGCACCGTGCCGAATCGCTTGTGGATGTCGCGGAGCTGGAGGATCGGCGCCCCGGTCACATGCCCGTGGGATGGTCGTGGAAGCTGTGCGGCAGCGCGAACTTGGTGCCGAGGTGCTCGGCCAGCGCGCGCACCCCCACCGTCTCGGTGGCGTAGTGTCCGGCGTGAATCACGTTCACGCCGAATTCCATCGCGTCGAAGTAGGTGTGATGCGGGCCCTCGCCGGTGATGAAGGTGTCCAGCCCGGCATCGCGCGCCTCCCTTACCAGGGTGCCGGCGCCGCCCGTCACGATGCCTACCCGCAGCACCCGCTCCGGCCCGCCGGGAATGAGGCGCGGTGCGTTCGCGAGGCCCAGCACTGATTGCAGGCGGGCCACGAGCGCATCCCGCGACGGCATGCCCTGGGGAAGCGTGCCCCACACGCCGATCGGGTTCCCCCGGTAGCTGCCGAATGCTCCCTGCAACTCCAGGCCGAGCAGCCGTGCCAGCACCGAGTTGTTCCCCACCTCGGCGTGCGCATCGAGCGGCAGGTGCGACGAGTAGACGGCGACGTCGTGGGAGAGCAGCGCGCGCAGCCGGCGGTACCGGCGGCCGGTCACCGGCAGGTTGCCGTCGAAGAACAGCCCGTGATGCACCAGCAGGAGGGGGGAACCACCGAGCGCAGCCACGCCGTCGATCGTGGCCTGCGACGCGTCCACCGCCGCCACGATGCGGTCGATCGTGCCGCTGTTCTCCACCTGCAGTCCGTTGACGGCGCCGTCGTAGTCGGGCACCTCGCGCACACGCAGGTACCCGTCCAGGTACGCCACCACGTCGGTGAGCGCCACGGATCGGCTCATCTCAGCCCTGCGCTCCCGCCCGGGGCGCGGCACCAGCCTGCCTATGCCTCGGCCGCGCCGTCGGACGCAGCGTGCCCGCGATGATCGAGTCGCGTGCTGCCTGCAGCCGCGGCCCGAGGTCGGTCGGCAGCGTGCCGGTGAATGCCGGGTTGGGCTCGTAGCGCACCACGCCGCCCTCCAGGCCGAAGACGATTACCCGGGGCATGAAATGCCCCTTCTGGACCTCGCGCGCGATCGCCAGGAACGCCCGCGGCAGGTCGATCATCGCCGAGCCGGGCACGATGGCGGGGGCAAGGGCCGACTGGTCGGCATTGGCGCCGAACACCAGCACCCCCGGCGTTTCCTTGGCCGCCTGGAACACGCCGAGTGCCGCGGCATCAGCGTTGTGATGGAACACGTCCACCTTGACCCTGATGAGGGCCAGCGCCGCCTCACGCCCGAGCGCGGCGTCATCCCAGTTGTTGAGGTAGGTGGAGCGGCTCTGGACGTTCGGGTTCACGGCCGTGGCCCCGTTAACCCAGCCCTCGTACGCCGCCTTGACCGGTGGCAGCTCCACGCCGCCGACGAACCCGATGACGTTCGACCTGGTGAGGCGGCCCGCCACCATCCCGGCCAGGTAGCTCGCCTCCTCCAGCCTGAAGATCAGCGGCGCCACCCGGTGATTCGTGCGCGCGCCCGAGGTCACGATGAAGATCGTGCGGGGATACTCTGCGCTCACTCGCTCGGCGGCGTCCTGAAACTCGTATCCGTGCGCGAAGACGAGCCCGTAGCCCTGTGCGGCATAGGCCCGCAGCGCCTCCTCCTGCGCGGCAGGCGTGCGCGCCTCCACGTGGCTCACCGGCACGCCGAGTGATTCGTGAATCTCCTCGAGGCCGTGATACGCACCCGAGTTCCACGCCGCGTCGGTCACCGATCCAGGGGTGATCAGGCCGACGCGCAGGCCCTCGGGAACCGCGGGTGCCCGCGTGCATGCCCCAAGCGCCAGCAGGCCGAGAAGCAGACGAGCGGGCCTCACGTCGAGCTGCCGGTCTCCCCGTCCATGCGCACTTCGCCCGACACCCGCGCTCCCTCGAGGATCGCGATGCGCTGGGTCATGATGTCGCCTTCGATCACTGCCGTCGCCTGGAGCTCGACGCGCTCCGAGGCGTGAATGATGCCCTTGACCTGGCCCCCGATGACGCACTCCTTGGTGTGCAGGTCGCCTTCCACGAACGACCCGGGCGCGACCAGGATCTGGCTCCCTGCGCGGATGGTGCCCTTCACCCTGCCTTCCACCTTCACGACGCCCTCGGCCTCGAGATCACCCGTCACCGTGAGGTCGTGCGCCACGATCGAGAGCGGCATCAGGTCACTGGCACGCCGGCGCGGGCTCTCGCCCGTGCCTTCCTTGTTTCCGGCAAAGATCGACATCAGCCCTCCTGTTTCACGAGCGTAAGCGGATCGATGGCGGCTCCCTTGAGCCGGATCTCGAAATGCAAGTGCGGCGCGCTGGACCGGCCGGTGTTGCCGGCCAGGCCGAGGACCTCTCCCGGCTCGATCGCGGCGCCCTTGCGAGTCACGATGCGGGACAGGTGGCCGTACAGCGTCTGGTACTCGTCGGGATGCTGGATCAGCACGAACAACCCGAACTCCGGGTCCTGTCCGGCGTCGAGCACGGTGCCGCCGCCGGCCGCGCGCACGATGCTCCCCGTGGCCACGGCGATGTCCACCCCTTCGTGCGGGCCGTCGGGATCATCGGCCGACCGGCCGCGCGTCATGTAGCTGGGATCGTCGAGCGGCCAGAACGCGGGCACCGAGGCGCCCGAGGGAAAGCGCCGCGAGAACGGGGTGTTCGCCCGCACCGGTGGCGCAAGGGGCAGCGTGGAGGACGCGCGGGTGAGCTTCGGCATGACGTCGCCGCCGATCATGCCCCGCACCTGTTCGTAGCGCCGCTCCACGCTGTCGAGCGCCGCCGCGAGCTCGCGGATGCGCGCGTTGTCCTGCTCGAGTCGCGCCACTTTCCGCTCGAGCAACGGCACCCGGGCCGCGGCGCGCACCAGCGGCGCGTAGCTCAGCGCCACGAACACCAGCAACCCGACGGCCGCCGTTACCGCCCCCAGCGCGAGTCGCAGGCCCCACAGGGGGAGCCGGATGGTATGCGCCTGCAGCGCCCCGTCCGGCTGGACGAGGATAGTGACGCGCCGGGTCTCGCGGGTGCGGCTGGCGCCTGTCATCCTGAGAAGGGTGTGCCCAGGATGATCTCGAGCAGCCGTGCCAGGTCGTCGTTGGAGTAGTAGCTGAGCGTCACGAGCCCGCGCCCCCGGCGTTTGGCGGTTACCCGCACATCGGTGCCCAGGCGCTGGCGAAGCGCCTCTTCCACGCGGCGCACGTCCGCGGTCGGGTTGCGTGCCTCAGCGCCCGACGCGCGCGCGCGGCGGGCCGGCGGACGGTCGCCGCGCACGCGCGCCTCGAGCTCCCGCACCGACCACCCGCCGGCCACCGTTTCGGTGGCCAGCCGCTCGATCGCCACCCGGTTCTCCAGCGCGAGCAGCGCGCGCGCGTGTCCCTCGCTCAGCTTTTTCTCGTGCACCAGCACGCGCACCGATTCGGGTAACTTGAGCAGCCGAAGCGTGTTGGCCACCGTCGAGCGGTCCCGCCCGACCATGCGCGCCAGCTCCTGCAGCGGCACGGCGAACTCATCCAGCAGCCGCTGGTAGCCGACGGCTTCATCAATCGGCGAGAGATCGTCACGCTGCAGGTTCTCGACCAGCGCGAGGGTGAGCAGCGTGCGGTCATCTGCTTCCTTCACCACGGAAGGAACGCTGGCCCAGCCCAGCTGCTGCACCGCGCGCCAGCGGCGTTCACCCGCGATCAGCTCGTACACGCCGGGGCCGGCGGAACGCACCACGATCGGCTGGAGCAGCCCGGATGACTCGATGGAGCGGGTGAGGTCGGTGAGTTCCGCGGGATCGAAATGCGTGCGTGGCTGGAACGGATTGGGCCGGATCGCGCCCACCGGAAGCTCACGCAGCGCCCCCGACGCCTGTGCCTGCTCCCGTGACACCGGACCGAGGAGCGCCTCGAGTCCCCGACCCAGTCGCTTCGCGTCGCTCATGCCTGGGCCTCGGGAACTGCGGCCTCCGCCTCGGACTCTCCCGGCGCGCGCGCCGCGCGCTTGATCAGTTCCTGCGCCACGGCGAGATAGCTCTTGGCGCCCACCGACTGCACGTCGTACAGCAGGATCGGCTTGCCGAAGCTCGGTGCTTCCGCCAGGCGCACGTTGCGCGGGATCGCCGTGCGGAACACCTGCGCCGCGAAATATTCCTTGGCGTCTTCCGATACCTGGCGGCAGAGATTCAGCCGCGCGTCGTACATCGTGAGCAGCACGCCGTCGAGCGCGAGCGCCGGATTGAAGTTCTGCTGCACCAGTCGCACCGTGTTGAGCAACTGCGAGATGCCCTCGAGCGCGTAGTACTCGCACTGGATGGGAATCACCACACCGTCAGCGGCGGTGAGCACGTTGAGTGTCAGCAGCCCGAGTGACGGCGGGCAGTCGATGATGATGAAATCGTATCGGTCGCGGATGCGCGCCAGCCCGCGCCGCAGCGCCGTCTCCCGCTCCACGCGAT
>JAGGAG010000241.1 GCA_017889745.1 Gemmatimonadota bacterium | reverse complement strand
CGATCCGGCAGCGCGCACGCGGTTGATGGCGCGCATGTGCAACCCGTGCCCGCCCTCGGTGGGCACGCCGGTGTTGCTCATGCCCAGCGTCGTGCCGAAGATGGCCGCCTCCATGTCGTGCACGGCGACGGCGTTGCCCAGGAGCGCCGCCTGCACGTAGCCGCTGCGGATGAACCACTCGAAGTCCGACCGCGCGCGCGAGTGCACCAGCGCGGGTCCCGCCACCCACAGGACATACCCGCCGGCGCGGCGCTCCTTTTCCAGCTGGAAGGCGAGCTCCTCGTAGTTGACCGGCTTTTCCCGGCTCACCTCGGTGCCCATGAACTGGAATTCGTTGGCGGAGTGACTGCCGCCCAGGAACCCGACGGTATGCACCACGATTCCCTCGGTACCATCCTCGGCCTCGCCAACGGCCACCAGGTCGCCCTTGCGCAGGCATCGCGGCTCGATCGTCTCCAGCCGGTCGCTCCGTTTGACGATCACGCAATCCATGCGCGGCCGCGCCGGCATCTGCCAGCGGCCGCCAACGTTGACGTAGGTCGGGAGGTTGGAAGTGGAGAAGAATCCCTCCGGGAGCACACCGTCGGCCGGGAGGGGCACGAACCGGGCCTCGGGGGCCCCGGCAAATGGGGCAATAGTGAAGTCTGGCTCAACGTATGACTTGGTCATTGTGCGGCGGAAGGTAGGAGGTCGCCCCGGTGTATTCAAGAAAAGTACCGGTTCGAGATCACTTTGGGTGATACCACGCAGTTGGGTGGGTGAACACACCCGCTATATTCTGCCCGGAGCCGCCAGCTGATGCAGGGCCCGAGCCTAGCGCCTTGCGGGGCAATACGTTGCACCGGTGGCAGCGCTCATCGAACCGCCCCCTTCCGGAGAACACATGCTCCTTCCGTCCGCCGCGGCCACGCGGCCCGTCATTCTGCTGCTCGCAACGTCGACCCTCATCGCGTCGCTGGCCACGGCACAGGAGCCGGTGAAGCCGGCCCGCCCGGACTCGGCTCGCCGCGATACCGTGCAGGTCCTCCAGGAGATCAACGTCACTGTCACTCGCACTGAGGAGCCGCTCAGCCGGGTGCCGCAAGCCATCGGCGTGGTGGGCCCGCGCGACATCACCCGCGCCCAGCCGACGCTGACCGCCGACGAGGCGCTGAACAACGTCCCGGGCGTGTACGTGCAGAACCGTTCCCAGTTCTCGCAGGGTCAGCGCATCGAGATTCGTGGCGCCGGCGCCCGGGCCCAGTTCGGCACCCGCGGCGTGAAGGTGCTGCTCGATGGTATTCCGCAGACCCTGCCCGACGGACAGAGCCAGCTGACCAACGTGGACTTCGGCCTCCTCGACCGGGTGGAAGTGCTGCGCGGGCCCGCCTCGTCGCTGTACGGCAATGCCTCGGGCGGAGTGGTCTCCCTGCATTCCCGGGATGCCGCACCGGAGCTCTTCACCCAGAGTGTGCGGTTGCAGGCCGGATCGTATGGCATGGGCAAGTGGCAGGCCATCTCGACCGCGCGGAAGGGCAACTTCAGCGGCGTGCTGTCCCTGTCCCGCTTCACCTGGGACGGGTTCCGGCAGAACAGCGCGGCCGACATCGGGATCTACAACCTGGGCCTGACCTGGACCCCCACGAAGAAGAGTTCCCTCGACCTGTGGGTGCTGCTTTCCAACAACCCGCTGCAGGAAAATCCGGGCGCGCTTACCTACGCCGAGTACAACGTCAACCCCGATTCGGCGGCCGCCGCGAACATCCGGCGCGGGGCGCAGAACGACAACAACCAGCAACAGGCGTCCCTGACGTACCAGCAGCGATTCGACTCCCACGGCGGCGCGATCAACGTGTCACTGTTCGGCCTGAAGCGCGAGATTCAGAATCCGCTCGCCACGGCGCCTCCGGGCGACCAGGGGGCCGACGCGCCCATTGCCGGCGTGTACGTCCACATCGACCGCCAGGCGGGCGGCGCTCGCACCACGGGCGCCTACCGCCCCGGCACCAGCTGGCGCTCCCCGCTGCTCACTGCCGGACTCGACTTTCAGCGGATGCGTGATGACCGGCAGAACTACCGCGCACTCCGAGGCGTGCCCACCGACAGCATCCTGCTCGACCAGATCGAGACGGTGACGGAGGTGGGGCCCTTCATCCAGGCGCACTGGACGCCGTCGGAACGGATCACCGTCGATGGTGGCGTGCGGTACGACTGGGTCACGTTCGACGTGCAGGACAACAATACCGCCGACGGTGCCGACAACAGCGGCAGTCTCCCCCAGGACGCGCCGAGTGGCACGGCCGGCATCAGCTATTACATCGCGGAAGGCATCACGCCGTACCTCAACGTGGCGTCCGCATTCGAGACACCGACCACCACGGAGCTCGCTAACCGCCCTGGCGGCACCGGCGGGTTCAACGACGCAATCACGCCGCAGCGCACGCTGAGTGGCGAACTGGGCGCGCGCGGTCGCCTGTCGACCTGGCTCAGCTACTCGGTGGCCGGCTTCATCAGCAGGGTCAACGATGCCATCGTACCGTACCGCGATGTCGGGGGACGGGTGTACTACACCAACGCCGGCAAGCTCAACAACAACGGCCTCGAGGTGAGCGTCACTGCCGCACCGGTCAGGCAGTTCAGCGCCTTCCTGTCGTTCACCTATGCGAACTACAGGTTCGCGGACTACGTGGTGGTGAGCGGCACGGCCGCCGACACGCTCGATGGCAACCGGGTGCCGGGGGTGCCGCAGTTCTTCACCCGCATCGGGCTGCGCTCGCAGCCGGGTCTCGGTTTCGTGGTGGACCTCGATCAGACGCTATCGTCCTCGCTCACGGCCGACGACCAGAACACGATCTGGGTGGACAACTGGGGCGCGGGCGTCACCAACCTGCGGCTGAGCTGGTCGACGCAGGGGCGCGACATGTCGTTCCTGCCCTACTTGGGGCTCGCGAACCTGTTCGACCGGAAGTACATCGGCGCCGTGACGGTCAACGGGTTCGGCGGCCGCGTGCTCGAACCGTCCGCACGGCGCAACTTCTACATCGGGGCGGAGATCGGCTTCAGGACGCGCAGCTAGCGCGGTCCTACAGCAGCGTAACGGGATCGCGGTCGATAACCACCCGCACCTGGCGGAACTTCGGCAGCCGCCGCGCCGCGTAGCGAACCACCTGCCCGAGGGCACGTGATGGCCCCTTGAGCATCACGTGCCAGCGCCAGCGGTCCTTGAGCCGCGCCAGCGGGCACGGGGCCGGACCCAGCACCACCACCGGAAGCGTCCGCCCCTCCACCAGTCGCGTGCACCACGCCGCTACGCCACCGCCG
>JAGGAG010000004.1 GCA_017889745.1 Gemmatimonadota bacterium | reverse complement strand
ATCCACGCCGCGGCCCGCGTGCTCAGCACCGGCCGCCGGCTGCCCCTCGACTTCCGCCTGCCGCCCAGGCGGCGGCCCGTTGCCGGGTACCGGCCGTCGACTGCCGGCCGCCGGCGCGCCTCGATCACCTGCCACAGTGCCTCGCGATCCACCGCCGGCGGCGCGTTGTAGCCCTTCGCCAGCTCCACGATCCGCGGGTCGAGCGGGGTTTCGTCGTGTTCGTCGGTCATGCGCCGCTCACCTCCGGTGCGAAATCGGCCAGCCGCTCGCGCAGTCGTGCCCGGGCCCGGAACAGCTGGGCCTTCGACGTGCCCGACTGGACGCCGAGCATCGTGCCGATCTCCTCGTGCGTGTAGCCCTCCACGTCGTGCAGCAGGAACACCATCCTGTAACCCTCCGGCAGCTGGTCGATCTCGGCATGCAGCCTGGTCTTGAGATCCGGCTCGCTGATGCGCGCCGATGGTGCCGCCACGACCTCGGCCTCTTCCCACGGAGCATGCCGCTTCTCGTCGCGCCTTCGCCCGCGCAGCGCATTGAGCGCCACTGAGACCGCGATCGAACCGAGCCAGGTACCCAGCGCCGCCTCGCCCCGAAACGTCCCCAGCCGATCGAAGGCCCGGATGAACGTCTCCTGTACACAGTCCTGGGCAGCCTCCGGATCGCCGACGAATCGGAAGACGATCCGGTGGATCCGGTCCGCGTAGGTCTCGAAGAGCTGGCGCTCCGCTGCCGGGTCCCCGGCCCGGATGCGCCCGATCAGTTGCTGGTCGTCCACCTGGCTCCCGGGCGCTGGATTCGATCCGTGGGACAGCACGTAGACACAGACGGCCTCGAAAGGGTTGCGCGGGTCCCTACGCAACCATTGGCCGCCGGGATGCATCCAAGTCTGTGAAGGCCGGACGACAGGTCATTCCGGCCGCCAGGAACAGGCAACAAGGAGTGGTACGATGGAACCCACGCCAGCACAGGGCTCGCCCCGGACAGTTCCCTTGAGTGGCCCCGGAGCCCCGACCCTTTACCTCGCCCGCCCCCTTCCGGCCCAGCTGGGCGGAAAGGCCTCGGCGCGGTGAGATGACGGTGTGATTTGACACGCCGTCGATGCCCCGACCGTAGCATGCAAGGGTCGCCACCAGGGTGACCATCGCAGCGAAGCGAGACGGCGGCTCTCCGTTGGGGCCGCCGTCGTCGCATCGGTACGCGCCGTTCGCATCCGGCCCCCAACCCGCCTACCTGCCTTACGATTCAACATTCGGCGCCAGCAGGACGTATAACTGAAGTCGTGCCTGCGGCCGAACGGGCCACTCTTCGTCACTTTCGCACTGAATTGCCCCGATCTTGTCCCACTTCAAGACCGCGCGTCCGTGCACGTTGCTGCCGTGGCTCCTGGCCCTGACCCTGGGGCTGGCGGCTTGTGCCCCTGCCTCGCCCGGCGTCGGCGGTGCGCAGTCCACGTCCCCGGCGCCGGAGCGGGTCTGGACTCCGCCCCCGCCCAGCCGGGAACGCGCGCCCCTGGCTCCCGCACCGATCGCCCTGCCGGCCGAGTTTGCGGCCCGCCGCGACTCGCTGACCCTGGCCGACCTCGTCGATCTGGCCCTTCGCAACAGCCCCGACACCCGGATGGCCTGGGAGAACGCCCGGGCCAGCGCGGCCGCGTACGGCTCGTCGCGGGGCCTGGCCTATCCGCAGATCGACGGCGCGATGGGCATCACCGGGCTGCAGAATCCCGCCACCCAGGGCCGGCAGTCGGTGCAGCAGGTGCTGTACATCCCGAGCGTCGGCTTCAGCTGGCTGCTCTTCGATCTCGGTGGGCGCGCCGGCACCATCGGCGCCGCGCGCGAGGCTCTGCTCGCCGCCGACTGGACCCACAACTCCATCATCGCCGATGTGGTCCTCCGCACGGCGCGCGCGTACTATGACTACGTCGGGCTCCGGGCGCTGCTCGAGGCCCAGCGCACGACCCTCGCGGAACAGAACGTCAACCTCGCTGCCGCCGAAGACCGGCGGCGCGTAGGCGTTGCCACCATCGCCGACGTGCTCCAGGCACGCACCGCCGTGTCACAGGCGCTGCTCGCGGTGCAGACCACCGAGGGCCAGGTGCGCACCGCGCGCGGCGCCCTCGCCACCGCGGCGGGATTCCCCGCGACGATGGACCTCGACGCCGATGTGGTGCTGAGCCACGGCCAGATTGCCGAAGTCGCCGACAGCGTGGACGTGCTGGTGACGCACGCGCTCGAGAACCGGCCCGACCTCGCCGCGGCACAGGCCACCTGGGCCGCGGCTGAACAGCGCACTCGCGCCGTGAAGTCCGCCCGGTTGCCCTCCATCTCCGCCACCGGGGCCGCGGGCCGCAACATCATTCTCTCGACTGGCGGAGGTGGCGGAAACTTCTACTCGCTCGGGTTCTCCCTCGCGGTGCCCCTGTTCAATGGCTTCAGCTGGGAGTTCAACACCCGTGAAGCACAGGCGCTCGCCGAGGCCGAGCTTGCCCGTACTGCGAGCCTGGCACAGCAGGTCACCTACCAGGTATTTGCGGCGTATGAAGCGCAGCGCACCGCGAGCCAGCGGGTGCGCACTTCCGCGGAGTTGCTGGCCAGCGCTACCGCGTCCGCGGAAGCGGCGCTGGCCCGATACAAGGAAGGGGTGGGTGGACTGATCGACCTCCTCGCTGCCGAGAACGCCCTCGCCGACGCACGGGCGCAGCGCATCCAGGCGCATCTTCAGTGGTATTCCGCCCTGGTGCAGCTGGCGCACGATGCCGCCTTGCTCGATCCCGATGGCGGCGCACGCATTCGACTCTCCGAACCCACGGACCCAACCAGGTGATCCGGCTCCGGTTCCTCGTCCTCGTGCTGGTTGCGGCCTCGTCGGCCTGCAAGCCCAAGGGCGCCGCCACCCAGGCCGCGGCTCCGGTGACCCTTGCGGCCGCGGTGCAGCGCGACGTGCCCCTCGTGCTCGAGGCCACCGGCACCGTTGAGCCGGTGCGCACGGCGCGGGTCGAGGCCCAGGTGTCCGGGCTCATCGACCGAGTCACCTTCCGTGAGGGTGACCAGGTTGCGGAGGGACAGATCCTCTTCCAGATCGATCCGCGGCCCTTCCGCGCGGCACTGAGCCAGGCCGAGGCCGCGCTCGCGCGCGACTCGGCGCAGTGGGAAAGTGCCCGGCGCGACCGCGACCGCTTCGAGGCACTCGCCGCCAAGGAGTACGTTACCGGACAGCAGCTCGACCAGGCCCGTGCCACCGCCGCGGGCCTCGAGGCCACGCTCCGCTCCGACCAGGCGCAGATCGACCAGGCCCGCCTGAGCCTCCAGTATGCGACCGTGCGCGCGCCCATTACCGGGCGCGCCGGCTCGCTCCTGGTGCGCGAAGGCAACCTCGTGCGCGCCGGCAGCGGTGACGCGCTGGTGGTCATCAACCAGATGGCCCCGATCCGGGTGCGCTTCAGCGTGCCCGCCTCCTACCTGTTCGATCTGCGCGCCCTGGCCGGTCGCAGGCAGGAGGTCCGCGCCATCCCGGTGGGCGACACCGCAACGGCCGTGACCGGCACGCTCGACTTCCTCGACAACGCCGTCGATTCGATGACCGGCACCATCGCGCTCAAGGCGGAGTTCACCAACCGGGACAGCCGGCTCTGGCCCGGGGCCCTGGTGCGGGTGCAACTCGACCTCTCGGTGGACAAGGCCGTGATCGTGCTGCCGTCGAGCGCGGTCGTTACCGGCCAGCAGGGCAGCTACGTATACGTGGTCGACTCGGGAAAGGCGCACATGCGCCCGGTCATGCTGCGGCGGCAAGGAGACTCGATTGCCGTTCTCACGGCGGGCGTGAGTGCAGGAGAGCAAGTGGTGGTCGACGGCCAGCTGCGCCTCACCGACGGCGCCAGGGTGCAGGTGCAGCAGCAGGGAGGTGCCCCGTGAACCTGAGCGAACCGTTCATCAAGCGCCCGGTCATGACCACGCTCGTCATGTCCGGGATCCTCGTGTTCGGGCTGGCCGCCTACCGCAGCCTGCCGGTGAGCGACCTCCCGCCGGTGGACTATCCCACGATCTCGGTGAGCGCGTCGGTGCCGGGTGCGAGCCCCACCACGATGGCTGCATCGGTCGCCACGCCGCTCGAGAAGCAATTCTCCACCATCGCCGGCCTCGAAGCGATCACCTCCACCAGCTTCCAGGGCAGCACAGAGATCGCCCTGCAGTTCGCGCTCGACCGCGACATCGACGCGGCCGCGAGCGACGTGCAGGCTGCCATCACCCAGACCCTCCGGCAGCTGCCGCAGAACATCGTGCCGCCCACCTACCAGAAGGTGGACCCGTCGCAGTCGCCGATCATCGTGTATGCCCTCACCTCACCTTCGCTGAGGCTGTCGCAGCTGGATGAGTTCGGGCAGGTGAACATCGGCCAGCGGCTTTCCACGGTGGAGGGCGTGGCGCAGGTGCGGGTGTTCGGCTCCCAGAAGTACGCGGTACGGGTGCAGCTCGATCCCCAGGCGATGGCAGCGCGCCAGATCGGCATCGACGAGGTGAGCGATGCCATCGACCAGGGCAACGTCAACATGCCCACCGGCATCCTCTGGGGCACCGACCGCGCCTATGCCGTGCAGGCCACCGGCCAGCTGCAGAATGCCTCGGAATTCCGGCCGCTCATCGTGGCCTGGCGCAACGGGCGGCCGGTGCGGCTGGAAGACCTCGGCCGGGTCATCGACAGCGTGCAGGACACCAAGGCCGCCGCCTGGTACAACCAGACCCGCGGCATCGTGCTCACCATCTACCGGCAGCCCGGCACCAACACCGTCGAGGTGGCGGCCCGGGTGCGGAAGACGATGCAGGAGATCGGCCTCAGCCTGCCGCCGTCGGTGGACGTGACCACCATCTACGACCGCTCGGAGACGATCCGGAAGTCGGTAGACGACGTGAAGTTCACCCTGTACCTCACGCTGTGCCTCGTGGTGCTGGTCATCTTCCTGTTCCTCAGGAACCTCTCGGCGACCGTCATCCCGAGCCTGGCCCTGCCGATGTCCCTGCTCGGCACCTTCGCCGTCATGAAGGTGCTGGGCTACAGCCTCGACAACCTGTCGCTCATGGCCCTCACGCTGTCGGTGGGCTTCGTGGTGGACGACGCCATCGTGATGCTCGAGAACATCGTGCGCCACATGGAAATGGGCGAGAAGCCGATGCAGGCCGCGCTCAACGGGTCGAAGGAAATCGGCTTCACCATCCTTTCGATGACGCTGTCGCTCGTGGCGGTGTTCATTCCGCTCCTGTTCCTGGGCGGCATCGTCGGGCGGCTCTTCCGCGAGTTCTCCGTCACCATCGCGGTATCGATCCTGGTGTCGGCGTTCGTGTCGCTGACGCTGACCCCGATGCTTGGCAGCCGGTTCCTCAGGCCGCACCACGGCGGCAAGCGGAGCCGGGTGGAGCAGGCCACCGCATGGTTCGAGCGTGGCTATGAGGCGACACTCCGCGCTTACGAGCGGTCGCTGGCATGGGTCATGGCCCATCGACCGGTGGCGCTCGGGTTCAGTGCCCTGGTACTGGCGGGCACCGTGGTGCTCTGGCAGTTGGTGCCCAAGGGGTTCATCCCCAGCGAGGACCAGGACCAGCTGCGGGGCACCACCGAGGCGGCGGAGGGCACCTCGTTCGAGGCGATGATGCGGTACCAGCAGGCGGCGATGGCGATCCTGGTGGCGGATGAGAACGTGGCCGGCTTCATGTCGGCGATCGGGTCGGGTGGGCGCGCGGCGGCCAGCAACCAGGGCCGGTTCATCGTGAGGCTCAAGCCGCGCCGGGACCGGAAGCTCGACGCCGATGCCGTGGCACGGCAGCTCACCCGCAAGCTCTCGGCGGTACCCGGCATTCGCGTGTACTTCACCAACCCGCCACCCATCAACATCGGCGGCCGCTCGTCCAAGAGCCTCTACCAGTACACCCTGCAGGGAAGCGACATCGGCCAGCTCTACGCCACCGACAAGAAGCTCGAGGCGGCCCTCGCGGCGCTGCCACAGTTGCGCGACGTGACCAGCGACCTGCAGATCAAGAACCCGCAGATCAACGTCGCCATCGACCGCGACCGCGCGTCGTCGCTGGGCGTCACCGTGCAGCAGATCGAGCAGGCGCTCTACAACGCCTACGGCGCCGGCCAGGTGTCCACCATCTTCACCGACAACAACCAGTACTTCGTGGTGATGGAACTGCTGCCGCAGTACCAGCGTGACCTCGATGCCATGCGGCTGCTCTCCGTGCGGGCCCCGAACGGCACCCTGGTGCCGCTGACGGCACTGGCGACGGTCACCGAGACGGTGGGTCCGCTCTCGGTGAACCACTCGGGACAACTCCCGTCGGTCACCATCTCGTTCAACCTGGCTCCCGGCGTGGCCATCGGCGACGCCGTGAAGGCGGTCGAGACGGCAGCCGCTCCCATCGTGGGCACCGGCATCACCGCGAGCTTCTCCGGCGCGGCGCAGGCCTTTGCCGATGCGCAGCAGGGCCTGCTCATCCTCCTGATCCTTGCCGTCGCGGTGATCTACATCGTGCTCGGCATCCTGTACGAGAGCTTCATCCACCCGCTCACCATCCTCACCGGCCTGCCGTTCGCCGGCTTTGGCGCGCTGCTGACGCTGCTGATCTTCCGGCAGGACCTGAGCGTGTACGCCTTCGTCGGCATCATCCTGCTGGTGGGCCTGGTCAAGAAGAACGCGATCATGATGATCGACTTCGCCATCGAGGCCGAGCGGCGCGGGAAGGGGCCGGAGGCCTCGATCCTCGAGGCGGCGTCGGCCCGCTTCCGCCCGATCATGATGACCACCTTCGCCGCGCTCATGGGCACGCTGCCGATCGCCCTCGGCCACGGCGCGGGCGCCGAGTCGCGCCGGCCGCTCGGCCTGGCCGTGGTGGGAGGCCTCGCTTTTTCCCAGCTGGTGACGCTCTACGTCACGCCGGTCTTCTACGTCTGGTTCGACGAACTGCAGCACTGGTTCGCGACCCGGCGGGCCGGAACCGTGGTCCGGTCGGAGGGCACCACATAAGCGTTTGTCGTTCAAGCGCTTAGGCGCCACTTTTCCGCTTGCCGCAGCCCCCGCGTCCCGGGTATCTTTCGCGCCTGTTCCGGCCGCCCGAAACGGCCGCTGACCCACCCGACCCTGGACGCTCATGACCGCACCGAACAGTCGCGAACGGATCGTTCCGCGCCTCATCGAAGAGGAAATGCAGCAGTCGTTCATCAACTACTCGATGAGCGTCATCGTGTCTCGCGCGCTGCCCGACGTGCGAGACGGCCTCAAACCGGTGCACCGGCGGATTCTCTACGCGATGAACGAGCTCGGCCTGGTGCCGGGGCGCGGCTACAAGAAATCAGCGACGGTGGTGGGCGATGTGCTGGGCAAGTACCACCCGCACGGCGACACCTCGGTGTACGACGCGATGGTGCGCATGGTGCAGGACTTCTCGCTGCGCTATCCGCTGGTGGACGGACAGGGCAACTTCGGCTCGGTGGACGGCGATCCCGCGGCGGCATACCGGTACACGGAAGCCCGCCTGACGCGCATCGCCGTCACGATGCTCGACGACATCGACAAGAACACCGTCGCCTTCCAGCCCAACTACGACGACCGGCTCCAGGAGCCGACCGTCCTCCCCTCGCGGATCCCGAACCTCCTCGTCAACGGCTCGAGCGGCATCGCCGTCGGCATGGCGACCAACATCCCGCCGCACAACCTGCGCGAGGTGGCGAAGGCGGTCGAGCTGCTGGTCGACAACCCCGACGCCACCATCGCGGACCTGCGGAAGGTCATCCCGGGGCCCGACTTCCCCACCGGCGGCTACATCTACGGCCGCGAGGGCATCCGCGAGGCGTACGAGAACGGCCGCGGCCGGGTGGTGATGCGCGCGCGCGCCGTGATCGAGGAGATGGAATCCTCGGGCAAGTCGCAGATCGTGGTGACGGAGATCCCCTACCAGGTGAACAAGGAGAACCTGGTGCGGGCCATCGCCGAGCTGGCGGCGGAGAAAAAGCTCGAGGGCATCACCCGGGTGAACGACGAGTCCGACAAGGACGGCATGCGGATCGTCATCGAGCTCAAGCGCGACGCCATCCCGAACGTGGTGCTGAACCAGCTCTACAAGCACACCTCGATGCAGTCCACCTTCGGTGTCATCATGCTCGCGCTCGACAACGGCGCGCCCAAGGTGATGAACCTGAAGGACGTCATCCTCCGGTACATCGATCACCGGCACGAGGTGATCACCCGGCGCACCCAGTTCGACCTCGACGCCGCCCAGGCGCGCGAGCACATCCTCGAGGGGCTCAAGATCGCCGTCGACAACATCGACGAGGTGATCAAGATCATCCGCGGCTCCCAGGATACCGCCGACGCCGACAAGAAGCTGCGCGCGCGGTTCAAGCTCTCCGAGAAGCAGACCGACGCGATCCTCAACATGCGCCTGGCCAAGCTCACCGGCCTCGAGATCGAGAAGCTGGAGGCCGAGCTCGGCGAGGTGCGGGCCACGATCAAGGAGCTCAAGAGCATCCTGGCCAGCCGCGAGAAGCGCATGGGGATCCTCAAGGAGGAGATGCGCGAGGTCGCCAGGGACTTCGGCGACGCGCGGCGCACCGAGATCCTCGCCGACCAGGGCGAGTTCACGGTCGAGGACATGATCGCCGAAGAGGACATGGTCATCACCATCTCCCACACCGGCTACATCAAGCGCATCCCGGTCTCCAGCTACCGCAAGCAGCGCCGCGGCGGCCGCGGCGCCACCGGCGCCGACCTCAAGGCCGATGACTGGGTCGAGCACCTCTTCATCGCCAGCACGCACGACTACCTGATGTTCTTCAGCAACGAGGGCCACGTCTACTGGCTCAAGGTGCACGAGATCCCCCAGGCCGGGCGCGCGGCGCGCGGCAAGCCGGTGGTCAACTGCATCGCGATCAAGCCCACCGAGCACATCGCGTCGCTCGTGCCGGTGCGCGAATTCGCCGAGGACAAGCACCTCATCTTCGCCACCCGGAACGGCACGGTGAAGAAGACGGTCCTGTCCGAGTACGGCAACGTGCGCACCACCGGGATCCGCGCCATCAACATCGAGGCAGGCGACGAGCTGATCGACGTGCAGGTGTGCGACGCGAACAGCGACATCGTGCTGGCCACCCGTGGCGGCATGAGCATCCGCTTCCATCACGGCGATGTACGCGACATGGGTCGCGCCACTACCGGCGTGAAGGGCGTCGAGCTCGACGAGGGCGACGCCGTGATCGGCATGGTGGTGGTCCGCCGTGACTGCACCATGCTGGTGGTGAGCGAGAAGGGCTACGGCAAGCGCTCGGAACTCTCGGAATACCGGGTGCAGAAGCGCGGCGGCCGCGGCATCATCACCCTCAAGGTCACCGACAAGACCGGCGCCATCGTGGCCCTCAAGGAAGTGATCCCCGAGGACGAGCTCATGATGATCACCCGGCAGGGCGTCATCATCCGCGTCCCGGTGGACGGTATCCGTGTCATCGGCCGCAATACGCAGGGTGTGCGGGTGATGAACCTGGACGGCGGCGACGCGGTGGTGGGCGTGGCGCGGGTGGTGAAGGAAGAGGGAAGCGCCGAGGATGCGCCCGAGGCGGTGGTACCGGCGGACGGAGATGCCTGAAGCGGCGGTCCGGCCGCCGCTGGTGGATCTCGCGAACCTCCGGCGCGCGGCGCTGGGGCTCGAGGGGGTCGCCGTCCGGACGCCGCTGATCCCGCTCGAGGCGCTGTCGCGCCGGGTCGGCGTGCCCGTCCGGCTCAAGGCCGAATTTCTCCAGCCTATCGGCGCCTTCAAGATCCGTGGTGCCTGGACTGCCATCGCCCGCCTCGAACCCTCCGTGCGGGCTCGCGGCATCGTCACGCACTCCAGCGGAAACCACGCCCAGGCCGTCGCCTTTGCCGGGAAGCGCTTCGGCGTGCGCACCGTCATCGTCATGCCCAAGGACTCGCCCGCCGTGAAGGTGGCGGGCGTGAAGAGCCACGGCGCCGAAATCGTCTTCGTCGAGCGGCATGAACGGGTGAAGGTCTGTGCCGACATCGCCGAGCGCGAGGGCCTGGTGCTCATCCCGCCCTACGAACACGCCGACGTGATCGCGGGGCAGGGAACCCTCACCCTGGAAATCCTCCAGGAGTGGCCCGACGTGCGGGCGCTCCTGGTGCAGGTTGGTGGCGGCGGGCTGCTGGCTGGTGCCGCGGCCGCCATCGCGGCGACCGGTGCGGACGTCGACCTCGTCGCGGTGGAGCCGGAGCACGCTGCGAAAGCCGCCGCGGCCCTTCGCGCCGGCGCCCCGGTGACGCTCGAGGCCCCGACCAGCGTGGCTGACGGCCTCATTCCTCCCAGTGTCGGCCGCCTGCCATTCGAAGTGTTCCGCGATGCCGTGCGCGAGGCGGTGCAGGTGAGCGACGCCGACATCGGCGCCGCCGTGAAGCACCTGCACGAAGAGGCCGGCCTCAGGGTCGAGCCCTCCGGCGCGGCCTCCGTGGCGGCGCTCCTCGCCGGCCGCTACCGGCCGAAAGGCCCAGTCGCCGTGATCGCCTCGGGCGGCAACGTGGACGATGCGGTGTTCGCAAGATTCATCGCGGGATGACCGCACCGCGGCTCGTTATCCTCGATCCCGATCTCGCCCTCGGGCGGACGCTCATCCGTGTCCTGCGGGAGCACGGCTTCGAGGTGGTAGCCATCCCCGATGTAACCGAGCTGGAGGGGGCCTTCGCGGACGGCCCGACCGAGCTCCTGCTGGTGGACATCGTGGCGGCCGGCGCGGATGCGGCCGCCGGGGTGGCCCGGCTCCGCGCGGCGGCGCCCGCCCCCGCGCCGGGCCTGCTGCTCCTTTCCTCGCGCCCTCCCGATGCCGATGTGTACCGCGTCCTCGAGGCGGGCCCCCAGGACTTCATCGTCAAACCGTTCCGGGTGCATGAACTCGTGGCCCGGGTGAAGGCGCAGCTGCGCGCCCGCCACGAGGTGAAGGACGAGGCGGCGGAGAGAGAATTGCGCACCCCGGCCAACGTGATGGCCGACGTCACCACCGGCCTCACGGCGGCCGAGATCTTCCAGCTCCTGGTGCGACGAGTGGCCCAGGGCCTCCGCATTCCGCGCTGCTCCATCATCCTGGCCAAACCGGGCGACGCACAGGGCACTGTCGTCGCCGCCTATGAGGACCCGTCGATCCAGTCGCTGCCGGTGGACCTGACGCGCTATCCCGAGCTCCGCCGCGCGCTCGATACCGGCGACGTGGTACACGTGGAAGACGTTGCCACCGATCCACTGTACGAGGCGGTGCGGGTTTCCTGGCACGCCGACGGACTTCCGGTGCCGCTCCGCTCAGCGATCGCGATTCGGTTCGAGCTCCGGGGTGAGCCCGCAGGCGTGTTCTTCCTCCGCACCACTGCGTCGGACGCGCCACTCGACCAGCGCGATGTCGGGTTTGCCCGCGAAATCGTCGATGCCGCGGTCCGCACGCTCGAGCGGATCGCGGAGGCCGGTGCCGGGGAGCGCTCAGGACCGCCGGTGTGAGCGTCCGTCGCTGCCCCCGCTGTCACTCGCTGTTCGATCCGCCGGCCCGATTCTGCGCCCGGGACGGTACCCCCCTTGCCGATGTCGAAGCACCGCGGAGCGAGCCCCCGCAGCAGGTGGCGGAGCCCCCCGTGCCCGTGCTGGTACTCAACCAGCTCATCGACGACCGCTACAGGGTGACCCGCCGCCTGGGCGAGGGCGGGATGTCGTACGTGTACCAGGCCCGCGACCAGCACACCAGCACCGACGTCGCGATCAAGGTCCTGACACCCAGGCTCGCGGGTGATCCGGGCTCGGTCGAACGCCTCAAGCGAGAGGCGCTGCTTGCCGAGCGATTCGACCATCCCAATGTGTGCCGCATCCTCCACGTCGGCGAAGCGACGGATGGCCTGTTCTACCTCGTCATGCCCTACCTCCGCGGCGAGTCGCTGAATGATGCGGAAACCCGGCGCGGTCCCTATCCGGTGGATGAGGCGGTGATGCTGATGGTGCAGGTCTGCCATGGGCTGGAGCACGCGCACCAGCTGGGCGTGATCCATCGCGACCTCAAGCCCGAGAACATCATGCTGGTGCCTGACGATACGGTGCCCGGCGGCATTCGCGCCGTGGTCATGGACTTCGGGCTGGGCAAGGCGATCCAGCCTGATCCCGAGCTCGTGCGCCTTACCCAGACCGGCGTCATTCTCGGCACGCCCGAGTTCATGAGCCCGGAACAGGTGCGCGGCGAGAAGATCGACGAACGCAGCGACATTTTTGCGCTGGGTGTGGTGGCGTTCGAACTCTTCACGGGGCAGCTGCCGTTCGCCGGGCGGACCTCGCAGGAGTCGATGATGGCCCGGCTGCGCGGGAGGCCGCGCCCTGCCCGCTCGGTGCGGCCGGATCTTCCGGGCCGGGCGGAGGCGGTGCTCGCCCGCGCGCTCGCCCTCAAGCCTGAACAGCGCTACCAGACGATGCAGGCCTTTGCGGAGGATCTCGGTAGCATCGAGGAGCGAGGCTTCCTCCGGCGATTGTTCGGGAGGTAATGCCGTCGCGACAGCGCCAGCGCGTCGCCGCGCGGGTGCTATGGCGAGTGTGCCGCAAGTGCGGTGACGAAACGTGCACCAGCGCGGCGAAGTGATGCTGTACCATCGCGTTCATCGTGGCATATCTCTTTCAGCGAATTCCGGTGATGGCGCCCGGCCGGTACGGCACGCCGACACCACCGAAGGGGGAGATGCCATGGACGGGGCAACGCTGGGTATGGCCATGGCAGCGGTCGCGGCGGTGGCGCTCATCTGGTGGGGGCTCCATTCGTCGCCGGTCGACGCCGATTTCATCGACCAACAGGCCGACAAGGCCTTCCGGGCCCGAACGCAACGCAAGTCGTTGTCTACATAGCACGGGCGGGCCTGGTGCCCGCCCTTTTCGCGCCCGGCCGCAGTGGCAGTACCTTCCATCCGTTCTGAACTCCCGACTCCCGACTCCTGGCTCCTCCCGTGATCCATCACGTCGTCCTGTTTCGCTGGGCTCCCTCCACCACGCCGGAGCAGGTGGCGGCCGCAGGGTCTGCGCTCCTTGGCATGAAGGGCCGCATCCCGGAGGTCCGTGCCGTCTCCTTCGGGCCCAACCTCGCCGAGAGCCGCTCCGAGTACACCCACGCCCTGCTGGTGGTGGTCGATGACATGGCGGCGGTGAAGCGCTACGTCGATCACCCCCACCACGTCGACGTGGCGAAGACGTACCTGCTGCCCATTCGGGAAGCGCGCCTGGCCATGGACTTCGAGGTGCCGGCGTGACCGGCTCGGCCGCCGCGATCTGGCTGGCAGAGACCGACGAGCAAATCGCCCGCTGCTTCCCCGTCATGCTGGAACTGCGGCCGCATCTCGCCCAGGAGACCTTCGTCCGCCTGGTCCGGCTGATGCAGAAGGAGGGCTACCTCCTCGCCGCCCTGGAGAAGGACGGTGAGGTCCGCGCGGTGGCCGGGTTCCGCATCAACGTCATCCTCGCCCGCGGCAAGAACCTGTACGTCGACGACCTCGTCACCACCGAGGCCAGCCGGTCGCACGCCTGCGGGGCTACCCTGATCCAGTGGCTCATCCAGTACGCCCGCGACAGGGACTGCGACTCCTTCGACCTCGATTCCGGGGTCCACCGCTTCCGGGCGCATCGCTTCTATTTTCGGGAGGGGATGCACATCAACGCCTACCACTTCACGCTGAGCCTCAGGGAAGAATGATCCTCGCTCTCCTGTTCGCGCTGCAGGGTCCGCTCGCCGCGCGTGCCGATACCGTCAAGACCGTCCACGACGCCATCCGCTACGACATCCTGATCGCCGTGAGCGACACCGGGTCCCACATCGTGGGCGAGGTGGAGACCGTCTGGGTGCTGGGGTCGGACGCGCCCGTGGTCGTTCCGCTCGATTCCGCCATGCGCGTGGTGCGCGTGCTCATCGACGGCCGGGAAAACACCCGGGTGCATCGCACCGCCTACGGCCGCGAGGACAACATCGTGTACATCCCGCACGACAAGCAGGCGGGAGACACCCTCCGTACCCGCATCAGGTACCATGGCGTGGCGCGGGACGGGCTCGTGGTGCGCACCGATTCGAGCGGCAACCGCACCTTCTTCGCCGACAACTGGCCCGACCGGGCCCACCTCTGGCTGCCGGTGCAGGATCATCCCTCCGACAAGGCGGAAGTGAACTTCCGCGTGGAGGTACCGTTCGACCTCGAGGTCATCGCCAACGGGACGCTGGTGAAGGTGGATACGCTGGCCCGGAACCGTGCGGCCTGGCAGTACCGGCTGGAGACCCGCATTCCACCGTCGAATTTCGTGTTCGGCGCCGCGCGCATGGCGGTAACCGCACTCACGCCCGCGTCGTGCACGGCACCCTGCGTCCCCCAGACCGCGTGGTCCTATCCGAAGGATTCGGCCTACGCCGCGCAGGCGTTCAGCGTGGCGCCGGCCATCGTCGAGTACTTCAGCCAGATGGTCGGGCCGTTCCCCTATCCCAGCCTGGCGCACGTCGAGACCAGCACCCGGTTCGGGGGCATGGAGAACGCCACCGCCATCTTCTACGCCGCCCAGCTCTACCCGGCGAAGCAAGTCGGCGAGGAGATCATCGCGCACGAGACGGCCCATCAGTGGTTCGGCGACGCCGTCACCGAGGCCGACTGGCATCACCTCTGGCTGTCGGAAGGGTTTGCCACCTACCTCGCGGCTCTCTGGCTCGGCCACGTGCACGGCGACAGCGCCTTCCGGGCCAAGATGCGGCAGCACGCCGACGCTGTCTTCGGGAAGAAGGGCAAGGACGGCGTGTTCGTGAAGAACCCCGTCACGGAGACGCCCATCGTCGACACGACGGCTACCGATCTCATGGGGCTCTTGAGCACCAACAACTATCCAAAGGGCGCCTGGGTCCTGAACGAGCTGCGCAACATCGTGGGTGATTCGGCCTTCTTTGCCGGCCTTCAGCTCTACTACCGTCGCTACCGTAACGGCATTGCGCTGTCGTCCGACTTCGAAGAGGTGATGCAGGAGGTATCGGGGCAGGACCTCGACTGGTTCTTTACGCAGGCGCTGATGCTGCCCGGTTACCCGATGCTCACCGTGCGCTGGACCCGGAACGGGAATGCGGTCGACCTGGAAATCCTGCAGGTCCAGCCGCCGGGGTGGGGCCTTCGGCGCCTTCCGGCGCTGGAGATCGACGTGGGCGGCAAGCTGGTTACGGTCGATGCGAGCGGAGCCACCACCCGGGTCAGGGTGCCGGAGTCACGCGCCCCGGAGGCGGTAGTCGTCGACCCGAACGACAAGTGGCTGCTGCAGGCCAAGGTCGAACGTGCACCGTAGCACGGCACTGCTTGGCCTGGCACTCGCGGCCTGCACCGGGCTCCCGCCGCTGCGGCACAAGTTCGAGGTCGGTCGCGACGCCTACGTGGTGCTGGTCGCGGATGCCCCCGACGGCCGCGGCGACCTCTGGGCCATGAGCCCGGAAGGATCCGACCCGGTGCAGCTTACCTTCTCGCTCCCGGCCGAGTGGTCGCCCCGGCTCTCGCCCACGGGCGAGGTGATCGCGTTCCTCCGCTCGCGCGAGCAGTCCGACACCGCCCGCACCCGCATCTGGCTCATGAACCTGCTCAACGGGTCGGAGCGCGAGCTGGGGCTCCCCGACAGCTCCGGCGCACCGCTCGCGCTCGCCTGGACCGAGGGTGGGCGCGCGCTCGTCGTGCGCACTACGCGCACGATCCTCCGCCTCAACGCGCCGCCCTCTCCACCCGCGCCGGCGGAAATGTCGCCCGCTGATCTGCGCGCGGCGGAACAGGCGTTCAGCGTATGGGTGGGATCACCGGCGTTCGCCCGCGTGGCACCCTGCGATGGAGCGGCGGCGCTCTGCGTCTATCCCGACTCGGGGTCGCCGGCTACGCTCGCGGCGGGCGCCACGAATCCGGTTCGCTGGGGTGATGACTCGCTGGGCTATCAACTGAATGGGGAACTGGTGGTGCGGCCCGTGGGTCCGGGGCGAGAACGGATCGTCCGCTGGCGCGGGTCGCTGGTCAATCCGCGCGACCTCACGGTGTTCACTGGTCGGCGCGAAGCCGCACGCTAGGCCCGTTGCGGCCTACGCTGAGGGTACCGCCGCCGTGTCCGGAGCGATCGGCTTGGCCGAGACGGCATCCCAGGCGGAGTCGATGAGCAGCTGCAGGTGCGGGTGGTCCGGCGGCCATTCCCGGCTCGCCACCTTTTCGGCAGCAAGCGCAATGAGCGAGAGCCACGCCGATGCCCAGAGATCGGCCGGCCCTGGCCGCACCAGTCCATCCGACTTTCCACTCGCCACCATCTGCTGCAGCCCATCCCGGAACTCGCGGGCCGCCTCGCGGCTCTTGTCGTCCAGGCTCTTCTCGGCCGGATTGTAGAGCAGCATCCGGAGCGCCGCGGGATCCCGCTCCGCCGCCTCGAGGAACCGTCGAGCTACCCGCTGCAGCCGTTCCGAGGCGCGAGCGGCCTTCTCCTGCTCCTCGATCTCCTTGAGGAGCCCGGTCGCCCATTTCTGCGCGCTCCGGTACACCTCGTTGAGCAGGTGCTCCTTGCTGGTGAAGTGCCGGTAGATCGTCCCCTCCGCCACGCCCGCCCGTGAGGCGATTGCCGGGGTCGTCGTGCCCCGGAATCCAACCGTCGTATACAGGTCGAGTGCCGCCCGCAGCAGCCGCTGGCGTGTGGCCTCGCCGTCGCGTTTGCGTGGTGGGGTGGTGGGGGCGTTCATGCTGGTAATGTAACGCGGTCCGAGGCTGAGCCCTCACTCACCGATAGCCGTGGTGTTGAGGCAAGCCGCCCTCCCGGCTATCTTCCGGGGCTTCTGTAAGTGCAGCTATTTCAGGACCTTATGCATAGGCTGGGTACCGAATGAAGATGCTCGTGCTCGGGGCGGGATTGCAGGGATCGGCGTGCGCATACGATCTCCTTTACAGCAAAGGCGTCAGCCGCGTAACCCTCGCCGACCTGAAGATCGATCGGCTCCCGCCGTTCCTCGAACGCGCGCGCAGCGAGAGGCTCGTCCTGCAGCAACTCGATGTCTCCGACCACGCCGCAGTGCGCCAGGTCATGACCGGCCACGATGCCGTCATGAGCGCCCTGCCGTACTACTTCAACGGCCCCATGGCAGCGCTCGCCGTGGAGTGTGGCTGCCACTTCAGCGACCTGGGCGGCAACACCGAGATCGTCTTCGAGCAGAAGAAGCTCGATGGCGCGGCATTGGCGAAGGGCCTCTCGATCATCCCCGACTGCGGCCTGGCACCGGGCATGGTCGCCATCCTGGCCGCCGAGGGCATTCGGCGGCTGGACAAGACGGAGCGGGTCAAGATCTACGTCGGCGGACTGCCGCAGCACCCGGAGCCCCCGCTCAACTACCAGATCGTCTACTCGCTCGAGGGCGCGCTCGACTACTACACCACGCCCTCCTGGGTGCTGCGCGGTGGCAAGCCCGCGCAGGTGGACGCGTTGAGCGAGATGGAAACGATCGAGTTCCCCTCGCCGGTGGGCCCGCTGGAAGCGTTTCACACTGCGGGCGGCATCAGCACCCTGCCGTTCAAGTACGAGGGGCAGGTGGAGATCATGGAGTACAAGACCCTCCGCTATCCCGGCCACGTCGCCGTCATGCGCCCTATCCGGGAACTGGGCCTGCTCAACAATTCTCCCATTACCGTGAAGGGTCAGCAGGTGGTGCCCCGGGACGTGTTCATCGCGGCGGTGCATCCCAAGCTGCACAAGCCTGAGGGCCAGGACCTCGTGGCACTCCTGGTGAAGGTGTCGGGTATCAAGGACGGCAAGAAGTCCGAAGTTACGTTCCGCCTCATCGATTATTACGACGCAGTTCATGGTATCTCGGCTATGATGCGGGCGACGGCTTACTCGCTGTCACTCACGGGGCAGATGCAGGCCGACGGGCGGGTGACGCTCAAGGGCGTGCACACCCCCGACGAAGCCATTCCGTTTGCTGACTACGTGGCCGGGCTCGCGGCGCGTGGCGTGGTCATTCAGGAGTTGTAAGTGCCATGGAGAGCAGTGTGCAGGACGTCGTAACCGGGGCGGGCCCGCTCGACTTCGAGGGGATCTGGGAGGGCGCGCTCACCTTCGAGCAGTTCGTGGCACAGGCCCGGCCAGAGCATCGCGCGCTCTGGGAGGGTATCTATCGCCACGCGCGGTCGCCCGAGTGGGCCGTGGACCTGGTCGGTGGTCGCCGGTTGCACCTCCTCGCCATCACCGAGGACTGGTGCATGGACACCTCCAATACCATCCCGTTCCTCGCGCGCGTCGCTGAGTCGGTGCCGGGCGTGGACCTGCGCGTCATTCTCCGCGACGCGAACCCCGCGATCATGGACCGCTACCTCACCCACGGCGCGCGCGCGATTCCCGTCGTGCTGGTCCTCGACGAGAACTTCGCGGAGGTCGGTCGCTGGGGCCCGCGCCCGTCCGAGCTTCAAGCGTGGGTCATGGCCAACAAGGACGTGCTGCCGAAGGTCGAAAGACTCAGGGAACAGCGGAAGTGGTACGCGAGGGACAGGGGTGAGACGACGGTGAGAGAGGTGTTGAACAGTGTAAACGGCAAACGGTGAACGGTTAAACGGGAACAACCGTTCCGTTCACCGTTTACCCTTTGCCGTTCACCCCAGTTCAGAACATCCATCCCGTCCTGAACCCCACGTGGCTCTCGTTCTTCGAGATGCCGTAGGTCAGGATGAACACGTTGCCCCGCAGGATCCGCAGAACGAGCCCGCCGCCGCCACCCACCGTCCAGTCGTCGAGCGTCACCTGGAAGTCATTCAGGAACGAGCGGCCCGCGTCCATGAACAGCACGATGCCGAGCGCGCCGTATTCACCCTTTGCGATGATGTCCTGCCGGACCTCGACGTTGGTGCCGATCAGTCCCGATCCCGTAAGGCGGCCGTAGGGAAGCGCCCGGTGCGAGTCCTCACCGCCGAGCGTGGCATAGGGTGACTCCCAGCCCGGCACCACTTCCTGTGAGAGCAGGGTCGGCGTGCCGCCGATGTTGGTGGCAAACACGCGAGCGGCGAGCACGGTGCTCTTTGTGGCCGGGAACCACCCCCGTGCGATGCCGTACCAGCGTGAGTAGTTCCGCTCCGAGCCGCCGTATTGCCCACCGGCCTCCACCACCAGCCCTTTCCGCGTGTCGTACTCGTTGTCGCGCAGGTCGAATACCAGCGCGCCCGTTACCGAGCCCTCGGTCTGCTTGAGTTCCGGCCCGAATCCCAGCTCGAACAGTGAGGACGGCGAGAGTGACGTGTAGTCGGCGATGGCGCCGTTGAGCATCACGGAGACGCCGAGGGGCCCCACGATCCTGCGGGTCAGGTCCACCGTGGCGGCGTACAGTCCACGCTCCACCCGGTAGAGGTACGGCTCGGTGTCCCTGGTGGCGTCGGGATCGATACCGGTGGTATTGCCCAGCCCGTAGTATCCGTAGCGCGTCTCGGTGCCGGCGCGGATGTCGGCCATGAGCCGCCATCCCGGGCTCAACAGCGGCGCGTTCATGCCGACGTCCACCAGCCAGCTGCCACCCCACGGCGCCCACGCCGCGCGTCCGCTGAAGAGGATCCCGGCGGTGACGCGCGACTCGTAGGGAGCCATCTGCCAGTGCTGGGCCCGCAGTTCGAAGCTCGGACCGTTGTTGGGCAGCGTGGCGACAAACGGGTAGTAACTCGTGAGCCATTGCCCCGGGTAGGTCTTCCTGGCGGAGATCCCCTGCGCGTGGACCGGACTCGCACCAAGCAGCACTCCCGCGACCAGCACCAACCAGCCTGCTGCCTGTCGACCGACTGCTGACTGCCGACCGCCTCCTGCCGCATGCCGCCTCACTTGGTCCTCTCGTACAGGTACGCGGTATCCACGAAGCGCGCGTCCTTGCCGTCGTGCACCGCGTACCTGCCCGGAAACATGGACGCCGCGCCGAATTCACCCCGCTTGTTTACCGCGTAGAAAGTCAGGCCGAACTTCGGGCGACCCTTCTCGTCCACCAGCCGGGCCGGCGACATGGCCACGGCCCGGCGCAGTGTCTCGAGGCAGGCGTCGGTCGGCTTGAGCCCGCGCCGCATCGCCTCCACCGTGAGGAATCCGCCGCACACCATGATGTTCGACTCTCCCCGACCAGTGGAGCCGGCGGCGCCTATCTCGTTGTCGGTGTACTGGCCGGCGCCTGCGATCGCGGAATCACCCACCCGACCGGGGAGCTTCCACGCCAGCCCGCTCGTGGTGGTGATCGACGAAATGTCGCCTGACGGGCTCACCACGTTGAGGTTGATGGTACCGGTGGGGCGCACCACCATCGGCTCCTTGTCGGGCACCTGCAGCCAGTCGTCATCCGGCCCGCGGTTGGCCCGCCATACCAGCCACTTCTGCCGTGACTCCGGGGTGAGCAGGTCCTCCTCCTTGAAGCCGTACGACAGCGCGAATCGCCTGGCGCCCTCGCCCACCAGCAGGATGTGGTTGGTGTACTTCAACACCAGTCGCGCCACCTCGCTCGGCGTCTTGATCCCCTCCAGTGCACCAACTGCCCCCGCCCGCCTGGTCGGGCCGTGCATGCACGAACAATCGAGTTGCACCACGCCATCGGCGTTGGGCAGCCCGCCGTATCCCACCGAGTCGTCCTTCGGGTCGAGTTCCTGGATCTTCACCCCTTCCACGGCCGCGTCGAGGGTGTCCGTGCCCTGCAGCACCAGTTCGGCAGTGCGCGTTACCGGAGCCAGGCTGTTGGCCGAGCTGATGGCCGCCGGCTGGGCCGGGGGGGCACGCCGGATGGCGGGTGCCTGCATGGCGGCCACCTCTCGCACCCGGGGCAGGGCGAGCACGGCGGCCAGGCTGCCGGCAGAACCGAGGAACGAACGTCGGTCGGGGCGATCGGTCACGCGGAACAGTCCTGATTCGGGAAGAGAATGCGGCTGGCGACCACGGGATTTAGGGAGCACGCCACGCCCTGTCAACTTGCCGCCGTCTTCCTGCGCGTCTTAAGTTCGGTCGCTTGACACCTCCTCCCATGCTGGAACGCACGCTCGACCGGATGCGGGTCTCCCTCGAGGACCCGCTGGTGCTGGTCCGCCTGGCTGCCGGCTTCCTCCTGGCGTTCGGCACCATCGTGGCGGTCGCGTTCTGGCTGGCCGCGGACGACACCCGGTTCCTCAAGCTCGTGCTCGGCCTGTGGGGCGTGTACGGCTTCACCGTGGGAGTGGTGGATGGCCTGCTGA
The DNA here is from genome assembly GCA_017889745.1 of Gemmatimonadota bacterium. Taxonomy (GTDB): domain Bacteria; phylum Gemmatimonadota; class Gemmatimonadetes; order Gemmatimonadales; family GWC2-71-9; genus JAGGAG01. The sequence continues at coordinate 16,348 of JAGGAG010000004.1, read as the reverse complement.
CCCCGCTCATCGAGGGTGCCTCCCGGGCGCTGCAGGGATTCGGGGTGCGCCGGAGCCCGGACTACTCCAGCATCGAGGCGCTGGTGGCCGGCGGACACTACGCGCTCGCCGCCGAGGAGTACCGACAGCGGGCCGAGGAGCCGCGTGAGCGGGTCGCGGCCACTATGCGCCGGGCCGCGCTCTTCGCCGGACCGATGGGCAACCCCGCGGGCGCGGCGCTCGAGTTGACCGGGCTCCGCACCGGCGGCCCTCTTTCACGGGACGAGGACCTTCGCGTCGGGTTGGCCCTCATGAACCTCTATGAGCACCAGCTCGCAGAACCTGGACGCGCCATGGCGGAGCTGAGCCGGCTCGTGGAGCTGTATGCGGGCACGCGCCGCGGCGCCACCTTGAGCCGGATGCTGAAGGCGCGGAAGCGGATCCAGTTCGGCGACTCGCCCACAACCTGAGGTCGCATGACGGCACCACATCGCCCGCGGCTCGATCCTGCGATCTTCAACCTCCCCGTCGAACGGATGCGGGCCGGGTACTACTCCGACAAGTACTTCGTCCGTACCCGCGAGATACTGCTCGCCGACGGCGACCGGCCGCACGTCACCATGCAGGTCTTCGGCAAGCAACACGCCTTCCTGGGCGGTATCGACGAGGCCATTGCGATCCTCAAGCTCTGCTCTGACCGCTGGCCCGAACTCAGCGTTCAGGCACTGTACGACGGCGATGCCATCGAACCGTGGGAGACGGTACTGCTGATCGAGGGACCGTACGACACCTTCGCCCACCTGGAAACCCTCTACCTCGGCGTGCTGGCGCGCCGCACCAAGGTGGGCACCAACACCCGCCAGGTGGTGGAGGCGGCGGCGCCCAAGGAAGTGATGTTCTTCCCCGCGCGGCACGATCACTGGCTGGTACAGACCGGCGACGGCTACGCCGCGCACATTGCCGGTGCCATCGGCGTGTCGACGGATGCGCAGGCCAGCTGGTGGGGCAGCGAGGGAGTCGGCACCGTACCGCACGCACTCATTGCCGCCTACGCCGGCGACACTGTGCGCGCCACGCGGAAGTTCGCGGAATACATGCCCCCATCGGTGCGCCTGGTGACGCTGGTCGATTTCGAGAACGATTGTGTGCGCACCGCGCTCGAGGTGGCTGAGGCCATGGGAAATCGCTTGTACGGCGTCCGGATCGACACCAGTGAGATGCTGGTGGACCGGTCCCTGTTCGAGGAGATGGGCCGCTTCCGCCCGACGGGAGTCAACCCTCGGCTGGTGGAAAACGTGCGCGCCGCGCTCGACAGGCGTGGGTTCGGGCACGTGCGGATCGTGGTGTCGGGCGGGTTCACCGTGGACAAGATCCGCGAGTTCGAGCGCCTCGCCGTGCCGGTGGATGCCTACGGCGTCGGTTCGTCTCTCTTCGAGGGGCGCTTCGACTTCACCGCCGACGTGGTGTTGCTCGATGGAAAGCCCTGCGCCAAGGTGGGGCGGGGGTACCGGCCGAATTCGCGACTGGAAAGGGTGACGTGAGGTGTGGCTGGGGTCGTCGGTCGACGGTTGTCGGTCGGCAGGCAGTCGGCAGCTGTCAGATGCCCACGTACTGACGACCGATGACTGATGACTGACAACTCGATCTTCTGGGACGTCGACACCCAGCACGACTTCATGCGTGCCACCGGCAAGCTCTACGTCGGTGACAGCGAGGCGATCATCCCCGCCCTCGGCGCCCTCACGGCGTATGCCCACGATCGGGGCATCCGCATCGTGGCGAGTGCCGACGATCATGTGCCCGGTCACCGCGAGCTGAGCGACACGCCGGACTTCGCCGAGTCGTTTCCCGAGCACTGCATGCGCGGCACACCCGGCCAGCGGAGAATCCCCGAGACCACCCTGCGCGACCCGTTGGTCATCGAACCCGATGAGCCGCTGCCGCCCGGCGTGCGAGCGCATCGCGGCGACATCCTGCTGCACAAGCACTGGTTCGACGTCTTCACCAACCCTCACGTGCTGCCGCTGCTCGACCTGCTCGATCCATCGGACATCGTGCTCTACGGCGTGGCGCTCGACGTGTGCAATCGCTATGCGATCGAGGGACTGCTCCGGCACCGGCCGAAGGCGCGCATTCACCTCGTTACCGATGCCACCCGCGCCATCAGTCCCCAGAACACTGCGGCGCTCCTCAGTGACTGGGAGCGCCGCGGCGTGAGGCTGGTATGGTCGGCTGAGGTGCTGTCCGGCCGGGTGGTGTAGCGCGCCTATTTCGAGTCTTCCTGGCTCCGCATGCTCGAATCGATCAGCCGGCGCTGACGCTCCAGGGCGTTGGCGCGGTCCTGCATCTTCAGGGTCGTGCCCGGTTCTACGGTCGGCAGGGCTGCCGCGTCGCCGATCTTACCCAGCTTCGGCGCCGCCGGGAGCACTGCCTCCGGCGGCGGTTCGAGGCCATCGCCAATAGTCGCCTTGGACGCCGTCTCGGCGCCATCCGACTGTTTCCGGGGCTTGCGGGGCTGCACGTCACCACCGAGTCCGGTCGAGGCGCCGGTGGGCGGCTTGGTGACGGTCGCACCAGGGCTGCTCGGCGCCGGCTGCGCCCCGACGGGGGCGCTGGTGGCCTCGACTTGTGCCGGGCTCGCTGCGCGCTTGCCCGGGGCGGTCGGCGCGGCACCTGACGGTTTCAGGACGAAGAACCCGATCACCGCCGCTAGCGCGGCCACGAGGCCCAGGCCGACGAATAGCGGCGTCTTCGAGCGGGAACTGGCCACCGGCTCGGCGGCCGCGTCATCCGGGGCGAAGTCGCGAATCGGCGCCGGGATCTCGAGAGCCGGGATCTCACGGTCGGACACGACCGGCATGGTGCGGTCGGGATTGATGATCTCGACGTCGCCACGCGCGGCGGCCGGCTTCTCCTCGTGGGATACGAGTTCCACCGCGGCGGGCGAGCGCTCCACCACCGTCTCAACCGTCGGCTCAACCGTCACCGCTTCCGTGATCACCGGCTCGACCGCGACCGGCTCGACCACGGCTGGCGCAGCAGCAACCGGCTCGACCACGACTGGCCCGGATGTAACCGGTTGGGCCACGACCGGCGAGGCAGCGACCGGCTCGATGATAGCGGGCTCGGGCGGGGGCAGGAGCTCAAACTCGGGCAGAACCGGCGCGGTGGCGGCGCTACTCAGCAACGCGTCCTTGCGCACCAGGCGCAAGTCACTCGATGGCGGTGCAGCAGGTGCCGACGGCATCGGCGCCACCGCCCTGCTGGCGGGCCGCTGCGCGCTGTTCCAGCGCGGGGAGGGCTTGTTGGCTACGGAGGAGTCGGCTGGAAGGGTGGGCGCGGCAGCCGACGTCGCTTCGGGCCGCACTGCGCGCAGCTGCGGTGCGCGGGGTGCCGTGGTGCTGGCCGTTGCCGGCGCACCCGGTGCGCTGGCCTGCGGTGTGGTTGTCGCTGAACGCTGACCCGACGCGCCGACTGCCGGGTGCTGACCCGAGACGCCGAGGGCGGGCCGCTGTCCCGATGCAGTGAGCCCCGGAGTCCGCGTCGGCGGCTTCGGCGCCGCGGCACCGGCGACCCGGTCGTGCGCCAACTTGAAGTGCGGGTGCGACGCGATCGGCAGCCACTTCTCGGCGCGGGCGTGGAAGATCTCGGCCTTGGCTGTCACCACTCCAGCCGCGACTGCCGCGCCGAACTCGTCGACGGAGCCGAAGGTGACTTCCTCGCCTGATTCCCGGCGGATTCGGTACATGTCCAGCCACTCGGTGGTTGATGTATAGAGCTTGAACTCTTCATGCTCATATGCATCTAGCGCGCCGGATTGCAGTCCCTGTAGCTGGGCGTTTCAGATATCGCTGCAGTGCACCTTAAAACGCTGGCGAATATGTAGTTATGGCACGGCACATTGCCGGGCTGGTGCCGCAAGTGCAAGTGTTTGCGCGCTGAGAGGAAGCAACGGAACTGTTGACAGTACCACATCAGCTTCAGGGGCTGGCGTCCTGCAAGGAGGGGTTTGCCACCGAGCGCTTGATACGCCCGAGGATGGAGGTCAGTCCCTGGGTGCGTGTCATCCCCAGAGTCTCGGTCAGCTGCAACTGGTCGAGCAGGTCATTCGGCACTGCGGCAATCTCGGCTGGCGACGCGCCGTCGAGCGCCTTGAGCAGCAAGGCGACGAAGCCCCGCACCGTGGGCGACTCACGGGGCACGTCGGCATGTAGTCGCACCCTTCCGGCGTCCACCGTGATCCACAGGTACACCGGCGTCTGGCATTCGGGAACGAGATTCTTTCCCTGCGCCTTGAGTGCCTCGTACTCTGGCGGAAGTGGCGGGAGCTTCCGCGAGTAGTCGAGCAGTGTCTCAAGCCGCGTGTTGCGGTCGGCGCCGCGGAAGCGGGTGATGAGCGTGTCGAGCGTGGGCATGGTGGAATCTACTCCGAGGTCCCTGGCGGCCCGACTTCCCCTGACCAAGCCAGTTCACAAAGCAGGAGGGCGGACCACCTGGTCCGCCCCCGGATTTCAGCTCTACCTCCGCCGCCCTCCGCCACCTCCGCCACCACCACCGCTGAACCCGCGTGAACCACCACCACCGCCGCCCCCTCGCGACATGCCGCCGCCCGCTGCGCCGCGCGACCCGCTGTACCCGCGGCTGCCGCCCGAGGCACTCGGGGCGCGGTTGCCGTAGCTCGGCGAAGTCCGCCCGACGCTGCCGCCACCGCTACGGCTGCCGCCGTACGCGCGCGAGCCGGAAACGCCGGCGCGGTTCGCGTTGCCGCCTACCGCCGCGCCACCGGATCGGCGCGCAACGTCTGCGGACGCGGCACCCGCGGCGTTTCCGCGCAGCGGAACGCGATACCCTTGCGCGCTGGTCTGCCGCCGAGCTGCATAGGCCTGCGCACCGGCGCTCCGCTCACCGCGCGCTGGCGCCGGCCGGTACGCGTTCCTGGCCGCTGCCATCTGGCCGCTCTCGAGTCGCCGTGATGCGCTTCCCGTTGCGGCGCTGCGCGAGGTAGACGTCATTCCCGCCGCCTGCCGACGCGTCGACGCCGTACTCGCGAGTCCGCCCTGCACCCCAACGGTCTCGCTGCGGTTCCGGTATCCGCCACCCGGCGAGTTCGGCGCGCCCGCGAGCGTGCCCTGCACGCCGACGCCTCCCGGCGCTGCCTGCGTCGTGCCAGGATGTGGCTGGCCATTCCAGGTGCGGGTCAGCGTGCGCTCGCGATACGGAGTCAACTGGCCGCCATAGCCGGGATATCCCGGGTAGCCGGGGTACCCTGGATAGCCCGGGTAGTAGCCCGGGTAATAGCCCGGGTAGTAACCGCCATAGTAGCCGCCATAGTACGGGTACCACGGGTAATAACCCCACCACGGGCTGCCCCAGCCCCATCCCACGCTTACACCCCAGCCCCATCCACCGTAGCCGACACCCCAGTAGCCGCAGTCCCAGCACCCGCTGCCTGATCCGTATACCACCACCGTCGCGTCGCCGGCAACGATGGCATCACTCGCGGACGCGATGAAGTACGGGGCGAAGTCGTACTGCACGCCTCCGGGCGCGATGCGCTCCGCGAGCGCACGCAGCGCCAACTCGTCGTCGTCGCTGTCGAGCTTCAGGTTGCGATAGTCCCAGTGGCCGTTGAGTGCGAACTCGCCGGGCTGCAGCGGATCCTTGGAGAGGGCTGCGAAGACGGTTCCGCTGCCGCTGGCCCAGTCCACCACGAACGCGGTGTTCCTGCCGCCGCGACTTTCGAGTTGGTACTTCCTGCCGCCCCTCACGAACGCATCATCAGTCGGGTCGAGCGGAAAGAGCACCCGCACGCGACCATCGGGGTCGGCATTGAGGACCAGCAGATAGCCATCGGCACCGGGCTGGACGGTGACCTGTACCCCTGAGCCGGGCAGGTAGCGTCCGTCCTGGCTGAGCGTGATGGAAACAGGCGCCGGCGGATCGGTGGCGATCAACGAGGCGGCAAGCAGGAATGTGAGCATGGTATCCTCCTGCCTGTAGCGTACGGGCTGCCAGCTAAAGGGTCAATAGGTGATGGTGTGAAGGTCTGGTAATGCCAGGACGTGCCGGAGCGGAACGTCCTAAGCCATTGCCCTGTAGTCAGTTCAAGACCTCAGGCCGCGCCGCCTTCCCGCGCCAGCAGGGCCTGCTTGCGCCCAATGCCCCAGCGATATCCCCCCATGCCCCCATCGCCCCGAATGACCCGGTGGCACGGCACCAGCACCGCCACGTTATTCGTGGCACAGGCCCGCGCCACCGCCCGCGCGGAGCCCTCCCGCCCGATCGACTTCGCGACCTCGCCGTAGGTGCGCGTCTGGCCTGCCGGAATCCGTGCCAGGGCCGCCCACACCAGTCGCTGGAAGTCGGTGCCGTTCACGTCAAAGGGCGGCAGCGCCTCGGCGCCCTTGTCGAGCGCGTCGCGCACCTGGCGCGCCTCGGGGAATACTGTCGACAGCTTGTGACGCTCGGCGTGGGGGAACTCCACCGCAAGCTGGCGCTCGAGGGCCGCATCGGTGTCACCGGGATAGACGGCGCAAATGCCGCGATCGGTGCGGGCCACCAGCAGGCGGCCGAGCGAAGACCCGATGAGCGTGTACTGGATTTCCATGCCTGCACCTCCCCTGCGATAGCTCCCTGGTGTCATGCCGAGCGTGCGCGCCGATGCGGCGTACGCCCGGCTGCTCGAGTTGAAGCCTGCATCGTACGTGGCACTGCTCACCTGCCGTCCCTCGCGCAGGGACCGCCGCATCCGCTCACCACGCACCCGCTCGGCATACGCTCGCGGGCTCATCCCCTGCGTGCGTGAGAAGGTGCGCTGGAGATGGGCCGGACTTACGCCCAGTTCAGAGGCCAGTCGTGCGAGCGGCACGTTGGTGCCGCCGCTCGCATCGATGACGGCGCGCGCGCGCTCGGCGAGCGTCGCCTCGTTGCGTTCCGGCCGGCAGCGACGGCAGGGGCGGAACCCGCCCTGCTCTGCGTCGCGGGGAGCGGCGAAGAACTCCACCCGGTCACGCCGCGGCCGCCGCGACGGACAGCTGGGCCGACAGTAGATGCCGGTCGACCGCACCGCATAGACGAACCGGCCGTCGGAGCGGGCATCCCGGGCTTCCACTGCCCGCCAGGCTGCACGGGGATCGAGGGCGCGTTGCATGGAGCAGACGTTAGCGAACTCCGCCGCGCCGGGCTACCCGAATCATGCGGTCAAACCACCGCTACCTTCCAGCCATGACAATCCCTCCTGTGATCCCGGCTCGCTGGCTGCTGGACCACCTGCACGACCACGGCCTCCGCGTCCTCGACGCGTCCTGGTACCTGTCCGGCATGAACCGCGACCCGCGCCGCGAGTTCCGCGAGGGTCACATTCCCGGCGCGCACCTCTTCAGCATCGACGAGGCGAGCGATCCCGCCTCGCCGCTGCCCCACACCCTCCCGCCCGCCGCGCAGTTCGCCGATGTCGTGTCTCGGCTGGGCATCTCGAGCACGGACCACGTCGTCGTGTACGACGCTTCGGGCACCAATTTCAGTGCGCCGCGCGTGTGGTGGATGTTCCGCGTGTTCGGTCACGATGCGGTGTCGCTGCTCGATGGTGGATTCGGCGCATGGAAGGCCGCAGGCGGGCCCATTGAGCCTGGCGACGCGGTCACGGCCGCGCGCGGCGCGTTCGACGCGCGCTTGCGTCCCGCCATGGTCCGGAGCGCGACCCAGGTGCTCGAGGCACAGCGGCAGGGTGCCGCACAGGTCGTGGACATGCGATCGCGCGGCCGGTTCGAGGGCACCGAACCCGAGCCGCGCCCCGGTGTCCGTGGCGGACATATACCCGGGAGCAGGAGCCTCCCGTATGCGAATCTCGTCGACGGCCGGGGGCTCCTCCGTAGTGCTGCGGAATTGCGCAATATGGCGAAAGCAGCAGGTATTGATGTCGATCGCCCGGTGATTGCGTCGTGCGGATCAGGTGTCAGCGCATGCAGCCTGATCTTCGCGCTGCATGTGCTCGGGGTCACAGACGCGGCGCTGTACGATGGTTCCTGGACTGAATGGGGACAGCGAGATGATCTGCCAGCGGAGACAGGGCCACCGCGCTGAGTTGGGCGATCCGCGAACGGGTGTGCGATTCGCCCCGTGCGCGACGTCTTGCAGCAGGGCAAGTGGCTGGCCGCGAGGAAGATTTCGCGTGTACCGCTCTTGCACGATCAAGCCGTCTCGCCTTCCATCTTCACTTCTGCATGAGGCTGATTCATGTCGCGAACTTCCCCGGCCCTCGCTGGCCTTCTCCTCGCAGCAGCACTCGGTGCCTGCAGCAGTGACAACGGTGGCGCGCCCAGCACGCAGGCGATCGCGAAGACCGCGACCAACAGTGGCGATGCGCAGACCGGCACTGCCGGCGTCGCGCTCGCGAACCCACTTCGGGTGGTAGTCACGGACGCCGGCGCAGCGCAGTCCGGGGTCACGGTAACGTGGGCCACCGCGAACGGGGGAACCCTCACGCCAAGTGGTGTCACCGATGCGGGCGGCATCGCCACGGCGACGTGGACGCTCGGTGCGGGTGGCGGCGCCCAGACGGCGACCGCATCGCTCGCCGGTGCCACCGGATCTCCCGTGACGTTCACGGCGACGTCGCCGGTCGTCCCGACGATCACGGTCGCCCCCGGCGGCGCACTGGTGTTCTCTCCCGTCACCATCACCATCAGTGCCGGCCAGTCGGTGCACTTCGTGTGGGCCAGCGGTGCCACGAACCACAACGTGAGCCCCGACGTCGGCAACGCGTCAGCACTGCCGGCCAGTCCCGGCCTGCCGGCCCTGCTCGATGCGCCGCAGAGCTTCAACGTCACGTTCCCCGCGGCGGGCACGTTCAAGTTCTTCTGCAGCGCGCATGGCGCCAATCCATCGCCCGGTACCGTCAACGGCATGTCCGGCACCGTGACGGTCAACTAGCGCGCACGCGACCACACCAATGAAACACCTCGTGGCGCTGCTCGCGGTGCTCGGTGCGGCGCCGCTCACGGCGCAGACTCCCTGCGTCGCACCGGCGGGTTCGCCCGAGGCGCAGACAATGGGCACCAAGTCGGTTGCCATTGCCTTCACCCCGACGCGCGGCCCCGCACGAATGCCCGCGGGCCGCGTCGAGCTCGGGCTCGGTGTGCTCACGGTGCCGGAGGTAAGCGATTACGAAAACACGCCGGTCACCTGCTTTTCGGGGCAGACACTTGCCAACACCAACGCGCTCGTCGTGGCGGCGCAGCCCAGGATTCGTGTCGGTCTTGGCAGTGGCTTTGCCGCCGAGGCTGGCTGGGTTCCGCCCATCCCGGTATCGGGGATCCAGGCGAATATCCTCGGCTTGGGCGCCGACTGGTCGTCCTCACCGCTGGGTGGAGTTCTCGTTGCGAACTTCAGCCTCAATGCCGCGTTCGGCAGCGTGCATGGGTCGTTCACCTGTGATGAGGCGGATGTGCAGGACCCGGCGAACTACTGCTACCAGGGCACCCCATCCGACGATTCCTTCATGCCGGCGGTCTATGGAGCCGACCTGACGCTTGGCGCCTCGTTCAGCCGGGGAACGTTGCGCCCGTACGTGGGCGGTGGCTACACCCGACTCATGCCGCGCTTCCAGGTCAACTACACCAACGCCCTGGGTATCGTCGATGACAGCAAGGTGGAGTCGAACCTGAATGCCGCCGCGATCTTCGGCGGGCTGACGTGGGACCTGGCACGCCGCTGGTCGGTGACGGGGCAGTTCTTCTCGCTGGTTACCTACGGCAGCAGCGTCAGCCTGACAGGCCGATTTGCCGTCGGGAAGCTGGGTTCATGATGCGACTCGCCGCGCTGGGCCTGGCCGCGCTCCTGCGCGCCGCGTTCCCCCTGGCGGCGCAGCAGGCCGTCCCGAACGGCACGGTGACCGAGGGCACGCTCAGCTTCGACGGCAAGGCGACGGCCGGCGACTTTACCGGCACCACGCACACCGTCAGCGGGTCGATGACGGGCGGGCCAACGCTCGCCGATGTGCGCGGATTCGTAGAGGCGCCGGTCAACACGCTGGTCACCGGGAACGACAAGCGCGACCGTGACCTCAACAAGTCGATGGAGTCGGACAAGTATCCTGCGATTCGCTTCGAGTTGAAGACGGTGCAGGTGCACGCGGAGCGGGGCGATTCGGTCGATGCGGTGCTGGGAGGGGACTTCATCATCCACGGCGTGACGCAGGCAGTCGAGCTGCCGGCGGTCGTGGTGCGCCGTGCCCAGGGCGTTACGGTGGACTCGAGCTTCCCCCTCAATCTCAAGGACTACAAGATCGGCGGGCTCAGCAAGTTGCTCGGGATCCTCAAGATGAACGAGCACATCACGGTGCACGTGGCCGTCACTTTCGGCTTCAGCCCGTCCTGACCTCGGTCGCGCCGGGCGCGGCTCGCCTCCCCCTCAGGAACGCCAGTTCGACCGCACGGGCCTCGATCTCGAGCGGGTGCTGCGCGTATCCGTGTTCGAGCCACAGGGCCGCGTAAGCGCCCGTCATGCCCATCCATCCCCGCTCGCTGAATTGCCGGACGTGCGCGAGCTCATGCGCCAGCAGCGAGGCCGGTCGCCGCGCGAGGTGCCCACGGACGTAGATCGTGCGCCCCAGCGTGATGGCCACGAACCCCGGGAGCAGGGGCAGCCGCGATCCCTCCGCCACGAGCACTTGGGATAGGTCGAGCCCCGGCAGCATGCCGTCCAGGTCGCGGAGCTCGCGCGCGGTCAGCGGCCGCCGTCGGTGCCCGTTGGTGACGCGTGCGACACCGGCCACGAACGCGGCCACGAGCGGCCCGGCTACCTTGCCGATCGTCGAGCGAATCATCACACGCGCTCCCCCCTCATCGCGTACCGCTGCCCCCATTCACCGTTTACCGTTTACCGTCTACGAATACTTCCCTGACCGTTCAGGAATCGCAGCAGCTCCGCGGTCCTCTCAAACACCCGCACGTCCGCCTGCTGCAGCGCCAGCTCCCGCGGCCCGTTCTTGAGGTCGAGGTGCGGGCGCCGACCCCTGAGGTGAAACGCCTGGCGCGGTGCGCCCACGCGAATGCGGAATGCGTCGAGCTCGGCCAGGTCGTTGGTGGTAGAAAGCACGTGCGACCAGCCTGGGGCGAGCGCATTCACGCGGTCCATCACGATCACCGCCGCGCATGCTCCGCGATGAACTCCACTGCCCGCCGCACCACCTCACTGTCCCGCACGATCGCGCGATGCCCGAGCCCGGTAGTGAGCACGAAGGTGCCGCGCGGTGCCGCCGCGGCGATGTCGCGCCCGTCCTCGAGCGGCACGTCCTCGTCGCCCTCATCATGAATCACCAGCAGTGGCGTGGGGAGCGCGGCCGCGACTGGGATCAGGTTGAGGTCGCTCCAGGTAATGCCGAACCGCTGCCGGAGGTTCTCCTGCAGGCGATTCCCCACGGCGGAAGGTATGGCGAGGTGACGCAGGAAGCGGCGCCAGAACACGACCGGGTCGGAGGGTGCCGCGATCAGCACGGCGGGAACCGGCGGCACCAGGCGGCCCATCGCGAACAGGACAGCCGCGCCGCCGAGCGAGTGTCCGATGAAGGCGCTGACCGGCCCGACCGCGGCTGACACCGCAACGAGTGCCGCGGCGAACTGGGGCAGGGAAGCACTGGTGCCGCCGCTGCGGCCATGTCCCGGCCCATCGAACGCCACCACCCGGAACCCCTGCTGCTGCAACGGGGGCACGAAGAGCCGGAAACGACCGGCGCGGCTGCCCCATCCGTGCATCAGCAGCACCACCGGACCACGTCCCCAGCTCCAGCACGCGAGGTCCTGGCCCTCATGACGGACGGTGAAGGCCTCGCCCGTTTCGAGGAAAGCTTCTTCGCGCGGGCGCAGTGGATGCTGCGGCGGGCGGGTAAAGAGTCGCTCGGCCAGGCGCGCGGCGCGGCCGGGGAACAGCGGCCCGAGGACCTGGAAGCCAAGCCGAAGCCGGACGATCCGCGCATCGACTCGGCTCAACGGATTCGCCCTGGGAGACTCGTCGGTAGTTCGCTCGCTCACCCCGCGACCGGTCCGAGGAGCAGTACCACGCCCACGATCACCAGCACGGCCACAACGTCCATGACCAGGCCCGCGCGCAGCATCTGCCGGGCGGTGACGCGGCCGGAACCATAGGCGATCGCGTTGGGCGGCGTCGCGATCGGCAGGGCGTAGCCTGCCGACGCCGCGAGAGCGACGACCGCCATGACCCTGATGGCCGGGAGGTCGGCGCCCGAGGCCAGCCCCGCCGCGATCGGCATCGCCATCGCCGCGACGGCGGTGTTCGACGCGAGTTCGCTCAGCAGCACCGTGCCGGCGGCCACCGCGAGGAGCACGATGAAGGGCGATGCCCCCTGCAGCCCGGTCACCAGCTCGCCGAACCACTGGGTGAGCCCGGTCACTTCCGTGGCCGCGGCGAGGGACAAGCCGCCGCCGAAGAGCAGCAGCACCTCCCACGGGATGCCCTTCGCCTCGTGCCAGCTGAGCAGGCGGCGCCGCTCACCGGTCACGTCCCGGGCCGGAATGAGGAAGAGGGCGAGCGCGCCCGCGAGGCCGATGGCGGCATCGCTGAGCCCGGGTGCAAGCGACGTGAGTCCCGGAATCGACAGGATGCCGAGCTGCTTTGGCTCGCGGAAGATCCAGGCGAGGGCCGTGAGGCCGAAGACCACGATGGTGGCGCGCTCACCACCCTTGAACTTGCCCAGCCGCGTCCGGCGTTCGGCCACCGCATGCTCCGCCGCCTCGCCCAGCACCGCCTCGCTCGGGTAGATCACGTAGCAGAGCAGCGCCCAGCAGATCGGCACCAGCAGGATCACACAGGGCACGCCGATGAGCAGGTAGCGCGCGAAGTCGATCGGCTGCCCCAGCAGTTCCTTCGCCGCGGCCGCGAAGATCAGGTTGGGTGGCGTGCCGATGAGCGTGCCCATGCCTCCGATCGACGCGGCGTAGGCCAGGCCGAGGAAGAGCGACGTGCGGATGCGATCGGCCGGCGCGCCCTCGCCGAACAGCTGCCCCAGCGCCATCGCGATGGGATACATCATGGCCGCCGTGGCGGTGTTGGAGATCCACATGGACAGGACCGCTGTCGCCACCATCAGCGCGAGCACGATCCGGCGCCCATTCCGCCCGGCGGCCGCGACGATGCGCAGGGCGAGGCGCAGGTGGGCGCCCCAGAACTCGAGCGCCGCGGCCAGCAGAAACCCGGCGAGGAACAGGAAGATCATCTCGTTGGCGTACGGGGCGGTTACGTCCCGCAGCGTTACCACGCCAAAGAGCGGAAGGACGATTACGGGGAGGAGCGACGTGACGGCGAGTGGAACCGGTTCCATGAGCCACCAGACGAGCATCCACGCGCCGACGCCCAGTACCTCCCGCTGGTCCGGGCCCAGGGCCGCAGGGCCCGCCTGGACGCATGTCAGATAGGCAAGGGGTCCCGCGACTGCCGCGATGGCCCTACCTTGTCGGCTCGTCACGTAGTCGACTTCTCCTCAGGGGCAGACATGATCCCGCTAGAAACGTACAAGGTCCTGCACATTCTTGGTGTGTTGCTGGCCTTCTCCGCGCTCGGCGGCCTGGCGCTTACCGTGGCCAATGGGGCAACGAAATCCACATCGTCCGTCCGCAGGCTCATCGCGATCACCCACGGGGTGGCCACGTTCGTCATCCTGCTTGCCGGCTTCGGCGCACTGGCACGCCTGCAGGCGCATGGAGTCCTGCAGGGCTGGGTCCTCGTCAAGCTTGCGTGCTGGGTCGGGCTCGCGGCTCTGGTGGCAATTCCCTATCGTCGGCCCGCCCTGGCCCGGGCGGTCTTCTGGTCCCTGCCGGTGCTCGGCGGCATAGCCATCGTCATGGCTGTCTACAAGCCGTTCTGATACGAGGCCTCGTGATCCAGCTGCGGCTCATGACCGCCCGGGGAAGCAGCGCGACGGCTTCCACGTGAACGGGACGATCAACCGGATGGACTAAGGGGTGGCGTACAACCGTCTTCTCGAGACCGGCGGCGCGCTGCTGGGCGATGACGCGGACCTGGATCTCGATCGATGCCATCCGGCAGCAACTAGCGCCGCCTGAGCGGCACCGTCGAGATCCCGCCGCCCATCACGATGGGCAGCATCTGCGAGCGGTAGCCGGGCGCCACGATCGTCACGTACTGCACCCGGCAGTCGGCCATCAGGGTCAGGTCGAAGTGCAACTCGAATTCGCCGTTCTCGTTGGCGAAGGTGTGGTAGGTCTGGCCCACCATCTGGAGATGGGCGTTCGAGAGTGGGCGCCCCGTCTCCTGCTGTACTACCCGCCCCTTCACCACTCCCTCCGGCGGCGCCCCGGTCGAGTCCTTCGGGATTTCCGGGCACTTGCTGTTCGGGATGGCCGCGTTCTCGAACGGCCGCGTGGCCACGGGGCCGGCGTCGGGTGCCACGCCGCCCCTCTTCTTCCCGAAGATCCGCCTGGCCTCCACTTCCATCGAGGCGTTCAGCGCGTCCTCCTTGTTCACCGTGGCCGGCGGCGTGTTGTCCGGCGTCGATGCCATCGGGTCGCCCACCGGATCACGGGTACGCGGCTGGTCCGGCTCGGCCGTGCCCTGTGTCCTTGGCGCCTCGGGTGGCGCATTGGGCTCGGGCTCGGGCTGCTTGTTGATCGTCTTGGGTCGCGGTGGCTCCAGGGGCGGCGCCGGCACCGGCTCCACCGGCCTGGGCGGGGGTGGCGTCGGCTTCGGCGGCGGCACGTAGACCATCGCGACCTCGCGCGTTGCCGCCGAGTCCGCCTTCGGCTTCGCCGCCGCCTCCTGCTCGGAGAGCTGCTTCGACAGCAGCATGACGACCAGGATCGCGACCGCGTGCAGCAGCGCGCTGACGGACAGGGCGAGCGGATTCCGCTCTGGTGGCGGAAGCTGTCCCTCGAACGTTGGCTTGGGGCGCGGACGGGCCATCAGGGTGTCAGGAGCCTACCGATGCGCAATGGCGGTATCGAGTGCGGGTGACTGGCTGCGCGATGCCGTCTGCACGGTCTCGGCGGCGGCACAGGCCGTGAGCAGCACCGCGCTGAGCCATACGAGATCGGCGAGGAAGAGATGCACGAGCTGCATCCAGATGGGCGCCAGCAGGAGAAGGTTGAGGACGCCTGCCGCTACCTGGGTCAGCACCAGGCCTGCCGCGAAGCGGCCCACGAGGGACGTGGCGGGAGACGTCTCCCGCAGGGTTCCGCGCACGGAGAGCACCAGCAGCACGGTGCCGACCGTGATCGCGAGGATCGGGTGCAGCACCCGCAGGCGCAGGAGAATGTGCGCAGTGGGTGACGTATCCTGCCGCATCCCCTCGGCCAGGGAACCGGCCGGAAAGAGCGTGTCCCCAAGCGCGGTGACGGCCCCGGTGACTCCCACCAGCAGGAGACCGCCCAAGATCAGGAGAAGCGGCGCGAGGCGGCGCCAGTCGACAGGCCGCACGGGTGCCGGGCGGCCGGATCCCCACCAGGCGGTCAGGGTCAGGGCCGCAAGCAGCAGAAACGTGTTGACGAGATGCACTCCGAGATACACGGCGCGGGCAATGGAATCGTTGTGAGCCACGAGTTCGAGGAGTACCAGTCCCGCGCCCACTAGCGCTTCCGTCACCATGAAGAAAAGGCTCGCCCAGGCCGCGCGGCGCACGACATGACCCGCCGGGTAGGTCCGTCGCGCCAGGACGGCCAGACCAATCACCAGCAGCAGCGCGACACCGCTCGTCGCCCGGTGCAGGAACTCCACGATAGTCTCTAGGGCGGGGTTGCGCGGCAGCACCGTGCCGTTGCAAAGGGGCCAATGGCTGCCACAGCCGGCGCCCGAACCGCTGGCGCGCACGTAGGCGCCCCAGACGATCACAAGGAAGCTGACGATCACCACCCCCCAGGCAAAGGGGGCAAAGCGGGCCCTGAGCATAGCAGGAAAAGATAGCCCCCGCGACAGGGCGGGGGCTATCCGATTGACTGGAATAGACTTACGATCAGGCCGCGGCGCGGGCTTGCCTCCGGTCGGCGATGGTCTCGGTGTAATCGTCGAGAAGCTGGTCGTAGATTGCATCCCACCGCCGCCCGAGTGCCGTCTGCCGCGCGCCCTCCGCGATCTGCCGGCGCAGCGCCGGCTCGGCGATGGCCTGGCCCAGCTGCCGGGCAAACGCCTCCACGTTGTTGGGCGGGGCCACGAGCGCGTTGCGGCCGTGTTCGGCGTAGTCACTTGGTCCTCCTGCATCCACACAAACGGGTGCCGTACCCGAAGCCATGGCCTCGAGCAGCACGTTGCCGAACGTCTCGGTGCTGGACGGAAACGCGAACACGTCCGACGACGCATATGCGGTCGCGAGCTCGATGCCGTGCAGGTAGCCCAGCAGGTGAAC
>JAGGAG010000139.1 GCA_017889745.1 Gemmatimonadota bacterium | reverse complement strand
AGCCATCCCCGTTCGCCGCGCCCGCCCACCTCTTCCATCGCCGTTCGCCGCGCCCGCCCACCTCTTCCATCCCTGTTCGCCGCGCCTGCCCACCTCTTCCATCCCGTTCGCCGCGCATGCCCACCTCTTCCATCCCCGTTCGCCGCGCCTGCACTCGTCTACCCTCGCCATTCGCCGCGCGGGCAGCGCCCCGCTCAGCCCGAGCGCGCCACGTCGCCGGCGAACTCGTGCGCGATGGCCCGCAGGTCGCGAGTGACGCGGTCCCAGTTCTGGAAGCGCTCGACCCGTGCCCTGCCCTCCCGGCCCAGCGCCGTGGCCAGCCGGCTGTCGTTCAGCAACCTCCGCAGCGCCTGCACCACCTCATCGGGCTCCTCCGCGTTGACGAGCAATCCCGTCTCACCGTCGGCGACGGCGTCGGGGATGCCGCCGCTCCGGGCTCCCACGAGCGGCCGCGCGCACGCAGAGGCCTCGGCGAAGGAGATGCCGAAGCCCTCGACGTCGAGGCCGGACTGGCGGGAAAGGCCGACGTAGGCGGTCGCTAGGTTGTACAGCGCCGGGAGATCGGCATCGGGAACCTCGGTCAGGAAACGCACGCGCTGGGCAACGCCGAGCTTCTTCGCGAGTGCCTTGAGTTCCGCCAGCGCATCCCCGGAGCCGACGACCGCGTATCGCAGGTCACCGTATTCGGCGCCCAGGGTGGCCAGCGCCCGGAGGACGGTGTCCACGCCCTTGTAGGGCACGAGCCGGGTGACCGTGAGGAGCCATCGTCCCGGTTCGAGGTCGTACTTGCTCCTGACGCCGCTGGTGTCGATGCCGGGGTGAAAGAAATCGGGATCGGTGCCGAGAGGCACAACCCGGACCCGATCCTCAGGGAGGGACACCCCAAGCTCGCCGAGGACCGAGAGGCAAAGCTCCCTGGTCCAGGTGCTGTTGGCCACGACAACCGACGCCGCGTCGAGCAGGCCCTTGGCGACGCGGCGCTTGAGCGCCGAGCGGTGGGTCTGGTGCCGGAGGATGAGGAAATCGTTGCCGTGGGCGATGACGCCGAAGGGCGTCCCGACCCGCTCGCGCACCCACTTGGCGGCATAGGCGGCCGGCTTGAGCGTGCCGCACCAGATGAACTCGGGATCGAGCGTGCGGGTAAGGACCGACGCCTGCCGGGACCAGGCCAGCACCCCCTGCAGCGTCTTGAGGCGCCGGGCCGGCACCGAGAGCCGGTCGACACGGTTGGGGAGCCGCTCGTCCACCTCGTCACTGCCGGGAACCTGACCGGTACTCACCACCAGGCTGCCCTGGGGATAGCGCCGGGCCAGCTCACCCATCCAGCGGGCGATTCCTCCACCCATGGGCGGAAAATCGTAGGTCAGCAGCAGTTGCGGACGCATGCGTCACTCCGGGCGTGCGGTTCGGCGTGCTGTACGATGCCGGGCGGCGCTAGCGGCGCTGCCCGAGTTCCCAGAGATGGGCGTACTTGAAGAACGAGGCGCACGCACCAAGTGCCGCCGAGATGAATCCCTGGCGGCCGTCGAGCACGCTCCCCTCGAGCAGCCAGGCCTTGAGGAACCGCCCGGTGGGCCGACCGGCAAGATCCCAGAAGGTCGCGCGACGCCCGCGCTCGTACAGGTCCTGTGCGCCCCAGGCGCTGTAGCGAATCATCTTGTCGAGGTGATGCGAGAGATCGCGATACGGCTCGTGCAGCAGGGTGCCGCGCAGGGTGCCGACGTCGGCCACCGGTTCGAGGGCCTCGTGCACGCGCCGCTCGACAAAGCGACGCTCGCGGGAGAAGAGGCGCACGACCCAGTCATTGCCCCAGTGCCCCCGGGTGAGCTCGCGGCCGAGATAGAAACTGCGCCGCCGCACGCGGTAGGCGGCATGCGCGGGGGCCGAGACCACCGCGGCCAGTTCGGCGGCGAGCTCCGGCGCCACCCGTTCATCGGCGTCGAGCGCCAGGACCCAGGGGTGATTCGCCCGCGCGATCGCCAGGTTCCGTTGGGCCGCGATGGTGGGACCGGCGCCCTCGATGACGATGGCGCCGGCGGCACGCGCCACGGCCACGGTGGCGTCGGTGGAGCCCGCATCGGCGACGATCACTTCGCCGGCCCACGCCACGCTCGCGAGGCAGTCGGCCAGGCGAGGCGCCTCATCGAGCGTGGGGATGACGACGGTGAGGGGAACGGTGCCCGCCATCAGGCGGCCGCTCCCGCCGGCTTCCGGGCCACCAGCATGAGCGTGCGGCCGTAGAGCAGGTCGCGGGAGAGCAGGTGCATTGCGATTTCCTCATTCGCCTGGCGCTGCGCGGGGTCCGGCTCACGGGCAAGCGCCCTCCGGGTGGCCAGAGACACCAGTGGCCGTGTCCAACCGAGCAGCCGACCCGATGTGCGGAGGCGGTCCGTCGTCACCTGCTCGACCGTGAAGCCGGTGGTCCGCAGGATGTATCGCAGCTCGTAGTAGGTGATCAGGTTGATGTGATCATGCACCGGCTCGCGCCTGAGCTCGTTCATCGGGCGAGTGGCCAGGGGAAAGAAACCGGTCCAGAAGTACCGCCAGCGCGACGCCAGGCCGAGAATGTTCGGCGTGGACAGGAGGAGCCGCCCACCCGGCTCGAGCACGCGCCAGCACTCGCGAACGAAAGCGAACTGGTCCTCCAGGTGCTCGATCCCCTCGAGGCACGAAAGGCAGGCAAAGCGGCCGTCCTCATACGGCAGGCGCCGGGACAGGTCGGCAAAGCTGACGGGGATGCCGGGAACGCCGAACTGTTCGGGATAGAGGTCGCAGGCCTCCATGGTGAACCCGGCGGCCTGGAGGCGCGCGGCGAAGGCACCGCTGCCCGCCGCGACCTCGAGCACCCGTCCCTCGCGCGGCCAGCCCTGAAAGAGTTCGAGGGCGCGATCGTGCGTGCGCAGACAGGCGTACACCGGAAGCGCCATCGGGGTGGTCTCGCCAGTGGGAGGCGGAGCGGCCAAGGGGGCACCGCTTGTGGTTGCGGCGCGTCGCCCAGACATTCGGGTCGCCATGACCGGAATAGATACTCACGCGCCCCCCCTCGCCGGCAACCGCGCGGGCCCGCCACGCCGCATTCTCGTGGTCGGCGCGGGCGGGCGCCATCGAACGGAGGCGGCTATCGCACGCGGGGCGCGCGCGCTGGGCCACACGGCGCGGATGCTCGATGCGAGGAGGTGGACCCGGCTCGGGCGGCTCGCGCCGGCGCTGCTCATCCGGATGACGGACCGCTTCGCACCGGACGTGGTGATCCTGACCCGTTACGCCGCGCGTCTCGACGACGCGACGCTGGCACGGCTGGTACGCGGCCGGGAGGCGACCACCTGGTACTTCGATTTCGCCGAGCAGGCGCACGCCGGGGTGGTTCGCCTGGCACGGGCCTCCGGGTCGCTGTACCTCACCTGCCCATCCATTCGCACGACGTACGCCCGCGCCGGTGCGCCCGACGTGCGCTTCCTTCCCCAGGCGCTCGACCCCGAGGAGGACCGTCCGGCGAGCACGGTGCCGGCGCGCTATCGCTGCGACGTGTCGTTCGTCGGATCGGGGCAGTATCGGGATCGCCACGCCCTGCTTGGCGCGGTGGCGGGTGTCGCCGACCTGCAGATCCGCGGGCTGGGCTGGGATGCTCAGGAGCACCACCTGCCGGTGCGCGGCGGCCGGGTGCGCGGCAGGCGCCTGGCCCGGGTGGTCGCGGGCGCCGCCATCTCGCTCGGCGCGGCGGCGACCCGCGCCCAGGCGGAAGCACCGCTCTGCATCTCGAACCGGATATGGAAGGTGCTGGGCTCGGGCGGGTTCTATCTGGGTCCCTGGACCCCGGGCATGGAACTCCTGGTCCGGGAGGGCGAACACTGCGCGCTGTTCCGGAGCGAGGAGGACGCGGTGGCGCAGGTGCGCTACTGGCTCGGGCGACCGGAGGAACGAGCGGCCATCGCGCGGGCCGGGCGAGCACACGCGCTGGCGCACCACACATACGCACACCGGCTCGAACTGCTCCTGCGCGGGGAGAGCTTCCCCTACACCACCGTGTAGTTCCGGAACTCGAAGGGGCGGATCCCGGTCAACCGCTCGAACGTGTACGACAGGTACAGGCGCAACCAGCCCCAGTGAAAGAAGGGATCGGTCATGCGCCGCTCGCCGGCCGCCGGCATGCGCGCGCGCACCCAGTTCCGCGCCACCGCGGGATGCTCGCCGGTGAAGGGCCGCAGCAGCGGTATCCAGGGCAGCAGGGGTCGCGCCTGCTGTTCCTTCTCGGGATAGAGACTGCGGGTGAACTCACGCTTCTTCTGGATCGATTCGGGAGGCCGGGCCCAGCCATAGTGATACATCACCGCGCCGGTGGGCCGGGCGCGGATCTTCCGGTCTTCCGGCCCGACCCGGAAGCCCTGGGCGTCCTGGAATGGGTGGATGTCGAGGGCGGGGTCGAGCCTGACGCAACGCACCTCCTGCCGATACCAGCGGCGGTGTGTCGCCAGCGTACCCAGGTCGCCATAGAAGTGCAGGTAGCGCACGAGCAGCCCCTCCACCCGCGGATCGGCGTCCACCTGCTGCACGGTGTCCCGCAGTATCGTGGCACCGGATTCGTGCAGGACCTCATCCGCCTGGATGTACAATCCCCACGGGTGACGGCAGGCGCGCATGGCGCGCATCGTTTCGCGGCCCAGCGCCATGATCTTGTCGCTCCAGTCCCACTCCGTCTCCACGATCCGAATGCGCGGATCGTCGATCCCGCGGATGAGCTCGAGCGTCCCGTCGTCCGACCGGCCCACGTTGACCACGACCTCCTCGCAGACGGGCAGGATCGAGCGGATGCTCTCCACAACGGGGAAGTCGAGTGCGACGGCATTCCGGACGATGGTGAAGCCGGAGACAGGAACCACTCACACCTCCAGGTGAAGAACCGGCGATCCCATCGGTCAGCGCACCGGATGTCCGGACAGCGCCCGCAGTGCCGCATCGAAGCGGGCGGCGGCGGCATCGAGTGTGAGTCGCGCAATGCCCGCGGAGTCAGGCGCGCCGCGGTCCAGGGCCCGCCGCACGGCTGCCTCGAGACCGGCATCGTCGTCGAGCGGGAAATACTCGACGGCGGCGCCCAGGAACTCGCGGTGTGGTGGAATGTCCGACGCAGCCACCGGCGCGCCACAGGCAATGCCCTCGATGGGCGAGAGGCCGAACCCCTCGAAGCGGCTCGGGCACACGACGACCGCCGCCGAGCGGTACGCGGAGACCAGCGCGCCGGTACTCAGGTTCGACTCGATGCTGCAGGTGACGCCCAGTTCTCGCGCCAGCCCGGCGAGATGGTCGTGCTCCGGCCCGCTCCCCACGAGTCGCACGTGCATCGGACGCGTGAAACGCGCGGCAACGCGGATCACGGCCGCCTGGTTCTTGTACGGCACCAGACGCGAGACGCTCAGCAGCGCCGGATGCGCGGCGGCCGGCGGTGCCGCACCCCGCAGGAAGGAATCGGAGTCGTAGCAGTACTCCACCTGCGTCGCTTCGACGCCGATGTGGCGACCGATGTCCTCCCGTGACTGGCGGCTCGGGGCCCAGACGGACTTCGCGTGGCGCGCGACCCAGAAGAGGCGGCTCTGCTGCCCGCGACCGGTGAGAAAGCGACCGCGAAGCCGTGGCACACGCAGCAGCCGCCCACCCACCGCGAACACATGATCCGGGAGCCCGTTCCCGACGCGCCAGGGTGGCAGGTCCCACACGTATACCACCAGCGATGCCCGATGGCGGTGCGCGTAGCGGAAGGCCTCGACCGCCGACGTCTGGCTCATGGCGAAGGCCACGCGGGCCGGGGCCAGGCCCTCCGTCGCTATGGACCACCCGAGCGCCCTGAGCCGCGGGACGACCTGCCGGCCAAAGTCGTTGGGGGCAAACCAGCGAATGTCGTCCACGGGCCGAAAGCTATATTGCGGCTCGATGCATGTCGCCCTGGTGATGAATGCCCGGCTGCCGGTGCACGGCTATGGCGGGTCGGAGCGCGTCGTAGCCTGGCTCGCGCGCGGCCTGCAGGAGCTGGGGCACGCGGTGACGCTGATCGCGTCCACGGGCACGCGGATGCCGGGAATCGCGGTGGCGGAAGCGGACCACCGGGCACTGCAGCAACGCGACTTCGACGTCTCTGCCTTTCTGCCGCCGGCCGTGGACATCGTGCACAGCCACCGCCGGCTGTGGGTGGCGCCGCCCGTGCCCTTGGTGTGGACCCTGCACGGGAACCCGCCGCCCGGCACCGTCCTTCCGGACAACACGATCTTCCTGAGCGCCAACCACGCGGTGCGATACGGTCATCGCCGCTTCGTGTACAACGGGCTCGACCTGTCGGAGTACCGCTACCAGGCGAACAAGGCGGACTACGACCTGTTCCTGGGCCGGCTGCACTCGGTGAAGGGATACCGCCTGGCCATCGAGGGGGCGCGACGGGCGGGGCGACGGCTCATCGTTGCCGGCGGCTGGCGGCCGAGCCTGCGACGCGGACTGTCCTACGCCGGCAGGGTCGGCGGCGAGCGAAAGGCCGCGCTGCTTGCCGGTGCCAGGTGCCTGTGGATGCCGGCGCTCTGGGATGAACCGTTCGGGTTGACCCTGATCGAGGCACTGGCGAGCGGGACACCGGTGATCGGGACGCAGCGGGGAGCGCTGCCGGAGATCGTGACCGCGGAGGTGGGAGTGCTGGGGGACACGCTCGACGAACTGGTGGAGGGGGCGTCACGAGTGGCGAAGATCGACCCGGCGTCGTGCCGGGCGAGAGTGGAGCGACTGTTCACGCATCGGGTGAT
Organism: Gemmatimonadota bacterium; assembly: GCA_017889745.1. GTDB lineage: Bacteria > Gemmatimonadota > Gemmatimonadetes > Gemmatimonadales > GWC2-71-9 > JAGGAG01. Next base: position 128 of record JAGGAG010000139.1, on the reverse strand, counting down.
GGCGGAGAACTACGTGCGGGAGTATGCATTGGCGCCCTGACAGAGGCTGTTCGCGGTGAGCGGGGCCGCTGCGCGGTGACCGGAGCCGCTGCGCGGTGAGCGGAGCCGTTGCGCGGTGAGCGGAGCCG
>JAGGAG010000138.1 GCA_017889745.1 Gemmatimonadota bacterium | reverse complement strand
ATCTCCCCGGAAGAAATCGACGCCGCGGCGAAGAAGGCCATCAAGTACACGCCGCCCGGATCATAGGAGATTCCGTGACGTTCACGCAGAGGGTGGTGGCTGCTTCCGCGGCAGCGGAAGCTGCGACCGGCCTCGCGCTGATCGCGGTGCCGGTGGTCGTCGGCGAGGCGCTGCTGGGCGCGGCGTTGCCCTCACCGGCAATCATGGTCGCCCGGTGCTTCGGTGTTGCGCTGCTTGCGCTTGCCCTGGCGGTCTGGCCTGCCGGTGACGGCGCCGGCGGCCGGTCCGCCGCTCGCGCCATGTTGCTCTACAACGCGCTCATCGCGCTGTATCTCACGTGGCTGGCCACGCGGTGGCACACGAAGGGAATGTTGCTGTGGCCCGCGGTGGCGCTGCACGCCGGCCTGGCCCTGCTGCTCGCCTGGTCGTGGCGCAACGTGCGCGACTGACGTTAGCGCGCCTGCGCATGTCCTAGAGGCCCAGTTGGCTCAGGCCCGGATGGTCGATGGGCCTCGGGCCCTGGGCCCAGCGGAACAACCGGTCCGCCTCCTCCATCGCCACGTCGTTGATGCTGGCATGCCGCTCGGCCATGTAGCCCTCCGCGTCGAACTGCCAGTTCTCGTTCCCGTGTGACCGGAACCACTGCCCGGCGGCGTCGTGCCATTCATATGCGAATCGAACGGCGATGCGATCGTCACCAAAGGCCCATAGTTCCTTGATGAGCCGGTAATCGAGCTCGCGTGCCCATTTCCGCTCGAGAAAGCGGATGATCTCCTCCCGTCCCCGCAGGAACTCCGACCGGTTCCGCCAGCGGCTGTCCGGTGTGTACGCCTCCGACACCCGTGCCGGGTCGCGGCCGTTCCACGCATCCTCCGCCCTTCGCACCTTGAGGATCGCACCATCGCGATCGAACGGCGGAACTGGTGCACGAATCATTGCCCACTCCCTCCTGGGCCGGGCCACCTGCCCACCCGCGCTGGCTGCGTCGATGCCGGGCGCCGCGGCGCCCGGCTAGCTTTTCCCGCGTGAACATACCCGTCCGCATCACCCCATTCGATCCGTCGCTGGCGCCTCACTTTGCCCGCCTCAACCGCGAGTGGATCGAGCGCTACTTCGTCCTCGAGCCCGCCGACCTTGCGGTGCTGGACGACCCCGAGTCCGCCATCATCGACCCCGGCGGCATGATCTACTTCGCCCTGGTCGGCGACGAAGTCGTGGGCACCTGCGCCGTCCTGCCACACGCCGACGGCACCCTCGAGCTCGCCAAGATGGCGGTGAGCCCCGCTGCCCAGGGCCGCGGCGTCGGGCGCCTGCTCGGTGAGGCATGCGTCGCCTTTGCGCGCCAGACCGGGGCGCACACCTTGATGCTGCTCAGTAACTCCCGTCTTGCCCCCGCACTCCACCTGTATGAGACACTCGGCTTCCGTCACGCCCCGGTGCCGGACGGCGTCGAGTACGCCCGGGCCGATGTTCACATGGTGATGCCGCTGGCCCGCGAATAGCCGCGCTGGGCGCGCGTGAGCCTCGCCGCGGTCGCTCCGTTGCTTCACTATAGGCTGATCGACCCGGTTTGCTCACCCCTGCGTGATTGGCCCTTGCGGTTTCGGCGCGCTGCGCGAACCATTGAACATGCTCCCGCGCTACGCAGCCGCCGGGTTAATCCTCCTGCTTGCGGCCTGCACCTCCGAAGCGCCGTCGGCGCCCGGGCCCGTTGTCAGTGGTCCCGGCCCCATTGTGACCCCAACGAGCAATCTCGGTTTCAGTGCCGACACCATCTGCTTGCAGGCACCGGTCGGTGGCGCCAACCCCCGCGACGACGATGTGCGCATCACTTCGCTGACGGGCTCGGAGATTCCCGATCTCTCTGCAAGTGTCGCGTATGGTCCAGGCCAGCCCACGGGCTGGCTCACGGCGTCCTTCGACCAGACCAGCACCCCGTCACGCCTGTGGTTGCACGCCACGACCGGTACCGTTCCCGAGGGGGAATGGTGGGCCGACGTGAAGGTCTCGGCACCGACTGGTGGTGAGGCACGCACCATCCGCGTGCACTTCACCGTGAAGCCTGTCGCGACGGCTCAGGTTGCGGTTCAACTTGGCGGCGTCACCACCTTTGACGTCTCACCGGGCACAGGCACGATCTCGGGCGGGGGCTTCGGTTGCGATGAGTCTGGAGGAACCTGCCAGCAGTCGATTCCCGTGGGTACGGTGCTCACGCTCAGCGCCGCGCCCGACCCGAACAACCGCTTCCTCTATTGGGACACGCCGAACTGTCCTTTCAGCAATGCCCCGGATTGCGTGATCACGGTTACAGGGAACATGACGGTCACAGCGTATTTCGGCCTGCTCGGCTACGCGGTCAACGTCACGGTCGTGGGTGCAGGAGCTGACGGCGTAGTTAATTCCTTCGAGCCACTCACTGGCATCGCGTGCCAGCTGGTGGCGGGGGCCCAGTCGGGGACCTGCAGTGGCACGCAGCTCTATGGCGCGCGCAGCACGAACCTTTACGCTCAGGCCTTTTCCGGGAGCGTATTTGTCGGGTGGAGTGGAGACTGTACCGGCACATCCTGCGCATTGGCACCGCTGCCGGGCGGCAGTTATTCCGTCACGGCGACCTTCGCGAAGGAATAGCGGCCCGCATCTGTTGTCACGGGTGCCCGCTGGATCTACCCAGGTCTTTCATCGCGGAAGCATCGTCATGTCCCGTTCGTTCATTTCCGTGCTGGCGCTCCTCACCCTGGCCGCTCCCATCGCGGCCCAGCAGCGCGGCGGCGGCCCGCCGCAGTCCGGTAAGGGGCTCCTCACCGGCATCACCCTGACCGCGGCGCAGCAGAAGCAGGTGGACTCCCTGTGGGCGGCGCACCAGCCCCGGCGCGACTCGATGCGTGCCCTGATGCAGTCCGGTCAGCGCCCCGACTCCGCCCAGAGGGCGGCGATGCGCGCGGTGCGTGACGAGAACGCGAAGCAGATCCGGGCCATCCTCACCCCCGACCAGCAGAAGGTGTTCGAGAAGAACGTCGAGGAGATGCGGGCCCGCACGGGTGGGGGACGGGGCGGCCCGCCATACGGACCGCCCCAGTAGGCCATCGTCGGTCGTCAGCTGCCCGCGCCGCAACTCCGGCGGGGTGAGCCGTGTCTACGGCCCGCGGGTCGCGGCCCCGCCGCACATGCCGCCGGACCCCTGGTTGGCGCCTTCCTGATAGACATACCGCGAGATCTGCGTAAATCGCTGGCTGTTCGGAACCAGCGTCCAGATGAAGTCCTCCCGGTACTGGTTGCCGGCCGGGCCCCCGATGAAGAATCCACGGACCACGTGCGGATTTCCCGGGATGGCCGCGGCGGTGTATGCCTGGACGTCGCCCGAGCCGGGTGGATCCTCGTCGGAGATCTGGATGATGCCGGTGCCGCTCACGGTGATCGTGAGCTGCGCCTGGCCATACTCCGGCGGGAGGCAGGCCCATCGCTGCAGGAAGGTGCCGTTCCAGTCCTGGATGCTCCCGCCGTCGCCACAGGGAATCTCGATGTTCGAGTCGGGCAGGTTGGTGGTTTGTCCACCCGTGCTGGTGAACACCGCGTCGGTCACCGCGACCTGGGAGCGCGACGACGCGAATCCCCACGTCGAGGCAAGCGAGCCCCGGTCGCCCGACGTCACGACCCCCACGTTGCCGTCGAGGCTGTAGCCGCAGGCGTTGGCGACGGCGTCGGCGGCGCCCGTCGCGGCCTTCATCTGGAGCGGGCTGGCCTGGTCGATCGTCACTGTGGTCGTGTAGCCGGTCAGTGCCTCGGTGAAGGTGCCGGAACCGGAGAATTCCCGGCCGGTGCTCGTGAGCGTGAAGTCCATCGTGCCCGCGAAGCTGCCGAGTCCGCCGAGGGTCTCCATGGTGAAGGCCACCGTGCCGCCAAAGCCGACTCCGGCGTTGCCCGGCGCGTCATTGAAGGTCGCCCGGCCCGAGATCGTCGTCTCGTTCAAGCCGTCTCCGTTGCCGTCGTACGGGACGTCGAACACGAAGGTGTTGGCCGGCGCGCCGGGCGTCGGGTCGGGGGAGAAGCTGAAGTCCTCGCTGCCGGGAGCGCCCGGGCTGAGGAGCAGCGGTAGCAGCGCCTCGAATCCGCCCAGCCGGGGAACGATGACTTTGACGCCGGTCTCTGTGTAGTCGGCGAGCGCGACCGCATCGGGCGGGAGGCCCTCGGGCGGGGAGCCGCCATCTCCGCAATCCGCGAGCATCAGGAGCATCAGCACGAAGAAGACACGACGCATGGCTCGTCCTCCTTGTCGCCAGGGGAGACGCGACGGGTGCAATCCTTCTTTTTGGGGCTGTGACGAGAGTATGCAGTTCCTGCTGAGGGGCGTCAATGCGCCCTTTGCGCCGAACTGAGCGCGTTCCGCAGGGCCTCGCGCCACCCCTCGTTGTGGATGATCCGCGCGCGGGTCGCGGCGCGCAGGCGGCGCAGCGGCTCGAGCCTCCGCAGCGCGAGGCGCCAGGGGTTGGTCGGGGTGAGTTCCGCTTCCGGCCCGCGCAGCGCGAGCGCTCCGCGGCGGAAGTGCAGTAGCTGCAGGTCGCGATTCACCGCCTCGATGGGTGCCTCGAACACGTAGGTGGCGGCGCTCGGACCGGCCAGGATCTCGAGCACCGTGAGGGAACCAGCCGGCACCAGCAGGAACGACGCCCAGTGCTCCGGCAGCGCAGCGCGCGCGCCAAGCGACTCGGTGTCCGGGTCGAGCAGCTGGACCAGCCCGAGCCGGGGTTCGCCGTCGCGCGTCCGGCCGATCAGCTCGCTGGCGCACTCGGCGCGAGCCGGCGCGCTCCATTGCGTGACCATTGCTTCGAAGCCGGGTAATTGCCCGCGTGGCACACCGAGACCGTCGGCGAAGGCCATGCTGCCGGTAAGTGATCCAAGCAGCTGGCCCTGCGCGTCGCGCCGCGCCGCCACCTCGCGGTGGAACTCGTCACGCCGCCGCGCGAGCTGGCCTACCACGGTCCGCGCACCACTCCTCTCCAGGAACACGACCCCCGGCGGGTCTTCGGTCGTCTCGACGGTGGTCATCGCGCCGAGCGGCACCTGCCAGGGATCGTTGCCGTCCGGTACGAAGGTGACGTGTGTCTGGTATACCTGGCATTCGGCGGGGCGCGCGGTGCCACCTTCGAGCAACGCGGCGGGAAACACCTCGGGCATGGAGATGCCGTGGGCCAGCAATCCCGCGACCCGGGCCCGGCTTCGCGTGCGGCGGAGTTCCGCGGAAAACGTGTCGAAGCGGCGGCCGAGTTGTGACAGGACGAGGCCGCCGGAGGGCCAGCACTCGATTTCGATGCGAAAGTCGGCGGCACGCACGGCGTCGGCATCCAGAAATGCGACGGTGACCGGGCCGACCCGGAGGTCGTCGTCACCGATCACCGCCTCGGCCGTGCCCTGCGCCGTGATGGCGCCGCCGGCATCGCGAACCGCGAAGGCCACAGGGGCCCGCCGCGTCTCGTCGCTCATGTCACTGGCCGTATGGCTTGCCGCACTCCGGGCAGAACTTGGGTGAGCCGTCGGCCTGCGCGCCGCAGTGCTGGCACGCGCGCTTGGCTGCGATGGAGGTGCCGCATTCCGGGCAGAACTTGCCACCCTGCGTCTTGGCGCCGCATTGCGGGCAGATCGCGGACGACACCTGCGCCAGGTCGCGCTGCCCCAGATAGTCCACGCTCCGGGCCTTGGTCTGGGCCTGCTCCCGTGCGGCCTGCGCCTGCGCCGAGGCGATCTCCTCGTCGAGGTCGGGCGCGCAGCCCTCGCAGAGGCCCGCCTTCCTGTTCCAGCAGACCGGCTCGCATACCCAGTTTCCGCAACGGGTGCACTGCTTGAAGATGGGGCTGATCTCGCGCACCGCGGCATCGAGCGCCGAGTCGTGCTGCGAGCCGGCCACCATCGACTGCAGCTGGTCGGTCGTCTGCGCTGCCCGGCCGAAGATGCCGCCGAGGAGGGAGGCCGCCACGTTGGCGGCGGCCGAGGCGGCGCCGAGCTTGTTGGCCTCGAAGGTCGACATATACCCGTTGCCGCACTTCTCGCACATGAACTTGAACTGGAAGCCGCGCTGCGAGGACAGGTCCTGGTAGTTGTTGGTGAACGGGATCTTCGCCATGGCCCCTCCCTTTGCCGCCTAAGCTGCCGCGGGATCTGGAGTGCGTCAAGCAGCGTGCGGCGAGGGCAGGGGTTGTGCGCTGACCGGATGGACTTCAATCTCAGGTGATCTCCATTGGAGGCCCCCAATGCCGACCGCGCGGTTCACCTTTCTGCTCCTCTTGGTCCCCGCCATCTCTTCCGCGCCGCTTGCGGCGCAGGTATCGCCCCTGTGGTCGAAGTGCCGAAGCGATACGCTCTCTACCTACAACTGCGCGCAGTACTACAGTGGTACCGTCTCGCTGACGTCCAACCTGACTTACGCCGGATCGACGACGACCGTCTCCATCACCGCGGCGGTGACTTCGGGCCGGGTTACCTGCAAGACGATGAAGTCGGGGGAGCCGCCGGTCGAGGCCGGCGGCATGCTCGCGGTGCAGCACGACGGAACCCTGGACGCCGGCGGCTATGAAGTCCTCGTCTGGTGTCCTGAGGGGTCGCGAGCCCGGCTGGACCGCACTGCGGCCCCCACGATCGCGGTGCGCAAGGTGGAGGCCGCCGACTATGCGACCCTCTCGGGCAAGGACCAGTACGAGCACCCCGATGCCGACTCAGTCAACGGAGTGACGGGTACCGAGACCCTTAGCTGGAACCTGAGGCGCCAGTAGGGCGTAACCCGGTTGTGTCATCTGCAGGGCGCCGTCCAACCCCGGTGACGGCGTCCGTCGCTGGCGGATGACAACTCGCGCCCTTCGCCCGTTTTTCCCGTTCACCATTCACCGTTCACCATTCACCGTTCACCGTTCACCGTTTACGTT
>JAGGAG010000137.1 GCA_017889745.1 Gemmatimonadota bacterium | reverse complement strand
GGCGACGGTCAGCGGACCGCACCAGCGCAACGGACAGCTCGCCGTACTCCGGATCAAGAGGAACAGGGGGAAGAGGCGGCTTACGAGTCCCATTACGACCACGCCGCCAAAGCCCACGGCGGCAAGCTGCACATGCGCCGCGACGAGCGGTTCGCGTGGCACCATCCACCACCCGAGCGCGTTGCCGATGCGCACGCCTGCCAGGGCAACCGTGAGCCAGAGCGCGGAATACGCGGCCGTCACGTGCGCGCCAATGCCCGGGGAGCGAGCCGAGCGCCGAAAGGCACCACTCAGGTTCCAGCTCCAGAGCGCCAGCGCCGCCGTGATCAGCGTCCAGCCGGCCCCGATGCACGGTGGGTCCCACAAGCCCAGCCCCACCGTCAGCAACCCGGTGCCGAGCGTGTGCAGGACCAGCACGACCGGCGCCAATCGGAGGCTCCTGGGCTGGACGCCGAGCACCACCGGAGCAAGGTGGTAGAGCGCACCATATGCAGACGTCAACAGCCAGCCCAGCGTGAACGCGTGCACCGTCGCGGCGATTCCGGGCGAAAGCCACGCACCTCGCGCCAGCGAGGGCGATACCACGACCAGCCCCATGCTGCCGACCACGAGCCATCCGAGTGCCACCAGGAAATGGGACGCCGGCACCCGGAAGGGAGGGAGGTCCTCCTCCACCGCGGCACCGGTAGCCGGCTGGGCCAGCGGCAGGGGGCGGGCAGCAGTAAGGGCCACTAGAAATCCTTGCGGTTGAAGCCGCGGAGACCGAGGAGGAACGGCACTGCCGTCCACATGAGGAGCGCGGCGGCGGCCGCGGCAATGCCAAGGGCCGAGCCGAAGAAGCGCCCGAAGACGGCGCCAGTGTAGCCCATGAGGGCGGCGGCATCGAGGGTGAGCAGGAGCAGCACGCGCGCGAGATCGACCGGATTGAGCACCGTGAGCGCCAGGAGCGCCGGCTCGAGCGGATAGTCCCTGAACATCGTGGCAACCAGGAGGATCAACCCGTCATATAGCACCGCGCAGCAGAACCACACCAGCAGCGCGAAGCCAAGCCCCTTTGCGCGGTCTTCGAAGTGGACGCCGGCGAGAAAGGCCACCGAGGTGAATACGAAGGTCAGCAGCACCCCGGCGGCCACCAGCGTCGCCACCGGGCGCATCAGGCCGGCACCGCCATGGGCGGCCGCCGGGAGCGCTACACCGATGGCGAATGCCGCCGCGAGCGGCAGGGCCAGGCCGAAGTAGAGTCCGGTGAACAGCGCAGGCCGGCTCACCGGCTGCGCGAGCAGGAGCTCGATGAACTCGCGCGAGTTGGAGAAGTACAGGGTCCCGAATACCACGCTGACGAGCGGAATGACGATAAGGACCACGTTCATGAGGCTCGCGGCCACGCGTGGGCCCCCACCGCCGAAACGGAACAGGGCATCCGTCAGGAAGAGGAAGAGCAGTCCATACCCGAGCACCCACCAGTTCCGCAGCAGGTTGCTCAGGCTGTAGCCCAGCACCTTCCGCGCGGCGCTCACGCCACCTCCCGCATGAGGTGCGCGATGGCACGTTCGACCCTTCGCTGCCCGGTCCTGAGCCGCAGTTCGTCCAGGGACCCGCTGAACCGCACCCTGCCGTCGACCAGGTAGACCAGCACGTCGGCCAGCTCCTCCACCTCGGCCATGACGTGCGACGTCAGCAGCACCGCCGCGCCGGACGCCGCGCGCTGCCGCACCAGCTCCTTGAGGTGGCTGCTCGTGAGCGGGTCGAGTCCTGCGGTCGGCTCGTCGAGGATCAGGACCGGCGCCTCATGCCGGAGTGCGATGACCGCGCTGAGCTTCTGGCGCGTCCCGCCGGAGAGCGTCCGCACCGGGCGCGCAAGCGTTTCGGCGGTGAGGCCAAGCGAGGCCCGCAGCGCATGGTCGTGCGGCGCCTGACCGCCGCGCAGGTCGGCCAGCAGGGCCAGCACTTCATCGCCCGTCAGGTTGTCCGGATAACGTGCCGCCTGCGGCATATAGCCGATGAAACGGCGGTAGTGGGGATCGGCACCGATCGTCTCGCCGAGCACGGCAATCGTGCCCGCATCGGGGCGTACCAGGCCCAGGATGCTCTTGATGAGCGTCGACTTCCCGGCGGCGTTGGGCCCCACCAGCGCGGTGACCTGGCCGGCATCCAGCGCCACGTCGACGCCCTCCAGTACGCGCAGCCTGCCGAACTGCTTCCGGAGCCCCGACACGACGAGGGGGGCGCTCACTTCGGCACCGTGAACCGCGGGCGCTGGTCGACGAGGGTGGCCGGGGTCAGCACCGGCATCACGCGCTCCGCCACCTCGAGCAGGTCGACCATGAAGCTACGCAGCAGGATGAGCGCCGGCTCGTTCTGCTGCACGACGAGGGAGAACAGCCGAACGGGACTGTAGGGCACGTCGCCGTAGCCGTCGCGGTCCAGGTCGTATCCCTGGTAGTGATCCCAGTAGTTCGCGTCGAAGACGCTCGCGTTCGACCGGCTGTTCGTGGCCACGTCGAAGGAGTTGCCGGAAAAGGTGTTGTCCTCGAAACGGTTGCCCTCCGTGTTGGCCATCAGCTTGATCGCCCATCCATTGCGGTCGAACGCATTGCCCCGGACCAGCAGGCGGCTCGATCCCTCGAGGAAGAGCGCGGTCGAGTTCCCGGCGAAGCGGTTGTCCTCGAGCCGCCCGTCGGTGATGTCCTTGAGCAGCAGGCCGTACGCGCCGGCACCCCAGTTGTCCTCGAAGCGGTTCCCGGTCATGTCCACCTGTTTCGAGTACATGACGGCGATGCCCGCGCCGTTGGAACGGAAGCGGTTGCCGCGGTAGTTGCAGCTGTCGGAGAACATGAAGTGGAGGCCGTAGCGGAAGTTGGCCTCGCTAATGTTGCCGACGACGTCCACGTGACGCGCGAACTCGAGATAGATGCCGTCCCGGTGCTGGGTGATCTCATTGTCCGCGATCAGCGTGCGCGTCGAGTTCCACAGGTGAATCGCGTTCCCCGAGCCGCTCTCGCTCCTGCCGCCGCCCACGAAGTGGTTGCCGGTGATCCGGCAGCCTTTGGCCTTCTGCAGGTAGATCCCGAAGAAGGTGCCCTCGAACCGGCTGTCCTCGACCGCGCACCCGTCGACCTCGATGAACCGGACGGCCGCCAGGTCATCGATGTAGCTGGTGCGCACGTTCTGGAACGCCAGGCCGCGGATCCGGACGCCGTTGGCGGTGATCCGCAGGAGTTCATGATTGCCCCTGCCCCGGAGCACGGGCATGCCCTCGCCCTCGATGTCGACGCGGTGCGCTACCACCAGGGGAGAGTCGAGCGCCCAGGTTCCGGCGGTGATGACGATCCGGTCGCCGTCACCTGCCTGCCGGAGGGCGCCGGCGATGGTCGCGACCGGGCCGGCGGCGCGAACGGTGATCGTCTGCTGCGCAGAGAGTGTGGAGGTGGCGGCGAGTACCCATGCGGTGCCGGCCGCCGAGCGGAGCCAGGGCATGAATGATCAGTGCGACGGCGACGCGACGGCCAGCACCTGCGCCCAGTCGAGCCGCTCGCCATGGGCCGCCGCACCGAGGCTGTCGGCGCTCGAGGACCGCGCGACCGCAATGATACCGCTGCTCATCGGAGTATGGAACGCGGTGCTCCGGACGAACTGCAGTTCAGCGGTGCGGATGAAGGCATCGGGCGCGAGATAGTCATGCGCCCAGGTTGAATGCACGGTGCCCGGCGCCACATCACCGGCCGCCAGGAAAGCCGTGAGACACCCGATATCGTCGAAGACGAGGACCTTCCCCGTCTTGGTCACGAGTTCAGCCGCGTAACGTGGGTCGGCGATGGTCATGTGACAGTGCGCGCACTGGTCACTGCCGTACACGATTGGCCTCGGCGCCGGTGCCGCACAGGCCAGCAACAACGCGAGCCCTGCAGCGGCGGCGAGACGAACCGTCACGCCAGCATGCTCCCGGGCAATCCCCTCACGGCCGCCGGTGCCACGACCGGACGCGCGGCAGACCGGCTCGCCCGCCATTCGAGGACCGCGATAGCGAAGATCACGGTGACCGCGGCGATGGCCGCCCAACCGCCCACGTCCGGCCATGACGATGCGTGGAAGTTGAGCAGTTGCTTCCCCCCGATGAGCGGCGGCTGGTAGTTCATGCCCGGAATGCGGATGGCCGCGGTTGGATCGAGGTTGTGCCCGTAGTCGTACTCCCACCGCCAGAAATCGTAGAGGCCGGCAAGCGCAACCGCGAGGAAGACACCGACATAGGCGTAGAGGAGGCGCCGGCGCCCGAACCCCGCCACCAGGAGCCCGCCCAGCACGAGTCCAATGACCACGTACGGCATGAAGCGCAGTTCCGGGATCTGGTCCGGCTCGATGGCCTTCATGCCGATGTAGTGGTTGAGGCCATTGATGCTGTTGAGCCCGTTGGGCGTGGCGCCCCGTATCTGATTGATCCAGATGCGGAGCCCGAGCCCCTCGGGATACTGCGGCGCCTTGAGATCGACGCGCCACATCGGGGCAACGAAGAGTATCGCCAGCGCCAGCGCCGCGACGGCCACTACGATACGGGAAGTCCTGTTCATGTGCCCTCGGCAGCGCGAAGGCGGCGGGAGGGCGGATGCCCTCCCGGACCGCCGGTTCACTTCGGCGCGTTGAATGCGATCGCGGGTGCGCCGCCCTTCGGCGATACCCGGATGTAGCCCTGCATCTCCTGGTGCAGCGCCGAGCAGAAGTCGGTGCAGTAGAAGGGAAAGACACCGATCCGCTCCGGCACCCAGACGATGGTCCTGGTCTGGCCCGGCATGATGAGGAGCTCGGAGTTGTGCGCCCCGGTGACCGCGAAGCCGTGCGGCACGTCCCAGTCCTGTTCGAGGTTGGTGATATGGAAGAAGACCGAGTCGCCAACCTGGATGCCCTCGATGTTATCCGGCACGAAGTGGCTGCGGATGGCGGTCATCGAGATGTCCACCCGGTTGCCCTTCCGCACCACGTTCACGTCCTTCTCGCTCTTGCTGCCGAACGGGTCCTTGTTGTCCGCGAGGGCGTAGGTACGCAGCTGGTTGTCCTTGATCAGGCTCGCGGGAATGCCCTGGGCGTAGTGCGGCTCGCCCACCGTGGGGAAGTCGAGCAGCAGCTTCATCTTGTCGCCGCTGATGTCGATCAGCTGCGCCGCCTGGTTGAGCTCGGGACCAGTGGGAAGGTAGCGGTCCTTCGTGATCTTGTTCATCGCCAGCAGGTACTTGCCCCACGGCTTCCGGGAGTCGCCACCCGGGATCATGATGTGCCCGAGCGAGTAGTAGGTCGGGATGCGGTCGAGCACGGCGCAGTCGCTGACGCGCCACTTGACCACCTCGGACGACAGGAACATCGAGGTGTAGCCGTTGCCCTTGTCGTCGAACTCGGTGTGCAGCGGCCCGAGGCCCGGCTCCTTCACCTCGCAGCTGATGATGTCGTCGTACTTGAGGACCGGGATCCCCGAGACCTCACCCTCGTAGTCCTTGGTTTCGATCGCCTTCATCATCTTCGCGAACGAGTGCACCGGGATCACCGAGGCGAGCTTGCCGCCCGCGGCGATGAACTCACCGCTCGGGTTCACGTCCACGCCATGCGGCGACTTGGGCGTCGGCAGGTAGTAGACCATGCCCGGGCACGCGGCCGGCGTCAGCACCTTGGTCGACGTGAGGACCTCGGAGGTGGCGATCTGGTTCTCACCCATGACGTTGTGGTAATACCTGGACGGCGTGACCACGGCCTTGCCGTCCGCGACGCACTTTTCCGCCTGCTTCCAGTTGATCGCTGCGATGAAGTCCTTGTCGCGCTGCGACGCGTTCTTCTCCAGCAGCGTGTTGGCCTGCTCGGAGTTGTACGAAGTGAAGAACGACCAGCCGTGCGACGGGCCCTTTCCCGAGTGGGAGAGGTCGTAGTCGAACCCCGGCATCAGGATCTGGAAGGCGATGGCCATCCGGCCGGTGGCCGAGTCCACCTTGATGAAGCTCAGGGTGCCCGAGAACTTGCCCTTGTACTCGCTGATGGGCACGTCCGCCTGGGGGATGGGGACGCTGAAGCGGGTACCCGCCACGGTGTATTCCGTGTTCTGGGTGACGAACGGCGAGGAGTGATTGCCCGCCGAGTTCGGAATCTCGATGATCTCCTCGGTATCGAACGTCTTGAGGCTGATGCGGGCGATGCGCGGCGTGTTGTTCGCATTGACGAAGACCCACCGCCCGTCCGGTACGCCATCGGTCTGGGACAGCTCGGGATGATGCGCATCATCCCAGGGGATGAAGCCGTAGCTGGTCATCAGCATCGGCTTCGTCTGCTCGCTGTAGCCCCAGCCCTTCTCCGGGTACTGCGAGAAGACCGGGATGTCGCGGAGCATGCGGCCCGAGGGCAGCGCGTAGACCGGCATGTTGCCGCTGAAGCCACCCGAGAGGAAGGCGTAGAACTCGTCATATTGCCCGGGCGCGACGTAGACCTTTTCGGCGGCATCGCCGGTGCCGCCGGCGGCCTGGGAGGACGGGCCGCGTCCGCAGCTGGCGGCCAGGACCGTGGCAGCGGCCGCGCACGCGAGGGCGGCAGCGGTGATGCGAGTGCGGTGGCGGGTGGACATGGGTCGCTCTCCTGAAGGGTTCGTGGCACTCACGAGCCGGACGCAGGCTGGGTGCGGAGGTACTCGACGATGGCGCGGGCGTCCGGGGGCGTGAGCTGCTGGTTCGGCATCTGGGTCATGTACTCACCGAGGAGCTTCTTCACATCGGGATGCCGGGTGTACATCCCTTCGGGATTGAGCGCCATGTTCATGACGAACGTGGGCCCGAGCCGGTCGACGATGCCACCGAGCGGCGGGCCCACATATTTCTCACCCATCTTGTGACAGGCACTGCATTTCTGCGTGAAGATCTCTTTGCCTTTCTCGGCCAGTTCGTGATCGGGC
>JAGGAG010000037.1 GCA_017889745.1 Gemmatimonadota bacterium | reverse complement strand
GCTCCGTGACGACCCTTCCTTCCATGATCAGCCGCGCCAGGTCCACGCCCGCGAAGCGTACGCTGTCCGCCTCGAGCCTGACCCAGGGACGGCGATATGGCTGGCGCCCGAGCCAGGCGCGCGGCGTATCGCCGGGTTCCATCAGCAGCCCGATGAGGGTGAAGCTGCCGTCATCGAGGTTCGCCGCCATGCGCTTGAAGCTCACGCTCTGGTCGCCCGAGCCGATAGCGAGTTCCTCCGCGGCGAGCGCGATCTGCCGGCTGAACAGGGGACGACGCTCGCCGACCGGCTGCTGCGGGTCGACGACCACGTCCACGAAATCCGCCGAGAACTTCTGCAGGTTGAAGCGCTGGATGGGCTGGTCGGGCCGCTGCCGGGTGAGGTTGAGGCGGATGTCGGGGAAGTCCACACGCTTGACGCTGATCACCGGAAGCTCGGCGGGAAGCTTGAACTCCCGCTGCAGCTTCAGAAAGCCGAGACCCTTGTGCTTCGCTTTCTTCCTGGCGGCGGCGGTGTCGCTCGCGGTCATGTGGGCGCCAATGCGCACGTCATTACAGCGGAAGAGCGAGCCGTAGAGGCCCTGCTTGCGGATCAGCCGCCAGACATCGACGCCGCTCAGCTGGCAGTGGTGCGCCCCCAGGTTGAGCAGCGGCCGGTCGGGAAACGCGGCCTTCCGGGCGGTGTCGGTAGTGACGAAGGCGGAGTCGAACGCAATCGCACCCGGAAAGAAGCGAAGGTGCACGGGGCTGATTTGCAGTACGTAGACGCTGTCCGACACCCGCGCCATCTCGGCCCGGAGAACCTCGCGCAGTGCCCGGCTCGAAATGGTGCGCCACTGAAGCAGCAAGGGCAGGACAGCGAGGAGCAGGACACCCCCGATCGCCAGCAGCAAGTGGCGACGGGTGAAACGGGACTTGTGCGGCGACGAAGCGGGGGATGCGCGCTGATCCATGCGGCCAGAAGAATAGCGCGCGGACGCCTGGATCGCTGCCGGAGCCGCGCCTTGTGCACTCCCGGCGCGCCAGGCAGACTCCGCCCATGAACTCGCACGCCGCCTGGCCCCCGAATATGCCCCGTCCACGCGACTACCTGGAGACCGCGGACGGACTGTTCTTCGCGGTGGTGTCGTCGGCAGTGGATGCAGGCCATGCCCTCACCAGCCTGCGCTACGTGCGCCAGGGCGGACGGCTCACGAAGCTCTCGAGCGAGGGCGCGAATTCGTGGCTGGGCGAATACCGGCCGGAATACCTGGCCCACTCGGCGCTGATCGACTCGATGATCCACCGGGTGCCGCTTGCCGACGTGGTGCGGATACACCGGCCCGACGAACGACTGGCCACCCTGCGAGCGGCGGGTGCCACCGACCGGCTCGAGGGGCTGGCGCTCCGCGCGGCGGAGGCGCTGGTGAGCGAGGGGGCGCCGGCGGAGCGGCTGGGCCTGGGCGGCTCGCTCCTGTTGGGCGGGCAGCACGAAGAGTCGGACATCGACCTCGTGGTGTATGGCCGCGCGGCCTTTGGCGTGGCGCGCCGGGCGCTGGGTGCGGCAGTGCTCGCCGGCCACCTCGAGCCGCTCGACGAGGCGCACTGGGAGGCGGCCTGGCACCGGCGGGGCAGCGACCTGAGCCTGGAGGAGTACGTGCGGGCAGAGATACGGAAACAGAACAAGGCGCTGGTGGATGGCACGCGCGTGGACCTGAGCCTGGTGGTAGACAATGACGAGGAAGTGCCCGAGCGGGGACCGTTTCGGAAGCACGGGAGGATCGCAATACGGGCTCTGGTAACCGATGCGACCTCCGCGTTCGATCATCCGGCGCGCTACCGGGTGCAGCACAACGAGGTGAGCGAGGTGGTGTCGTTCACGCCGACATATGCGGGGCAGGCCCTGCTGGGTGAAACGATCGAAGCGAGCGGATGGCTGGAGGAAGATTCGGCAGGAGCGCGGAGGGTAGTCGTGGGGACGAGCCGGGAGGCGGGGGGAGAGTGGATCCGGACAGGGAACGGTGAAGGGTGAACGGTAAACGGGGCACTCTGGTCCCGTTCACTGTTCACCTTTCCCTGTCTACGCTGTTCCACTACTTCGCGAGATTCTTTCGCAGGTCCCCCAGGTTCAGCATCGGCACCCCGCCCTCGGTGGGCACCAGGATCACCAGGTTGCTCGAGGTCTTCATTCCTTCCAGCACCTCGAGGTACTGCTTGGTGAGCGCCTCGGGGGTGAGGGTCTGGTTGAGGAGCCGCTGCTGTTCGGCCTGGAGCCGGGCGACATCGACGCGGTGCCGCTCGGTCTCGACCTGCTGCTCCTGGGCAATCTTCGCGTTGATGGCCTGGATCACCTGTTCGGGCGGCTGGAGGTCGCGAAGGAAGAAGGCGGTGATCTCGGCGATGCGGAACGGCGGGCCACCGGAGCGCGGCTGGGTCTCGAGGGCGGAATCGACCTCGGCCTTCATCCGGTCGGCGATCATGTTGCGATTGGCAATCTGGTTGATGGAGAAGGCCGACATGCCGTCCCTGACGCCATTTCGGATGGCGTTCTGGACCACGCTCTCGATCTGCTCGTGTCCGCCGATCTCGGTGTAGATGCGGGGCGCCTGCTGGGGATCGATCTGCCAGCGCACGGCGGCATCGACATTCATCCCCATCTGCTCGCTGGAGAGCGCGGGGATGCGCTCGGCCTGCTCCCCGGAGCGGGGCCACTGCTCCTCACGGGTGGAGAAGCGCTCGACCTCGGACCACGGGGTGACGAACCGCACGCCGGGAAGCAGTGGGGCGGGGTCTACCTTGCCGAAGGCGTGGCGGACGCCCACGGAGCCGGCGTCGATGACCACGAACGAGCTGGTGGAGAGGGCCAGGACCCCGAGGAGCATGATGGCCAGGCCGACGAGGCGGGTGAGCGCGGCGCCGGGCCGGGGCGAGGCACCGCTCTTCATGCCCGTGGCGGTGGCGAGGATGATCAGGGAGACGAAGAGGAGGACGAAACCCAGAACCAAGCGTGTCAAAGCGACCCCCAGATAAGAGAACAGCGTGAACGGTAAACGGTTAACGGTGAACCGGATACTGAGCCCAGTTTACCGTTCACCATTCACCGTTCACCCGCTATCGGCCCCGGATGCTTCCCGCCGTGCCGTAGCGCAGCACCCGGTTCATCGTATCCACATAGCGCTCCCACTTGTCCAGCTCGGTCCAGAACCACTCGCGCCCCTTGGGGGTGAGCTGGTAGTAGCGGGCCTTGCGATGGCGCTCGGAGGCGCCCCACTCGGACTCGATCATGCCGCGCGCTTCGAGGCGGCGAAGGGCGGGGTAGAGGGTGCCCTCCTCCACCCGGAGGGTGCCGTTGGTGACCAGGCGCATCCACTCGGCCACGCCGGCGCCGTGGGTGGGTTCCCAGCGCAGGGCCCGCAGGATGAGCATGTCGAGGGTGCCCTTTACGAGGGCGGTGGACTCGGGCATGGCGCAAGAATAACCTCCTTCCCATAGATGTCATATGGGAAGCCGTGGACGGGGGAAGCGGGGTTCGGTAGGCTTGCTTCCTTCGTGGTCCGTTTCACCCCTCTGACCCCTGCCCAGAAGAGGAGCATGCCGTGAGCGAAAGTCCCGAACGCGTTGACGAAATCTTCAGCGCCGATGTGTTTTCCCGTGCCGTGATGCGCCAGCGGTTGCCGAAGGAGGTCTACAAGAGCCTCCTCCGGACGATCGACCGGGGCGAGCCGCTCGATTCCAAGGTGGCCGACGTGGTCGCGGCCACGATGAAGGACTGGGCGGTCGAGAACGGGGCCACCCACTTCACCCACTGGTTCCAGCCGCTCACCGGGCTCACCGCCGAGAAGCACGATTCGCTGGTGTCGCCGGATGGGCAGGGCGGGGTGGTGTTCAACTTCTCCGGTTCCGACCTGGTGCAGGGTGAGCCGGATGCCTCCAGCTTCCCGTCGGGCGGGTTGCGCGCGACGTTCGAGGCCCGCGGCTACACGGCGTGGGACCCGACCAGTCCGGCGTTCCTGATCCGGGGCCAGGGCGGCACCGTCACCCTCTGCATTCCGACCGCCTTCGTGTCGTGGACCGGCGAGGCGCTCGACACCAAGATTCCGCTCCTCCGCTCGATGGAGGCGCTGTCCAAGCAGGCGCGCCGCATCCTCAAGGTGTTCGGCACCGATGCCGGCGTGTCGCAGGTGTTCACCACGGTGGGCCCGGAGCAGGAGTACTTCCTGATCGACCGGGACCTCTTCTTCGCCCGGCCCGACCTCCTCTCGTGCGAGCGGACGCTGTTCGGGTCGCGGCCTCCCAAGGGGCAGCAGCTCGAAGACCAGTATTTCGGCACGATCCCGGCGCGGGTGCTCGCGTGCATGCACGAAGTGGAGCGGGAGCTGTGGCGGCTCGGCGTGCCGGTCAAGACGCGGCACAACGAGGTGGCGCCGGGGCAGTACGAGATCGCGCCGCTGTTCGAGCAGAGCCACATCGCCAGCGACCACCAGATGCTGACGATGGAGACGATCAAGCGGGTGGCGCAGCGGCACGGCCTGGCGGCGCTGCTGCACGAGAAGCCGTTCGCCGGCATCAACGGCTCGGGCAAGCACAACAACTGGTCGATGTCCACGGACACGGGGGTCAACCTCCTCGATCCGCAGGACGAGACCCACACCAACCTCCAGTTCCTGGTATTCCTCGTGGCGGTGATGCGGGCGGTGGACCTGCATGCCGACCTGCTGCGCGCGTCCATCGCGTCGGCGGCCAACGATCACCGTCTCGGTGCCAACGAGGCGCCGCCGGCCATCATCTCCATCTTCATGGGGGCGATGCTGTCGGACATCCTGGAGCAGGTGGAGCAGGGGTTGCCGAAGCGCACGCTGCGCGGGGGCACGCTCGACCTGGGCGCCCGGACGCTGCCGCAGCTGCCGCGGCATTCGGGCGACCGCAACCGGACGAGCCCGTTCGCGTTCACCGGCAACAAGTTCGAGTTCCGCGCGGTGGGCTCGAGCGCCAGCATCGCGTGGCCCAACACGGTCCTGAACACGATCGTGGCGGAGTCGCTCGACTACATCGCGACGGAGCTGGAGAAGGCGGGGGCCAACCCGTCGCCAGCCAAGCTGCAGGAGGCGGTGCTCAAGATCCTCAAGCGGGAGATCAAGGAGCACAAGCGGGTGATCTTCGACGGCGACAACTACACGCCGGAGTGGCACAAGGAAGCGTCGAAGCGCGGGTTGCCGATCATGGCCGACTCGGTGGCGGCGTTCCCGATCCTCAAGTCGAAGAAGACGGTGGACCTGTTCAAGGCGTACGGGGTGCTCAACAAGGCCGAGGTGGACTCGCGGTACCATATCTCGGTGGAAAAGTACGTGAAACAGATCGGCATCGAGGCGGACACGGCGGTGACCATCGCCCGCACGATGGTGCTTCCCGCGGCATTGCAGCACCAGGAACTGCTGGCCGGGGCGCTCAACGGGCTGGAGTCGGCGGGCGTGAAGTCGCCGGAGCAGAAGAAGGCGCTGGAGGATTTCGCCGGGCTGGTGAGCGCGCTCCGGAAGACGACGGCGAAGCTGGAGAAGGCGGCGGCGCACCACAGCGACGATCCGTACAAGCACGCGCAGCACATCAGGGCAGACGTGAAGCCGGCGATGGCGGAGCTGCGCGGAGTGGTGGATACGCTGGAGACATGGGTGGCGTCGGAGCTGTGGCCGCTGCCCACGTACCAGGACATGCTGTTCCTGGAGTAGACGGGCGCGCATGAGGGCTGGAAGAAGGGGGCCGGCAGGGATGCCGGCCCCCTTCGCGCTGGGGGCGCTGCTGATTGACACCCCTCGCGCGTGTCCCTAGATCACGGCAGCGCCCCGCAGGCCATGGGCGATTGGCCTGAACGGGAGAGATCCGCATGACCGATGGCTTGTTCGCCCGCTCCTGGGCCGACTTTCGCCTTCACTGGCGTCCGTCGCTCGGCTTCCACCTGGTGATGCAGCTGCTTGGCTTCGCGCTCCTGACGCCGCTCGTGACCGGGGTCGGCCGCCTCATCGTGCTCGCGTCGGGCGGGCCGGTGATCAGCAACTTCGACATCGCAGCGTTCGTGCTCTCCCCGGCCGGCATGTTCTTCGTCCTGATGGTGGCCGCGCTCACGGTGACCCTGCTGCTCGCGTCGCTCACGGGCCAGACCTGGATCGCCGGCCACGCGGTCGCGCGCCGCCCGGTCACGGTCGCCTCGACCCTCGCCTTCCTCTTCCTCAAGCTGCCCTGGCTGGTCATTCTGTCGGCGCGCGTCTTCCTCAGGCTCGTGCTGCTGGCCCTGCCGTTCGCGGCGGCCGCCGGGCTGGTGTGGTTTACGATGCTGCGCGGACACGACATCAACTACTACCTCGCCGAGCACCCGCCCGAGTGGCAGCGGGCAAAGCTGCTGGTGGGCATCGTGGGCACGGGCTACGGGCTGGTGGCCGCGTGGCGGCTCGCGCGTTGGCTCTACGCGCTGCCGATCCTCGCGTTCCACGTGCTCCGGCCCGGGCAGGCGCTGTCGGACAGTGCGGACATGACGCGCGGCCGGCTGATGCGGATCGTACCGCCGCTGGTGCTGTGGTGGCTGCTGCTCACCGCCGCCGCAGCGGTGCTCACCTGGGCCTTCCGTCCGGTGGCGGAGGCCGGGCTCGGCTGGGCGGGCATCGGGGTGCGTCGGGTGCTGCCGCTGCTGGCGCTGTACTTCTCGGCGACGCTCGTGGGCGGGTTCATCTACAGCGGCCTCCACCTGGCCGGCCAGCAGTTCCTGGTGACCCGGATGTACGGTGAGCAGCTCGACGCGGCGAAGTGGCGGGTGCCGGCGACCCTTGACGTGAGCGACGAGCGGGCGCGTTCGATGATGCGACCCGTCATCCTGGCGGCGGTGGCGCTGCTCGCTCTGTCACTTGCTGCGGCGTGGTTCGTGGCCGCCCGTCTCGACCTGGAATCCGAGGTGGCGATCACGGCGCATCGCGGCGCCAAGGTGTCGGCGCCGGAGAATACGCTGGCGTCGTTCCGCGCGGCGATGGAGGCGGGGGCCGACTACATCGAACTCGACGTACAGCACACCCGCGACAGCCAGATCGTCGTGATGCACGACGCGGACTTCATGCGGATGGGCGGCGACCCGCGCAAGGTGAGCGAGGTGACCGCAGCCGAGATCGCCGGCATCGACATCGGGCAGAAGTACGACCCCGCGTTCACGGGGGAACACGCGCCGATGCTGGAAGAGGTGATCGACCTGGTGCGCGGCCGGATGAAGATCAACATCGAGCTCAAGTACAACGTGCCCGACTCGACACTGGCACCGGCGGTGGTGGAACTGTTGCGGCGGAAGGATTTCCTGGACCAGGTGGTGATCACGTCGCTCGACTACGGGGCGCTCAAGCAGGTGGAGCGCATCGAGCCCAGCCTCAGGACGGGACACATCGTGACGGCGGCGGTAGGGAACGTGGTGCGCACCGAGGCCGACTTCCTCAGCCTCAACTCGGCGAAGGCCACACCGCTGCTCATCCGGCAGGCGCACCGGGCCGGGAAGGAGGTCCACGTCTGGACGGTGAACCGGCCGGAGGTGATGCTGCGGATGATCGAGCGCGGGGTGGACAACATCATCACCGACGACCCGGTGACGCTGGTGCGGGTGATGCGGGAGCGCCGCGCGCACAGCCGGCCGGAGCTGCTGGGGCTCCGGCTGCGGGTGCTGTTCGAGCGGCCGCCGAAGGAAGTGACGGATCCGGAGGCGGTGGAGGCGCTCTAAGGGGTCGTGAGTCGTGGGTCGTGGGGCTTGTCAGCGAGCGCCCGGCATTCCAAGTCCCAGGATGCGCGCGGCGTCCGCGACGCTGACGGACGCGAGGGTGAGGGGCTCCGGATCTCCGATCGTCAGTTCTTCTGCCGGCACACGGTCGGCAAAGAGCGCGGTGCTGGTCCAGGCGCCGGTGAGGGCCGACCACCAGTGCAGGCCCGCGAAGCCCGCTCCATGCACCTGGCGAGCGATGGCCTGGGTGACCACGCGGTCGTGATGCGCGAGCTCCTCGGGGCGGCGATGAAGCTTCAGCAGCACTGCCGGGTCGCCGAGGTCGGCGACCTTGTCGTATGTGGCGACGGTGATGTCGAACGAGGCGATGGCGAGGGGCCAGCCGTGACGCTTGAGGTGCGCCGCGGTGAGCGTGGCGCCGCGGAATCCCTGCAGCACCTCGCCCACCGCGTGCGCCGGGCTCCCGGCGAGGTAGCGGACCGGCGGGTGGTCGCCCAGGTCAAAGCGCCCGGTGGTCTGCCCGGGCTGGAGGTAGGTGGGCGAGAACGGATCGCCGGGGCTGGCGCGCCTGTCCCAGGGAAAGCAGCGCCAGAGGGTGACCGTACTGGCCGGCGCGGCCGGGCTCACGCGTAGGAGCCGGCACGCTCCGCCTCCACGGCGGCCATGACGGCGGCCACGTGACCGTCGCGCAGGAGGTCGAGCGGCCGCTGGTGGTTGAGGTGAGCATTGGTGCCCTGGAGCCAGTCGGCGATGACCTCGGGCTCAAGAAACAGGAGCAGGGCAGCCACCACCGCGGCCAGCCCCGTAGCGCGCCAGGCTGGCTGGCCCCGCATGCGCTGGCCCCGCTGGCCGCGGGTAACCTGGCTGCGATTGACGTCGAGCCAGTCGGCGAAGCTGTTGGCGGAGCCGAAGACCGACACGCCGGAGGCGGTGCTGGCCTGCTGGATGAGCACGGTGAGGTCGGCTGGGGTGCGGCGCGCGGCCATGCGGTTCTCCTGATCTGCACGCAACAAATATGTTGCGTGACGATCCGGGGGGTCAAGGCGGGGCGGAAACGAAGAAGGACG
This sequence comes from Gemmatimonadota bacterium, assembly GCA_017889745.1. Classification (GTDB taxonomy): domain Bacteria; phylum Gemmatimonadota; class Gemmatimonadetes; order Gemmatimonadales; family GWC2-71-9; genus JAGGAG01. The sequence goes on along the minus strand of JAGGAG010000037.1, from coordinate 8,661 downwards.
GAATCCAGGATTCCGTCCTTCTTCTGCTCTTCTACTCAGTCTGTCACGCCCAGGGGCCTACGCGGGCCAGGTTGGGGGGCGGCGGCGAGTGAGGACGAAGAGCTCAGTGGGGCAGGACTCGGGGGTCAGCTCGCCGGCCATGGCCGCGAACAGGGCGGCGTCGGGGCCGGTGGCTCCGGGATCGAAGTAGACCGCCAGGCTCCTCACCAGGGCGGCGCGGTCGGGCCGGTCGATGGCGGCCCACTCGGCCGGAAGCTCCGCGGTGCTGCGGCACTCGAGTCGGACCCGGACGGCGCCATCCAGCCAGCAGGACATTCGGCTCAACTCATCCAGGAGCTCGCTGGTCAGGACCAGGCTCTCGCCACCCGAGGTCACCGCGCCGAAGCGGATGCGGCCGCGCTCGTTCCGGCGATGCAGCACCACGCCCCATTTGAACGCAGGGCAGTCCCGGCGATGCCACTCCATGATAGTGGCCAGCTGCTCCTTGAACACGTCGACGACCATGGGTGATCTCATCGTAGTCACTCCTGAACGCCGTGCTGTCGTAGTTGGTTCCGCGTTGACAGGAGGTGATGAAGCAGGTTGCAGGCCAAGTCGAAAAAAGACGAGAGGCCGCCATCGATACTACTTAATATGATGACTTATATGATCGTATATAAATCATTTGTTAACAAGACTTAACTATATATCAATACGCTGAGTATACTAAGTAATGCTGCTTGGGTGATGGTGGCCCTGTCAGGCCATGAGCGCCGCTAAATCTGGACTCAAATTCCGCCTGCAACAGTTGTCATCACTGCGGTACCTGTTCCGGTGTCGGCGCCACCGTCGAGTCAGCGGGCGCCGGAGGATTTGCGTCGGGAACCGGGACGACCACGCGGCGAAGCACGATATCGTGGCTCGGCGCGCGGTCTTCCGGCAGCGCCTTGATCGTGGCTGGCGCTGACACGACCTCCCACTGGCCCGGCAGCAGGAACTCTGCGAAGCGGACCGTCACCCGGTAGTCGCGGGGACGTCCGACCCGGACGAGGAACTGCCCCTCGGGGTTGGTGAAGGCCATGTCACCATCCAGGGCAATGGCGGCGCCGTCCACCGGCTGACCGGCCTCGTCCACCACCCGACCCCGGATCACAAACCGGCCCAGCTGGGTCTGCACCAGGTTGGGCTGCATGCCGCCGAACTGGCCGAAGTAGAGGTAGGTCGCCGCCGTCGCGATGTAGTTCACCGATCCGTCGGGCATGAAGGTGGTGTTCAGGCTGGTGGCGTACCGTCCGAGCTGGAGGCGGGCCGAGAGGCTGAGCACGCTCTTGAAGGGATCGAGTGGCTGGAAGGGCTGCTGCACGATCTGGTACGAGACCCCCACGTCGCCGAAGGGCAGTACCAGTTCGCCGCCGAACTGCACGGTGACGCGGTCGCCGTCGTTCCAGGCCAGCTGTTGGATCAGGGCCAGCCTCGGAATGATGCGCTCGCGCAGGTTGACGATGGGCGTGTTGGTGGCGGGCCCGACCGACGGCCGGCTCTGGAGGAGGTACGCATCCACGTCGAGCCAGCGGCCGAAGGAACGGCCCAGCGCGAAGTAATTGCTCAGGTTGCTGATGCCCTGCGACTCCGAGTCGTAGAGCCCGGCCTGCGCCCGGAACCCGAAGCGCCGCGCGCTGGCGTAGAAGGTGTTGCCCGACGCCGTGATGGGCGTGGTCGTTCCGCCCGAGTCCTGCACGAAATTCTGTCGTGCCGCGCCGAGCAGGATCTCGGTCCAAGGCTCCCACTCGAGCTGGATGTTCTCCTTGTCGGCTTCGGTCTGGACCGGGTAGGGAAGGTCAGCGCGCCGGAAGCCCGTCGCCTGGGATACGTAGGAGCCGCGGATGGAAAAGGTCGGCAACCGCCAGCCGGCGCTGACGGCCCCGTATCCCTTGTTGCTGCCGATGCCCCCGATGGCGGCGAGATCGAGGTTGGGGAGCGGCCCCCAGGCGACGCTCCCGAGTGCCGACTGCTGTTCCGCGATGACCCCGTTGAAGCCGAGCACTACCCGGGGTGCCGCGAGCTGGCGCACGGTCAGGGCCCCGAACGGGTTGCTGAACTCGTAGGCCTGGAAGAACTGTGAGGAATTGGTGGCAGCGGCCCAGCCGGCGAGGGCGGTGACGTAGGTGCGGGGCCGGACGAAGGTGTAGCGTACGTCCTGGCCCAGGATGTTCACGCCCATGCTGAAGAGGTCGGTGGGGTACCGCTCCACCAGCACGTCTGAACCGACGCGCAGGGAATCCTCCTTGAAGCTGGTCTGGATTGCCGCGCCGAAGACGAAGTCGCCGTCCTGCACGCCGATACCGACCCAGCCGTCCGCCTTCGCCGTGTAAAGATGCGCGGCCACGCCGTAGCTGTCGTAGAGCGACGTCCCGCCGGCATCGAGTTCGACAACCGACTGCGCCGACACCATTGCGGGTGCCAGGCACAGTGCAGCGGCCAGGAGCCACCGCCAGTATCCGGGGTCAGCGCGTCGCGCTGGAGTCACCGGCTGTGCCGACGCCCGAGCGGGCCTCACTCGAGTCGTTCACTCCGGCCGTTCCCGGCAGGGACACGCTCGTCGTATCGGTGGCGATCACGTCGGTCGCGAGCCGGAATCCGTCGAAGCGCACCTCGACGCGCGCGGGCGAGCCGGGCTGCTCCCAGGGCACGACGACCCGTCGCCTGCCGTTGGGAAAGAGCGGGAATGCGGGCCCTTCCACCGACTTGGCGTCGGGCGCGCTCACCACGATGCTCTGGACCCGGCCGATCCTCGGGCTCACGTTCTCGAACTCGATCGTCACCCGCTTGTCCCATGGCCGGTGGACCGCCGAAACCAGCCGCACGTCCTCCTGCTGGAGCCGCTCGCGCTGGTTGAGGTAGACCACGTGGGGCAGTTCGATGCGGACGTTGAGTCCCGCGTCGGTGCGCGCCCCCGTGATGGCGTTCCAGATGTTGAACCACGCCGGCGCGCTGTCGGCGCTCGCCTCGTAGAAGACCGTGTAGGTCTGCCTGGGCTGCAGCCGGAACGAAAGCACGGAGAGCTTCACGTGCACGCGGGTGGTGTCGAGGGGCACGTCGCGCAGCTCGCCGTCCTCGCTCACCACGAACCCCTTGACCTGCAGCACGACGGTCAGGGGGAACACCGACTGGTTGGTGACGTTGAAGGAGGCCTTGGCCTTCTCGCGGTACTCCGCGATCGGCGGGCTCACCGACTGGGCGCGTGCCTCGCGAGCGGCGACGAGCGCGGCAGCCGCCATCAGGAGGCAGAGGGACGCAGATGGGCGAATCACGATCAGGGGAACTCCGGTCAGCGACGCGTCACGATACTCCGGACGGCGACATCCGCGCCATGGCCGGCGGGGGGTCAGTAGAGGACGGCCCGGAGCGTGAGGGTGCCGGCGTAGGTTCCCGGCGGCAGCGTGAGGCCCGTGAGGTTGAGCTGGAGGTCGAGCTGGTCGGTGCGGTTCGCGCGCCGGCACGCCGCCGCGTTGCTGGAGGCAAAGCAGTTGTTGGTCCAGAGCACGACGCTGCCGCCCGGCGTGCCCACGCCACCGACGCCGTTGCCGGTGATCGGGGTGAACGCGGGGACGGACCCGGTCGTCATGCGTGCTTCGACCCGGCTCGACGGAATGTTCGTCGCGCCGGTGGTGAGTGCCTGGGCCGGCACGCTGAAGTACGCCACGAGCGACATCGCGCTGCCTGTGTTCGGGCGGATGTCCCACTGGGTGAAGATCTGGACTGGCGTGGGAAACGGGTTGATGGCGTTCGAGGTGAGGCTCGGGATGGACTGCACCCCGCCCGACTGGACGGTCACCGTGAGCAGGCCGGGCTGCGTGGCGGCCATGGAGATGGTGACCGGCGCGCCGAGGACCTGCGCCGATGCGCGCCCGACGCCGGCGCCGGCGAGCAGGATGGCAAGCACCCCGCTCGCACAGGTGAGGCGAGGGACGCGCATGACGAAGGCCGCGGCGTCAGGAGCGTGTTACTGGACGATGGCGCGAAGGTTGAGCGTACCGGTGTACGCCCCAGCCGGCGGCGCGGACGCGAGGGCGAGCCGGAGCCCAAGGGCGTCGACGCGGTTGCCGATGCCGACCCCGACGGCGGCACTGAACAGCGACAGGCTGCCGCCGGCAACGCCGACACCGCCGACTGCGGCCCCGGTAAACGCGGTGTAGGTGCCGCCGTTCACCTGCCCGAGCACGCTGGACGACGGGATGTTGTTCGTGCCACCGTCAGACAGCGCGGCCGCCGGCACAGCGAACCAGCCGACGAGCTGCAGCGTACCGGCGGTGCCGAGGTTCCAGGCGGTCGTCACGTTGACGCCGGGGAAGTCATTGTTGCCGACGTTGAGGCTGGCGATGGACACGCTGGGCGTGCTTACCGTCACCGTCAGCGTGGGGAGCTGGGTGGCGTTGAGCGTCACCGTCGGGGTATTCGAGAGCACTTGGGCCTGGGCGGTGGTCGCCACGAGGGCGAGGGCACCAAGGGCAAGGAAGCTGCGAAGGCTGCGCTGCATTTATTCGTTCTCCTGAGGGCGGCGTGGTCGTTCAAGTGAGTCCATTGCCGGGAGTTGGATCCGGCGTCTGGTCGCCCCCAGTGTCAAAGCCTGTGCCGCTGTGTCGGATAGAGGTCGTCGAGAAAGGCGACGGTGTCGAGGAGTCAGCCGGCGGTCGAGGGTCGAGACCGTGGGTCGTGGGTCGTAGAACCGGACTGTCGACCGCCGCCGCGTTGACTGGGGGGATGGGCGGGTCTAACTTCTTCCCCCGCAACAACCTTGGACAGGTGGCCGAGTGGCTCAAGGCGCACGCCTGGAAAGTGTGTATACGGCTCAAACCGTATCGAGGGTTCGAATCCCTCCCTGTCCGTTGGGTTGAGGGTCCGGGGGCCAGAGTCCAGAGTCGAGAGTCCAGCGTCGTGGGCTCGGCGTCTCTCAAACCCTCGACTCTCGTTTCTCGACTCTCGACTCTTGACCGTTTCACGGGAACCGATCGCCGGTGCGGGACGTAGAATCGAAAACCACCTGAAGGCCCCATGCTGATTCGCCACCCGGACGATTTTCCCTCCCGCCAGATCACGGATGAGCGACTGTTTCAGGACCGGCGCGCGTTCCTGGCGGCCGTGGGCGGCGCCGCGCTGGTGGCGATGCCGGTAGAGAACCTGCTCGCGGCGAGCCGGAAGCTGGCACGCGCTGCCCAGGACAAGCTCACGCCATACGAAGCGGTCACCACCTACAACAACTTCTACGAGTTCGGCACCGACAAGTCGGATCCCGCCGCCAACTCGAAGGACTTCCGGACCAGGCCGTGGACCGTACAGGTCGAGGGTGAGGTGAAGAAGCCGGCCACGTACGCCTACGACGACTTCGTGCGCGGATTCACGCCGGTGGAGAGGGTGTACCGGCACCGCTGCGTCGAGGGGTGGTCGATGGTGGTCCCATGGATGGGGATCCCGCTCGCCAGCGTCATCGCGCGACTCGAGCCGACATCCAGGGCCAAGTTCATCGAGTTCACCACCATCCTCGACCCGAAGCAGATGCCGGGGCAGCGAGCCAACATCCTGCCATGGCCGTACGTGGAGGGGCTGCGGATGGACGAGGCGATGAACCCGCTGACGCTGCTGGTGACGGGCGTGTACGGCAAGCCGCTCCTGCCGCAGAACGGGGCGCCGCTCCGGCTGGTGGTGCCGTGGAAGTACGGTTTCAAGGGCGGCAAGTCGATCGTGAACATCCGCTTCTCCGAGGCGCAGCCGCGGACCACCTGGAACATCGCGGCGCCGAACGAGTACGGCTTCTACGCCAACGTCAATCCCAGCGTCGATCATCCGCGCTGGAGCCAGGCGAAGGAGCGGCGGGTGGGCGAGTTCTTCAAGCAGCCGACGCTTATGTTCAACGGGTACGGCGACCAGGTGGCGTCGCTCTACACCGGCATGGACCTCCGCAAGCACTTCTAGGATGACCATGTCGCGATGGGTGACCCGGGTGGTCCGCCCGGTGCTCTGGGCCGGTTCCGCGCTCCCGTTTCTGTGGCTGGTGCGCGGGGCGGTGCAGGGGAACCTGGGCACCGACCCGGTGGAGACGATCCAGAAGGTGACGGGCCTGAGCGCGCTCTCCTTCCTGCTAGGGTCGCTCGCGGTGACGCCGCTCCGGCAACTCACCGGCTGGAACGTGCTCAACCGGCTGCGCCGCTCACTCGGCGTGACGGCGTTCGCCTATGCCCTCCTCCACGCCTTCAGTTATTTCGTGTTCGACCAGGAGCTGTCGCCGGTCGGTATCACTCAGGACGTGGTGAAGCATCCGTGGGTGCTGGCGGGCTTCAGCGCGTTCCTGCTGCTCATTCCCCTCGCGGCCACGTCGACGGGCGGGATGGTGCGGCGCCTGGGCGGCAAGCGGTGGCAGCGGCTGCACCGGCTGGTGTACGTGGCAGCGGTGCTCGCCGTGCTCCATTTCCTGTGGCTGGTGAAGCGGGACGTGACGCTGCCGCTCTACTACATCGCCGCCCTGGCCATTCTACTTGCCGCCCGGTTCATTCCGCGGCGACGCGCCGAGGCCGCCGCTGCCGCACTCGCCGGACGCTGACGCGGCCCCGCGGCTCACGCCGCCCGACCCCCGTCCCTATCCCCTCCGCGCGCTGCACGACGAGGGCGCCGACGCCCCGGAACTGCTGCACCTGAGCGGCGTGGCGCACCCGGCACTGGGCGGCGAGCGCGACGTGATCGTGGCGCTGCCGCCACCGGCGGTGCGGGCGGCCGGGCGGCGGTACCGCGTGGTGTACATGCACGACGGGCAGAACCTCTTCGACCCGGACACGAGCTTCGCGGGCGACTGGCAGCTGGGGCCGACGCTGGCGCATCACGCGCGGCTGGGCCGGTACGCGATCGTGGTGGCGGTCTATAACGGGCGCGAGCGGCGGATCACGGAGTACACCCCGTTCGAGGACCCGGTGCGGGGGGGCGGCGGGGCGGACGAGTACCTCACCTTCCTGGCCGAGACGCTCAAGCCGCTGGTGGACGGGCACTTCCCCACGCTGCCGGGGCGGGAGTTCACCTCGATCGCGGGGAGCTCGCTCGGCGGACTGCTGAGCGTGTACGCGCACTTCCGACGGCCGGACATCTTCGGGGCCTCGGCGGTGCTGAGCCCATCGCTCTGGTTCGCTGACGGGGCCGTCCATCAGTACATTACCGACGCGCCGGCGGTGGGCGGCCGGATCTACCTCGACGTGGGCGACGAGGAGGGTCCGGACGAGGTGGCGGACGTCCGGCGGCTCCGCGACGAGCTCGTGGCGCGCGGCTACCGCCTCGATGACACCCTTCGCTATGTCGAGGAAGCGGGCGCCGAGCACCACGAATCGCGGTGGGGCAGCCGCTTCCGCGACGCGCTTCCGTTCATCCTGGGGACCTGACACCACGTGCGTCACGAGCACCATCACTGGCACAGCGCCCACCTCGGGCGCGAGATGCACATCGACGTGTGGGGCCACGCCGGGGCGCGGGTGATCGTGTTCCCGACCACGATGGGCACGTGGCGGGAGTGGCCCGACCGGCGAATGCCGGAGGTGCTGTCGGAGCACCTGGAGAACGGCTGGATCCAGATGTTCTTCCTGGACCAGGTGCACGACGAGAGCTGGTACGGGAAACACCTGCACCCGAGCGCGCGGGCGTGGCGCCACCTGCAGTACGACGCCTACGTGTTCCACGAGGTGCTGCCGTTCTCGCAGTCGCGCAACGGCAACCCGTTCGTCATCGCCACCGGGGCCAGCTTCGGGGCCTACCACGCCGCGACGTTCGCATTCCGCCATCCGGAAGCGGTGAACCGGATGATCGGGATGAGCGGGCTGTACGACGTGAAGCACATGACCGACGGGTACTCGGACCAGCACGTATACGCGGCCAACCCGTTCGACTTCATGCGGCACGAGTGGGAATCGGCGCGGCTGGCGGCGCTGCAGCGGATGGACATCATCTTCGCGATCGGGCGGGGCGACCCGTCCTACCAGAACAACGCGGACCTGTCGGGGATCCTGTGGAACAAGGGGATCGGGAATGCGCTGCGGGTGTGGGACGGGCATGCGCACGACTGGCCGTTCTGGGAGAAGATGATCAGGACGTACATAGGCGGAAGTGACTGACCAACACCGTGAACGGTAAACGGTGAAGGGTGAACGGGGACAGCGGCACGGAGGCGCGCCGAATGAGTACTGAGCCGATCAGGGTCGGGTTGATGGTGGGGCGGGAGTGGTCCTTTCCGCCGGCGTTCATCGACGAGGTGGCGCGGCGGGACGCGGGCGTCGTGGTCGAGTACGTGAAGCTCGGTGCGCCGAGGATGGACGGGCCGTGTCCGTGGCGGGTGATCATCGACCGCATCTCCCATGAGGTACCGATGTACCGGTCCTACCTGAAGCAGGCGGTGCTGCAGGGTGCCACGGTGGTGAACAACCCGTTCATGTGGACCGCCGACGACAAGTTCTTCGGCGCGGCGCTGGCCACGTCGCTTGGCGTTGCCCATCCCAGGACGGTGGTGCTGCCCAACAAGGCCTACGTGCCCGGCATCAAGCACGACGAGAGCCTGCGGAACCTCGAGTTCCCGCTCGACTGGGGCGCGATCGTGGCGCACATCGGGCTCCCGTGCGTGCTCAAGGACGCGCACGGCGGCGGGTGGCGCGACGT
>JAGGAG010000240.1 GCA_017889745.1 Gemmatimonadota bacterium | reverse complement strand
TCCTCTCGTACTAAAGACGACGTCCCTCAACACTCCCACGCCCACGACGGATACAGACCGAACTGTCTCACGACGTTCTGAACCCAGCTCATGTGCCACCACCCCCAGATGCGCCGGGCCAAGGGCGTGATGCCTATGGCCCTCTGGTCCAGCCTCGCGGCGCAGGTGGCCGCGATCGCCCCCCGCACCGAGTGCTGGTTCTCCTTCTGCGGGGAGCCCCTGCTCGAGCCCGAGCTGCTCGTGAACATGCTGCGCCACGGCAAGTCGCTCGGGCTCGAGTCGCTCAACGTCAACACCAACGGACTCCTCCTCACCGAGCCGGTCGCGGTCTCGCTCCTCGAGAGCGGGGCCGACCTCATCGTGATCGGCATCGATGGCTTCAGCAAGGCCACCTATGAGGCGGCGAGGCTGGGCAGCGACCGCGACGTGGTCTATGCCAACGTCGAGCGGCTCCTGGCGCTCCGGCGGGAGCGGGCCGACGGCCCCGAAATCCAGGTGCAGTTCATCGCCATGGCCGACAACGCCCACGAGATGCAGCCCTTCTGCGACTACTGGCTGCAGCGCGGTGCCACCCTCAAGGTGCGCAACCAGCTGAGTTGGGGCGGCAAGTTCCAGACGCCGCTCGCCGTGCCGGCCGCCGACCGCATTCCGTGCCCCTGGGCCCTGACCATGATGCACGTGTTCTGGGACGGCCGCGTGCCGCGGTGCCCCGGTGACACCGAGGGTGAAGAGGGCGTCGGCAATGCGTGGGAGGTACCAGTGTCGGAGCTCTGGGCCCGGCTCGGAGGCTATCGCGAGCTGCACCTCCAGCACCGGTTCGATGAGCTGCCACCGCGCTGCCTGGCATGCACCGACTGGATGACCGGTGCGGCCCAGCGCATCCGCCCGGCGGGCGAGCGCCACGCATGACGGCCATGCGCAAGCTGTACCTCTGTGGGGCGGGGAACTCCGAAGGCGTGCGCCTGGCGCAGCAGATCAACGCCCGGCATCCGCGCTGGGATCACATCGTGCTCCTCGATGACGACCCCGCCAAGCTCGGCAGCGAGCGCCTCGGCGTGCCGGTGGTCGGGCGTATCGATGCCCTGCACGACGCCGATCCGGCGACGTCCGAGGCGGCGAACCTGGTGGCGCGCGCCACGCGAAGCCGCAAGGAGGTGCGCGGCCGGATCCTCTCCTCCGGCGTCCCCTTCGTGCCCCTGGTGAGCCCCGACGTGGACGTCACTGGCGTGACGCTCGCGCGTGACGTCATCGTCTACCAGAATGTCACGCTCGGCCCCGAGGCGACGCTCGACGACGGAGTGTGCGTCTTCATGGGTGCCGTGGTGGGACACGAGGCACGGATCGGGGCCTGCGCCGTCATCGCGCCCAACGCCGTCCTCAATGCGCGGGTGGTGCTGGGTGAGGGCGCGTATGTGGGCTCGAACGCGTCGATCCTGCCGGAGGTCACCATCGGGGCCTGGGCCATCGTGGGTGCCGGATCCGCCGTGATGCACGACGTGCCGGCCGGCGCGAGCGCCGTCGGCGTTCCTGCGGAGGTGTACGCACGCAAGGCCGAGCCCGCGGCGCCGCTCGAGGTGGCCGGCACCGCCGACGTTGAACTGGAAGGCCTCGTGTCCCGCCTCTGGGGCGAACTGCTGCACCTGAAGACGGTGGGGCGGGAGCAGAACTTCTTCGACCTGGGCGGCACGTCACTGCTCGCCATCATCTGCCGCGAGCGGATCCGCCAGGAGACCGGGTGCGACCTCGCGCTCACCGACATGTTCACCTTCCCCACGGTGCGAGCCCTCGCCTGGCACTTGAGCCGCTTGGGGAGCCCCATGGGCACCGACCCGTCACACGAACGCGGCCGTTTCCGTCGCGCCTCGCTCCTGCACGCCGCCCGCATTCGCCGGTAAAGCGGCGGTTTCACCCTCCGGTTTCCGTTCCAGTTCACCGTTCACCGTTCACGCTGTTCCCGCTCACCGCCTACCGCTCACCGCTCACGCCGTTTCGACTAGCTTTGCGGTCATGACACGTTGCGGTCACATCGCCCTCGCCGGCGCACCCAATGTCGGGAAGTCGTCGCTCCTCAATCGCCTGGTCGGCGTTCACCTCGCCATCGTGAGCCCCAAGCCGCAGGCCACGCGACTCCCGGTGGTCGGCCTCCGCACCGAGGGCGACGTCCAGTACGTGTGGCACGACCTGCCGGGTCTCCTCGATCCCGGTTACCTCATGCAGGAGCGCATGCGCGAGCTCGCCCTCGCTGCCTTGCCCCGCATGGACCTCATCCTCCATCTCCACCCGGCTGCCGACGCCCCCGCGCCCGCGTTCCGCGACCTGGTCGGTCCGGAGGCGAGGATCACCGCGCCGGTCCTCGTCGTCTATACCAAGGTCGACCTCGTGCATGCCGACCGGCGCCGTGAGCTCGCCCGCGACGCCCTGGCGATATCCACCGAAACCGGTGACGGGATCGAACACCTCCTGCTGAAGGTCGGCAACCTGCTCCCCGAGAGGCCCTTCGAGT
>JAGGAG010000239.1 GCA_017889745.1 Gemmatimonadota bacterium | reverse complement strand
CTGGCGAACATCCCGGTGGTCGCCGCCGCGCTGGTGATGATCACCGGCTACCTGGTGGCGGCCCAGGCGGTTCCGGAGATCGCGCTCGCCCCCGGTTTCGTCAATTGGCCCAACGTCACCCTGCCGGTGTTCGTGGCGATGATGTTCGGCGGCACTCTCGGCGGCAACGCCACGCTGATCGGCGCCTCGGCCAATGTCGTGGCCGCCGGCATCTGTGCATCGCGGGGCCGGCATGTGAGCTTCATGCAATTCCTGCGCATCGGACTGCCGATCGCGGTGGTGCAGTTGTCGGTCGGGGCGCTCTATGTCTGGGTCCTGGCCTCGATGCTGGACTAGTCTCTTCGCCCGGATGCCGCGTAGCGGAACCCGGGCTGGATTTCGGGTTAAGCCAGGACCTGCTTTTCCAACCACCCGCAGCTCGCGGCTGCACTCACTCTTCGAACCATTGAAAGGGGTAAACAATGAATAGACGAAACTTCGTTACCGCGGGCCTCTCGCTGGCGGCTCTTGCGCTCTTCACGACGGGCTGCACCACCACCAGCGGAAATACCGGCGATCCCGCAATGCAGCGCAAGGCCATCGATTCCGCGACCGACAGCGCACTGTCGCGTCTGTACCAGGAAGCGCCCGGATCGGAGGAAATCGTCGCATCGGCACGGGGCGTACTGGTATTCCCGTCGGTGATTTCCGCCGGCTTCATCGTCGGCGGAGCGCAAGGTCAAGGCGCATTAAGGCGGGGCGGCAAGTCCACCGGCTACTTCCGCATGACCGAGGCCTCGGTCGGACTTCAGGCGGGTACGCAGTCGCAGGCGGTGTTCATCCTGTTCATGACCCAGGACGCGCTCAACCGCTTTGAGGCGAGCCGGGGATGGACCGCCGGCGTCGATGGTTCCCTATCGTTGCTGACGGTGGGCGCCAACGCCCGGGTCACGACCCAGACCGGGCAGCAGCCAATCGTGGGCTTCGTGCTGACGAACTCGGGTCTAAGGGCTAACCTGAGCCTGAATGGCACCCGGATAACACCGCTTGACCTGTAAGCACATCGGCGATCAAGGACGCTGGAGCGTCTGAACCTGCTCCCACGCTGGAGCGTGGGAGCCAGTCTTCACCTGGCAGCATTGATGCGACAATTCACGAGGGCCGCTACCAGCCGGGTGCGCTTTCGACCGCGCCAGCGGCGATAGCGCGCTTGAGCTGCGCGTGGTCGCGCTCGTTCTGGTCGGCGTACAGGCGGGCGAAGTCGCGGAGGGCGGTGGCGAACCGTGAACTCTTGCCGAGGTACGCGCTGATCGCCACGGCGTCTCCCGTGCGGGCGTGGGCCCGGGCCAGCGTCTCGCCGCAGGCGGCGGCGAACTCAACCAGGATGGGGGCGAGCAACTCGATGTCGAGGATGATCTTCATGTCGCGGAACTGCCGCACGTAGTAGTCCCTGCCCTGGAACGAGCCCCAGCCGACGAAGATGTCGGTTGCGCTCTGCAGCGCCCGCTTTCCGGCGATCACCCGGGCGCCGTGGTTATCGTGTTGGCTGGGGCCGAGGTGGGATTCGTACACCGACGGACCGGCCTGCTTGATCTGCAGGAACAGGGGGTCGTTGCCGCTGCGGCCCTCAAGGAGGGCCAGGTAGACCCGCATGCCCACGCTGCCCACCCCCACGACCTGGCGGACCAGGTCAACGGGCGTGAAGCGATCGAACAGGTGGCGCCGATCCTCCTGCAGGGTCATCCGGTAGCCGGCCAGGAACTGGTCGGTCAGCGCGTCCTGCTCGTCGTCGCCGATGGTGACGCGGATGGGTGGGGCCTCGTCGATTCGGGGCCGGCCGTCGACCATCGTGGCGAGCTTGGCGAACGCGCCGTGGTGGGTGCGGCGCTTGGACCCCTTCTCGATGTGGACCAACAACTGCCCACGGTCGGCCGGCGCGAAGTACTTGATCAGACTGTCGACGTAAGTCCCGTCGTACCAGAGGTCGAGCTCCGTCATCGTCGCGTAGCGGGCCATTTGGTTCCGGTAGGCCTCCACCGCCGTGACCACTGCCTCATCGGCCGTGGCCGCCTTGAGGCCATCCTCCCGCGCCGCCACCACCAGGCTGGCGGCGAGACGCTGCACGTCCCACTCGAAGGGCCCGGGCAGCGTCTCGTCGAAGTCGCGCAGGTCGAACAGAAGGTTCCGCTCTGGCGTGGCCCACAGGCCAAAGTTGAGGACGTGGGCGTCGCCGCAGAGCTGAACCCGCAGCCCACTGTGGGGCCGGGACGCGAGATCGGCGGCCATCACCGCGGCCGCTCCACGGTAGTAGTTCCACGGCGAGGCCACCATGCGTCCATGTCGGATGGGGAGCAGCTCGGGGACCCGGATTGCGTTCTGAGCCAGGATCGTGTCGAGGGCGTCGTGCCCGCGCGCTGTCTCGTCCCAATGCGCCTGCGCGCTCCGAGGAGCCTGCTTTCGGGCGGCCTGGCCGGTCGCGCGTCGCTCCTCGATGGTCTCCCGGAGGTCATGCAGCGGGGCCGTT
>JAGGAG010000238.1 GCA_017889745.1 Gemmatimonadota bacterium | reverse complement strand
TCCGTCGGCGCCCAGACGATGACATTCTCGCCGGTGTGGGCGCGCCCGTGCGCGGTTACAAACGCAATACGGGCGGAGTCGTCCGACCACCAGTCGAGCCGGACCGGCGGCGAGGCCTGGGCCGAGCCGTGGCCTGGTTGGGTCAACAAGACCAGCGCGACGGCAAAGAGGGTTCGGACCTCCCACCTGAATGAGGGCGGGTTGCTGCGCTCGCGGGTGCTCAATGTTCCTGCCTCGGCGGCTTCCTGGAAGAGACGACGATGCACACCAGCATCAGCCCAAGCAGTGTCGCCGACGCCGAGTAACGGCTGAGCTCCAGGCCACCCTGGCTCGCGGGCTTGTCCAGGAAGTCGCCGACCACCGCGCCGAGCGGCCGGGTGAGGATGAACGCCGCCCAGAAGAGCACGGTGCGGGAGATGTTCGTCAGGTAATACGCGGCCGCGATTGCGGCGAGCATGGCACCAAACACCACCGCCGCGCCAGTGTACCCGAGCCCGGCCGTATCGGCTGTCCAATCACCCAGCGCGGTACCCAGGGTCTGCGAGAACATGATCGTGACCCAATAGAACATCTCGGATGCCGGCGAACTCACGGTATCGACGGCGATGGAACCGAGCGTGCGATACCAGACGAACAGCGACGCCAGCAATAGAGAGAGGAGTATCGCGGTTCCGCCAGCGTAGCCGATGCCAAGGGAACGAGTGGTGAAATCGGCGAGCGTTGTGCCCACGGTCGTCGTCGCGACGATGGTGGCCCAGTAGAGGAACGGATGGAACTTCTTCGCCCATACTTGTGCCACCACCGCAACGACGAAGATGGCCCCGAAGATGGCGGTGCCGACGAGATAGCCGAGGTTCATCGACATCGACACGGCGTCACCGCCGGTCTCGCCCAGTGTCGTCGCGAGGATCTTTATGACCCAGAAGACGAGCGTGACCTCGGGAACCTTCACGACGGCATTGCCGCCCATGGGCACCGTGGAGTGAGAAGGTGGGAGTCTTCCGCCTGTCTATGATGCGTGCCTTGCCGAAGTCTCGCGAATGACCCACAGGTGAAGATTCCGGTGACCAGTTGATCAGATAAGGTGTGCCAGCCCCGCGGTGCGCAGCAGCCGCGCATAACGTGCGTCGACCGCGAGTCCCCCGCGGTTATAGGGCAGGTCCATCAGCACGCGCCGCAGGCGCCCCGGCCGCCGGTGGTATCCCTGTTCCACCCAGTCCATCGCCCGGCTCCACTCGCCCAGTTCCGCCAGCACGATAATGACCCTGTCGGAGAGCTGCCGGCTGGTGAAGGAATCCTCAAAGGGGTCCTGGCGCTGCGCCGTGGCGAGCAACTGCTCCAGTTCCCGCCGCAGGTCGGCCTCGCGCGCCGCGGGCCAGCCCTGAGTAGCCGCCGTTTCCATCAGCTCCTGCAGCCGGGCCGTCTCGCCCCGCACGCCCAGCATCGAACGACGCGCGTCGAGCGCCTCCTCGTACAGGCCGGCCCGATGGCAACTCATCTCCAGGCGCTCGAGGACGACGTCGTAGTTCGGCGAGAGCCTGAGCGCCTCGCGCAGCGGCCCGCGCGCCTCGTCGTACCGGCCGAGTGCCATGAGCACGTCGGCCAGTCCCACCAGCATGAATGGCGCATCGGGCGCCGCCGCCACCGCCGCGCGCATCTCGTCGAGCGCTTCCGGCAGGCGTCCCGCGATCTTGAGCCAGGCACCGTAGATCCGGCGACCCACCGCGTGCCGGGGGCTCAGCTCGGCGCCCCGCTTGAGTTCGGCGCCCGCGAGCTCGAACTCATCCTGCCAATACAGGAAGGTGTAGCCGAGCCCCGTATGCAGTTCGCCGATGGTATCGTCGATGGCCAGCGCGCGCAGGCGGAGTTCGTGTGCCTTCCGCTGTGTTTCCGGCAGGTCAGCGAAGCCGCGGACGCCCATGATGTGGATGACGTCCGACAGCCCGATCATGATCCGGGCGTTGTCGGGCGCGCGCGCGAGGGCCTTCTCGAGGTACGCCCTCGCCAGCTCGAGCTTGCCGCGTGCGGCCGCGCCCCCATGAATCGCGGCCGCGGTGAGCGACTTGCCCTGCTCGAGCAGCTGGGCCAGGTCCGGTGGGAGCTTTCCGGCCTGGGAGGAGGCAACGGGCATGTCCACGATGGTGACCGGCTGCGCCGATTCATCGATCGCCCGCAGCTCCTGCAGCAGCACCACGCCGGTCGCCGGGCGGTCCTCACGCTTCTTCGCCATCAGTCTCCCGATGAGTGTCGCCAGGCGGGGCGGAATGTCGGGCCGGTGCTCACGCACGTCGGGCACCGGTGCGGTGAGGTGCGCCGCGATGGTGGCCCCGGGGATGCGACCGGCGTAAGGTGCGCGGCCGGTGAGCAGCTCGAACGCGACGCACCCCAGGCTGTAGAGATCGGAGCGGCCGTCCAGTTCCACTGTTGCCCCGGCCTGCTCCGGGCTCACGTAGTCCAGGGTGCCCACCAGTATGCCGGCGCCGGTGAGCCGCCTCGTGTCGTCCG
>JAGGAG010000036.1 GCA_017889745.1 Gemmatimonadota bacterium | reverse complement strand
AATGGTGAAGCGGGCATCCAGGGCGGACCGTGCGCCCCTGATGCGACAATCTACACTTTCGCCGGCCAAGCGTGAAAAGATCTTTAAGCCAGCCATAAGTTTCGCGTAATCACGCTCAAGGCGCCGCCCGGAAGACCCTCAGCACTCCCCGTACGTGCAGGAGATCTCCCACGCCGCGTACAGCCCCACGCCAACGACGACGATGACGATGCCCGAAGTGAGGAGCACCGTCTTCGCCGTCGCGTTCTTCCTCACCTCCACGCTCGTCACATCGCGCAGCGCCATGCTGGTCACCTGCGCGCCGTCGCCCCGGCCGCCAATCCGGCCTACGAGGCTGTCCCCGCGAACTGCCGGGGATTCCAGGCTCATCATGCTACCATCGGAGCGGGTAACGCGGACGCGATCAGGATGCTCGCGCTCGACGAACTGAGCCGGCGTGGGCATACCTGCCTGCCACGTATGGCAAGCCGTGACGTACAACAGGCACAGCAGGGCGGACACAGCCGGGCGGCGCGATGCCTGCCGTCAGGAGCACCGTCTTCCCCGCTGACGTCTTCCTGACCGCCACGCTCGATACCTCGCTCAACGCCATGGCCGATACCCGCACGCTATCGTCGGCCAGGCGGCCCACCAGGCTGTCCCCCCGGACTGCAGGGGAATCGAGGACGACCTTTCTC
Organism: Gemmatimonadota bacterium; assembly: GCA_017889745.1. Classification (GTDB taxonomy): domain Bacteria; phylum Gemmatimonadota; class Gemmatimonadetes; order Gemmatimonadales; family GWC2-71-9; genus JAGGAG01. The sequence goes on along the minus strand of JAGGAG010000036.1, from coordinate 18,256 downwards.
CCGTCGGTGCGCGTGACGCGCACAGTCGCCGGATGCTCGCGTTGGACGAATTGCGCCGGGGTTGGAGTGCCTACCTGCCACGAGGTGCACGCCGGGAGATAGACGAGGGCGAACAGGCAGGAGATAACCGACCTGCGAGCTCGGACTACTTGCATGAAGGGTGACATGATGAACTCCGGTATACGGACTCCATGATGTCACAGCGCTGCTTAAGGGAGGATGAGAGGAGGATGAGACTCCGTGCCGGAGGTGCTGAGGTCATGAGTGGAACTCCGCGGGGGTCCGCCGTCGTGATCGTGGGTCTGTGGGCTGTATGTTCCGAGCTACCCCTCCCCTTGCCCACAGGGTCCTGAGGCCATGCGACTGATCCGCTGGTTCGTGATAGCTGCGACGCTGGGAAGCGCCGGTGTGCTGGCCACCTACCGGGTCAAGGACCCGGAGCGCAGGACGCTCGATGACGCGGCGCGGTCCCAGGCGCCGGGGCGGTTCGTTCACCTGGCCGACGGCGTCACGCACTACGAACTCGCGGGGCCCAGCGCAGGGCCGGTGGTGCTCTTCGCGTCGGCGTTCTCGGTGCCGGGCTTCATTTCCGATCCACTATTCCAGCAACTCGCCGACTCGGGGTACCGGGTGGTCCGGTTCGACTTCTACGGCCGGGGATGGTCGGACCGCCTGGATACCGTCTACGACCAGGACCTGTTCGTGCGGCAGATGGCGGAGCTGCTGGACTCGCTCGGCATCAGGGCGCCGGTGGTGCTCGCGGGCGTGTCGTACGGCGCGGCGATGGTGACGAGCTTCGCCGATGCCCATCCCGACCGGGTACGCGCGATCGTGTACCTGGATCCGGTGTTCAACAACGGGCGGCAGCTGCCTCCGCGGGAGCGCTCTCGGGCGGCGTGGGACTATTACATGGTGCTGCGGGGCGGATCGAACGAGATGGCGGAGGGACAGCTCTACGACTTCCTGTATCCGGAGCGTCATCCGGACTACGTGGCGCGCTACCGGGTGCAGCAGCAGTTCAAGGGGACGCGGGAGGCGTGGCGGCGGACGCGCGCGGCGATTGCCGCTGCGCCAGACCAGATGGATCAGCTCCGCCGCGTGGGGTCAAACCCGCGTCCGGTGCTCGTTATCTGGGGGCGGCAGGATCCGGTAGCGCCGTTCAACGAAAGCGAAGGGGTGATGAGCGCCCTGCCGCGAGGAACACTGGTCGCAGTCGATTCGGCCGGGCACATGTCGCACGCCGACCAGCCGGGCATCGTGGCGCCGGCCGTGATGGCGTTCCTGCGGGGATCGTAACCCGAATCAGAGGGCGCCGGACTTCCTGCCTCATGGTGAACCGGGGATGAGACGGTTCACGCACCATTCCCGGCCCCTTCATGCGGCGCACTCCATACTGGGTGCAAGCCGGAAGGCCTCAACTCCTTCGCCGCCGACAGCAGCACACGGATGGACAACTCACTCGCCGGCATCCGCGCCTTCCTCATCCGGAGGTGACCATGTCCCGCCTCGTCCTTCCCGCCATATGCCTCGCCGCGGCGCTCGCGGTGCTCCCCGCGTGCGGCGATGGCGGCAGCGCACCGACCACGCCGGCGAACTACACCGGCACCTGGGTCGGCGACTACACCGTGAGCCTGCAACCCGGCGTCACCTATGTGGGGACGCTGGTGGTCAGCCAAACGGGCAGCAGCATCACGGGCACGCTTACGACCAATGCCGGTCGCACGGCGAATGTGTCGGGCATCATCTCGGGCAGGCACATGACGGCGACGTTCACGTACACCGACGGATGCGTCGGCAGCGCGAGCGCGACGGCCAACCTGTCGGCCGACGGGCAGACCGTAACCGGGCAATACCAGTCGACCGACTGTATCGGCAGTTACACGGGGACGTTCGTGCTGAGAGCCCAGTAGCGGAGGCCATGGGGCTGCATGAGGCCTACGCGGGCATTGTCTCCGCCCGGCTCTCCTCACGGTCCCAGTCGAGTACCTGCTCGTCGATCTCGCCAAGCTTCCGCTGTTCGATCGCCGACAGGAACCACTCGGGCTCGATGCAGGCCTCGGGTGGCCAGACTCCCCGCTTGCCGACCTTCCCGATGACGAGCATCATCGCGCCGATCGACGCGGGGATCCCGGTACCGATGGTGATGCGTCCAGCGGCGGCGTAGACGAGGCGCACAGGCCGGCCGTCACGCTCACCGCGCACTTCCGTCCGGAGCGCACCCGTCTGGGGCACGCCGGTCATCCTCGCGCACGCCTGGTGCAGGTAGTTCGCGGCGAACGACATCGGGTCCACGGCCTGCCCATCGACCATCACCGGACGCCCGGAGCGCGCCACGCGGCCGAGTTCGACAATCATGTCGTTGACCTCGACCGGCAGGAAGGTCGCCTTGTCATCGGCATACTGGATCCCCGCGATACATCGCGAGAGCGTGAATGGCTCCGGATGGCCGATGTGCATGACTTCCACCGGACCGAGGACCGGGTATTCGATCGTCTCCTTGCCATCGACGAAGGGGCGCACCTCGCGCATGGCGCCCTCCTCGAAGACGAAGGCGCGGTGGGCGTTGTTGTAGAGGAGGTGCTTGCTGAGGGCGAGGCCGCCCATGTCGGAGGCGCGCATGATCCAGGACGTGCGCACTTCCTCGACCCGGTCGAGCTGGTCGGCCCCGTAGCGGGCGAGCACGTTGGTGATGCCGGGACTGGCCCCAAGGCCCACCACGATGGTGATCCCCGCCCGCTCGGCGTCGGCGTGGAGAGCGAGCAGATCGAGCGTCGCCGCCCAGTCGTCCGATATGTCCACCATGGACACGCCCGCACCGATGGCCGCCCGGGCAATGGCCACCGCGTTCTGGTAGTTGGGGCCCGCCATGTTGCATACGACATCGTGGCCCCGCATGAGCTGCACCAGCGCCTGGTGGTCGAGCACGTCCACCGCCGCCGTCCGGAGCCGTACCCGGTGCGGCGGGAGGGTGGCGAGAAAATCATCGGCACGCTCGGGATGCCGGCTCGCGACGGTCAGCCGATTGAAGACCCCGTGACTGACGAGGTCCTCGATCGCCGGCCGCGCCATTTCACCGCATCCCAGAACCAGCGCTTGCATGATGGTGCTCCCCGGGTTGAAACTCGCCTGGGTTGATCCGGTAGAAGAACGCGATGTCGAGTCCGACCAGCATGACCAGAAGCGCCCACGCTCCACGCCATGCGCCCCGGAGCCGCCCCATCTCGACGAGGGCCTGCACCAGTCCCGCCAGGACGAACGCAACGCCGAAGATCCGGTGGTGCAGCTTCTCGGTCGGGTGAGGCAGGTGCACCGCCGTGCCGCCGTGGATGCCGAACGCCAGCCCGATCAGCACGAGGAGGACGGGCAGCGCGAACCGCCACCCCGACGTGGCCAGGCGGCCGCGCGCGCGCAGAAATTCCACGACACCCACCACCATGATCATCAGCCCGGCCGCCTTGTGCTGCAGCACATGCCACGACGCCAGCTTGGCGAACCAGTTGTCGAACCAGTAGCGCGGGCTCTCGGGAACGACGCTCAGGATCGTGTCCCACCAGCCGACCTCCTGGTAGGTGCGCGTCTGCGCCTCGACGGGAATGAAGAGGCAGAAACCGATGAGGATCGCGATGAGGGGCCAGACGAACCGCGCACGGCTCGCCGGGCGGAACGCATGCACGAGCGCGAGGGCGCCAGCGACCGCGCCAAGGATGCCGAAGACGACGTGCACCTTCTCCGTGTGCGTCATGCAGCCTCCAGCCAACGGGCAAAGACGGCGTAGCGGCGCACGACGGGAAAGTGCATGCGGTCCAGGATGCGGCGCATGCCCTCGTTGTCCTCGTACACCTGGGACAGCTCACCGCAGGCGAAGCCGCGCTCGAGTCCGGCACGATGCAGCTGGTCAATGAGGCGCACCGCGAGCCCGCTTCCCCGAACGCGCGTGGCGAGCCCCAGCGCCATGCACCGGACCTGCGGGATGTGGTGGCGCCAGCGCAGCGCGCGGACCCAGCCGAGGGGCCATAGCCGGCCGCCTGCGCGACGCCACAACCAGTTCACGTCGGGCACGCCGAGTGCCACGCCGCAGGGCCCGCCGCCGTCCTCGGCCAGGAGGGCGATCGACGGATCGAGAATGGGGCGGAGCAGCCGGGCCATCTCGTCGCTCTCCTGTTCCCCGATCGGGTCGAAGTGCCAGGCTCCGGCCAGCGTCTCGTTGATCAGGCTCGCGACGACGCGCGTCTCGTTCCGGAGCTGGTCCAGCCGCAGCGGGCGGACCCGAATGCCGGAGCGGGCGGCCGCGCGTTCGGCGACGCGGTTGAGCCGGGGCTCGGCACAGCCGGGGTCCCACCCGTAGGCCCGCAGATAGAGATGCGGGGCCCACCCAGCGGCCTCGAGCAGCGCGGCGTAGTAGGGCGGGTTGTAGGGGGTGAACAGCATGGGCGGGCGGTCGAAGCCGTCCACGAGCAAGCCAATCCGCTCGCGTGGCGTCACCGCGATCGGGCCGTAGCATTCGAGTCGCTGCTCGGCCCGGAGCCACATCTCGGCGGCATCGAGCAGCGCACGCGCCGCATGAGGGTCGTCGGGACACTCGAAGAACCCGACATAGCCGACGCCGGGACGGTGCGCCGGGGCGAAGGCGGCCACGCGCCCGACGGGGACGCCGCGCTCGAGCAGGGTCCACCGTCTCGCCCCAACGCCCTGGAGCTGCGGGTTACGGCGCCGGTCGAACGTCTGGCGCTCCTCGCCGGGAAGCGGCGGCACCCAGTTCGCGTCGTGCCGATAGACGGCCGCGCCCGCGGCGCGGAAGTGACGCTCCCCGACGGCATCGTTCACCGGGACTACCCGGTACGAGCGTGGGCTCGTTCGCGGTGCGGCGACGATCATGCAACGCCCCGGCGCCACCAGAGTCCCGCCGCGCTGGCCAGCGCCAGCCCGCTCACGGCATCGAGCGCCAGGTGCTCCTTGAGCGTCAGCGTGGCCACGGCGACCAGCAGCGTGGACGCGACGCCAGCCACGCGCACTGCCAACGACGGGAATACGGTGGCTGCGACGATCGCCGCCATCGCCACGTGGGCGACATGCATGGACGGGAGCGTGGCATATGGAAGGATGAGGGCCGATTCGTGATAGAGCCGCTGGCTGAGGGCTGGCACGGCCGGCCAGGGCGCCACGGCCGGCCACACCACCTGGATCACGCCGCCTACGAGGACCATCCCGGCCCACACCGCGATGAGGCGGCGGAACGCGCGGGCGTCGAGTCGGCCGATGGAGGCGACGGCCGCAAGGGGGACGAGCGCGTACGGCAGCCAGTAGGCCGGCCAGGTCCAGGCGAGGTGAGGGATCTGGTCGTCGAGGGCAACGTGGGGATCGATGAACGCATCATGCGGACGCAGCAGGGTGAGCCGGGTAACGATGAAGTACACGAGCACGTGGAGGAGGCCGATGCCGGTAACCGCAAGCAGTCTCGGAAACAGAGACCCCGCGTGCGACATGCGCATGGCACCGGTCCGGGTGGGCATTCAACTCCACATGAAGGAGAGAAGTTCGAGGCGGGCGGGCAACTCGGTGCTTCGTGGACTATCGAGCGGCGACTGAGTGGAGTCAAGCTTGAACGAACGTTCATCATGCGTGTGTGCGCGCCGACTCAGCCCGTCGGCAGTGCGTCGACGAATTCCTCCATCGTGGGGAAGCGCTCGGTGGCGACCTTCGCGAGGGCCCGGGCAATCGCTGCATCGACCGACTCGGGGACAGAGGGGTCGACGCGCCGCACCGACGGGATGGGGGCCTGCAGTACCCGGATCACGATCTCGGTGAGCGTGCGCCCGACGTACGGCGGGGCACCGGTCAGCATCTCATGCAGGACACATCCCAGACCGTAGACGTCCACCCGCTGGTCGAGGTGGCGATCCTCGCGGATCTGCTCGGGGCTCAGGTAGTAGGCACTACCCACCACGACACCGGTGGCGGTGAGGCGCTGTGAATCGGCGGCGCCGATGGCCCGCGCCAACCCGAAGTCGGCCACCAGCGCGCGTCCCCCCGCCAGGAGAATGTTTTCGGGCTTCACGTCGCGGTGCAGCACGCCACGGGAGTGGGCGTAGCCGAGCGCCGATGCCACATCGCGGGTGACCTGGAGCGCCGTCGCGAGGGGAAGCCGCCGGTCGCGCTGCAGACGCGCATGCAGGGACTCGCCCTCCACGTACGGCATGATGTAGTACATCATCTCGCCGACCGTTCCGGAGTCGGTGAGGGGCACGATGAGCGGATGGCTCATCGTCTTCGCCACCCGGATCTCCCGGCGAAAGCGTTCACCTCCGAGCGCGTCCGCGAGGGTGGGGTCCATGACCTTGATCGCCACCAGGGCCCCCTGCCCCGCCTCGCGGGCCAGCCACACGGTCGCCATCCCGCCGCGGGCGAGTTCGCGTTCCAGGACATACCGGTCGCGCAGCGCGTCGGTCAGTGCCTCGCGTACCTCCGTTGCGGGATCCATCGATCAGCGCCCGACGGGCCGCGCGGGCCTAGACATACGCCCGTCCGAGCATGGCGGCCGTGGACTCATCCAGGCGGTCGTCCCAGCGCAACTGATCGAAGAGCCGCAGCAGGTCGGCTTCCGCCAGGCGTCGGCGGACATCCGTGAGGTCGTATGCCACGCGGCCGCGGTGCATGACCAGCACCCGATCGCCGAACTGCACCGCCTGCGTCATCGAGTGGGTGACCATGAGGGTGGTAAGGCCGCTCTCGGCCACCGTCTCCCGCGTCAAACGGCTGACCACTTCGGCGCTCCGTGTGTCGAGGGCGGCGGTGTGCTCGTCGAGCAGCAAAAGCGACGGGCGCACCATCGTGGCCATCAGCACCGTCAGCGCCTGGCGCTGGCCGCCGGAGAGCCCGGCAATCGGCGTATCGAGGCGATCCTCGAGCCGCATGCCGAGCCGGGCCACGCGTTCGCGAATGACGGCGCGCCGCGCGGGATCGAGGGCCCGCCGGAGTCCCCTCGAACTGCCACGCCGCGCTGCCACCGTGAGGTTCTCCGCGACGGTCAGCTCGGGCGCCGTGCCCATGAACGGGTCCTGAAAGACCCGGCCGATGCTGCGGGCGCGTCGCTCCGCCGGCCAGCGGGTGACGTCGCGGCCGTCGATCAGGACCCTGCCGGAGGAGATCGCGAGGCTGCCGGCGATCGCGCCCAGCAGGCTCGACTTGCCCGAACCGTTGCCGCCAAGCACCACCACGAAGGAGCCGCGATAGAGCTCGAGGTCCACGGCGTCGAGGGCACGGACTTCGTTCGGGGTGCCCGCATGAAAGGTGTGCGAGACTCCTTCCAGCCGGAGGGCGATATCAGGCACGGGTGCTCGCTCCCGGCAGGGGACGCCAGGCCCGGGCGCGGCGGATGACGACGGGAACGACCAGTACCGCGAGCACGATCACGGCGCTGGCGAGCTTGAGCGCGTTCGGGTTGAGACCGGCCCTGATCGCCGCTGCCACGACCAGCCGGAAGATCACCGCCCCGACGACGGCTCCGGCGATCCAGCGCCCGACGGTGCGCCTGCCCGTCAGCACTTCCCCGATCATGAGCGTCGCCACGCCCATGACTGCCGTTCCCATGCCCATCTGGATGCTCGCGAAGCCCTGGAACTGGGCGAAGGTGACGCCCGCGAGGGCGATCAATCCGTTGGACAGGCCGAGGCCGAGGAGAACCATCGCGTCCACGTTGATGCCGGATGCACGCGCCATCTCGGGATTGTTTCCCGCGGCGCGCATGGCGAGCCCGAGATCGGTGCGCAGGAAGGCCGCCAGGCCGATGGCAAGCGCGATGGCCAGCAGGCTCATGACCACGAGGCTGGCGAGGCTCGCACCGCTCACCGTAGTGCCGCCGAGGGTAAGGCTGGCCGGCAGGCCGAGCAGGCGCTGACCGAGCCGATCGGCCTGGTCGAGGATGCTGTCCGCCGAGCTGAGCGAAAGATTGCCGCCGCCCATGACGAACAGGCAGACGGAGTAGAGCGCGGTGCTGGTGAGGACACCGGCGAGCAGCGGACTGACCTGGAAGCGGGTCTGCAGGACCCCGGTGATCGCCCCCGCGACGACGCCGGTGGCGGCACCGATGATGGTGGCCGGCACAGGGGGCATGCCCCGTACCAGGAGCGCGGCGACCACGGCAGCGCCAAGCCCGAACGACCCATCGGCGGTGAGGTCGAGCATGCGAAACAGGCGAAAGGTGATGAGCACGCCCAGCGCCAGCGGTGCGAGGATGAAGCCGATGGTGACCGCGCCGATAAGCAGGTTCACGGCACGCGCTCAGGCGACCTGGGTGATGGGCGCGATCCAGCCGACACCGCGGGCGAAGCTGCTCTCGGGCACGGCGTCCGTGCCGCGATCATCCCACACGAGGTGGAGGACATCTTCGAGCCGGTGGTCAGCGAAGAGGCTGCGGAGCAGGCCGGTGAGTTCCACGGTGCGCTGAGGGATGGGGCGATAGGAAAAAACCGCGGCGTGCAGGTGGCCGAAGATCCTTCCCACCGGGTCGAGCCGGCGAAGATGCGCCGCCAGCGGGCCGGTGGGCGCGCGGGCCACCACACCGGCAACCAGCGTCGTGGTCATGGCACAGGTGCGCTCGGGTGCGAACGAGAGCCAGTGACGCACCCCGGGTACCTCGAACCGCACCGGCGCATCACCGAGCGCTGGAGACCGCCTGAGCCGCGCGCCGCAGAGGCCAGCGGTCTCGGCGATGATCACGATGCCGGCAGTTCGTCCGCCCGCCGCGTCGAGACAGGTGGCGGCGAGTTCCGAAAGGGGCACTGCCTGCGCCTCCGGCCGGGTGCTGAAGCGAATCAATTCGGAGAACCCGCCATCGCAGACGATGCCCGAGGTCAGCACCGCCTGCGGCGCATGCGTGCTCCCGCTCACGATATAGTCGGGCTTCCGCGCCCCGTCGGTGGGGAAGTGCGCGACGCACCCCGCGACGGCGACAAGCTCGCCAAACCGTTCGTGGCATTCCGCGTAGTTCGCGCCGATGGCGCCGACACCGAGGCCGAATGCGCCGGCCGTCAGGCTCACGGTAGTACAGTCAGCGGGCCCGAGGAGGGCCTCCGTCACGGCGCCGGGATCGCCGACAAGCCGACAGGCGAGTGAACCCGGGGGACTGCAGGCGGACATCTCGTACAGGCCACTCGCAGCGAGGCTCTCGCGCGAGTGCCACGACGACTTGCGGAGCTCACCGGAGCGGCGAGCCATGACCGCCCCGGGGTCGAGCGGTGAATCCCAGCCGGCGACCGCAAAGGCGTCGCGCAGCTCCGGCGTCACCGACACGAGGCGCACGTCGCCCCGGAGGATCGCCAGCTCCTCCTGCCAGCGCGCGAGCACCTCGGTGCCGGCGGAACTCACATACGTGACGGCGGCGAGGTCGATGTCGATCGACCGCACCCCATCACCGATGAGGTCCTGCAGGGTGGTGGAGAGGTGCTCGGCCCACTCGCGATCGAGGCGTCCCGCCAGCTCGAGACGCGCGGAGCCTCCCTCGCGGGCGGTGCCGATCCTCACTTCTTCGCCGAATCGCCGACGACCTCGTTAGCCTCCTTCACGAGCTCGGGTGGCAGGGTGACGCCGATCCTGCTTGCGTCACCCGGATTGACGACGAGCTTCGTGGCCTGCACGCGGTAGAACGGAATCGCCGCCGGGCTTTCGCCCTTGAGTATGCGGGCGATCATCTTGCCGGCCACCACCCCGCCCTCCTGGAAGTCGGCGGCAAAGGAGAGCACCGCGCCCTGCATGACCTCGAAGGGCGAGGGGGAGAAGACGGGGATGCGGCAGTCGCGCGCCACCTGGATGAGGCCGGCGAACCCGGCGTGCGCCGCGTTGCCGAACAGCTCGATGGCATCGACCTTCTGGCTGCAGAGCGAACGCGTCGCGTCGCCCACCTCGGCCGCGCTGCTGACCGGCACCGCGGTGACCTGCAGGCCGGCCTGCTGTGCCGCCTTCGTCATCCGGTCCTTGAAGCTGACGGAGAGCTTGTCTTCAGGGCTGAACAGGATGCCGATGCGCTTCGCCCGGGGCAGGACACGGCGGATGAGTTCCACCCGCCGGGTCTGTTCCGCATCGCCGAACCCGGGCGCGTAGACTCCGGTGACGTTGGGGAGGTGGTCGGTGTCGCTCTTGCCGGCGCCGGCGGCGAACGGATCGGAGAGCAGGTGAAACACGATGGGCATCGACTTCGCGCGCTGCACCGCAACCGCCAGCGTGGGATCCTGCAGGGCCACGATGACCGAGGCGCGGGAATCGATGGCCGCATCGATGAGGCTCGGCAGCGTCGCGAGATCGCCCTGCGCGCTGGTGACGCTCAGCTCGTAATCGCGGCCGGCCTCGAGATCCGATTCGAGCAGCCCCACCCGGATGGCGTCCTCGCCCCACTCGCTTCCCATCCAGTCGGCCGCGCGAATGATGGCGATCCGCTTCGGGGCGGGCGCTCGCGAGGCCGGCGCGGCCGCCAGCATCACCAGCGACGCCGCCAGCCCCAGGACCAGCGCTGCCGTGGCGCGCCGGAGGGTACGTCCGAAACGATTCATGTCTGCGCCTCCGAATGGAAGTGTCTGGGGCGCCAGCCCGGGAGATCAGCCGAGCCCCAGCTTCTCCACGAGTACGCCATACCGCGGGTCGGACCGCAGCGGATCAAGCCAGGGGGCCACCTTGAGGAACATCAGGCCGGGCTCGCGCAGCTCGTGGGCACGGTAGAGTTCCTGGAAGGCACGATCCTTCATGTCGAGCGCCGTGTACACGAGGGCCGCGAGCAGGGCCATGCGGTTGTCGCCCGCGAGCTTGGATTCCAGCTCCCAGAGCAGCCCGTTGGCCTCCTCCTTGTTACCGGCGGCGGCACAGACGTACGCCAGCATGAGCTTCTTCACGGTGCGCAACCCGGGGCGCTCGACTTCCTTCCGGATGTCCGCCATGGCGACGTCAGGCCAACCCTTCGCGACCCAGGCCCACCAGAGCACCAGGCGCGCCCCGAGGAAGTCGGGGTTCATGTTGAGCGTCTTCTGCAGTTCGTCGATCGCCTCGTCGTAGCGCCGGGCGAAGTACAGTACCCATCCCACGGCCCGATTCACGGGCACCGCGAGCGGGTCGAGCTGCTGGGCGCGCTTGATCTCGGCGACCGCCTCTTCGTGGCGCCCGAGTGCGGCGAGATACTCGGCGTACCACTCGTGGGCCATGACGTAGCTTCCCTTGAGCTCCAGCGCACGCTTGAACTCCTTCTCGGCGCCGGGCCAGTCGAGATCGCCCAGCCACCGGGCATAGGCGAGCGACGTGTGGGCCTCGGCGAGGCTGTCGTCCATCTCCAGCGCCTTCAGGGCCGCCGTCTTCGCCTTCGCCAGCCACTCCACGGGCGGACGCGAGCTGAAGCCAATGCTCAGCAGCTCATAGGCGTCGGCGAGCCCGGCGTAGGCAACGGCGAAGTTGGGGTCCTTGGCAATAGCACCCTCGAAGCACTCGATCCCCTTCAGGACGTCGGCCTCGGACCACTTGTTGGCGTGGAAGCGGCCGAGGAGATAGAGGTTGTACGCGTCGGCATCCTGGGTGGCTTTCTTCTCGACCCGCTGCTTCTCCTCGGGCGACAGCGCCACCGAGAGCGCCCCGGTGATCTGTTGCGCCACCTCGCTCTGCACCTCGAAGATGTCGGTGAGCTGCCGGTCGAACGTGTCGCCCCAGAGGTGCTGCTCCGTCTTGGGATCGACCAGGTGCGCCACGATGCGCACGCGGGGCCCGGCCTTGCGGACACTGCCCTCGAGCACCGCCGCGACCCCGAGCTCCTCCGCAATCGCGGCGATCTTCTTGGTCGTCTTCTTGTACTGCATGGAGGACGTGCGCGAGATAACCTTCAGCGCGCTGATCTTGGAGAGCTGGGCGATGATGTCATCGGTGATGCCATCACTGAAATACTCGTTCTCCGGATCGGTGCTCATGTTCTCGAAGGGGAGGACCGCGACGGACTTGGCGGAGACGACCTCCTTGACCATGGCCTGTGCCGCACCCACCGCGATGGCCACCGTGGCGGAGGTGCCGAGGGCCTCGGCGAACTGGCCCGCCGAGGTGTACCGATCGGCCGGCATCGTGGCCATGGCCTTCCGCACGGCGGCATCCACCGCCTCCGGAACCAGCTCGCGGTAGGAACGCGGCGACGGGGCCGGGGACGCCAGGCGGTTCGCGATCACCGACGTGAGGGTACTGCCCTTGAACGGCGCCTCGCCCACCAGCATTTCGAACAGGACGCAGCCGAGGCTGTAGATGTCGGTGCGACCATCGACGTACTGACTGCCATCGATCTGTTCCGGGCTCATGTAGCCCGGCGTGCCGACGATGTGCCCGGTGGTGGAGTCGCCCGCGCCGACCGCCCGCGCGACGCCGAAGTCGGCGACGACCGCATGGCCGGCATCGAGCAGGATGTTCGCTGGCTTGATGTCGCGGTGGATGACGTTGCAGCTGTGGGCGTAGCTCAGTGCGTCGGCGATCTCGCGCGCGATCTGCAGTGCGTCCCCGACCGGAAGCTGGCGTTCGCGATCGAGACGCTGGCGCAGGGTCTCGCCCTCGATGTACGGCATGACATAGTAGACCAGGCCGTCGACCTGGTCGGAATCGTACAGCGGCAGGATGTGGGGATGATGCAGGCGAGCGGCGATCTGGATCTCACGCAGGAACCGGGCTGGGCCGACCTCGGCAGCAAGGTCGGGCCGAAGCACCTTCACGGCAACGGCACGCTCATACTTGAGGTCGTGGGCCAGGAAGACTTTCGCCATCCCGCCCTGACCCAGTTCCCGCTCCAGCCGATAGCGGGAGGAGAGCGCTGCACTGAGGCGATCGAACAGTTCCGCCACGACGGACACGGGCCCTACCGGCTGCCCGCCTCCACTCTCAAGGAGCACATCGGCATACCTCGCTCCCCCGCCCTGTTAACGAACGGGGCCTTCGGTGTGCTCAGCCGGTGTCGAGCCGACTGTGAGGGCCAATATATGGCACAAACCGGGTGTCGCCAGTAGCGCAGCGGACCCCGACGAGCGCGCACGCCTGCGGAGAGTTCAGGGTGCGGCGGCGGCCGGCTCCACATAAAGGAGGCCGGCCATGCCCAGGGTTTCGTGGGGCACGCAGACGAAGTGATACTTGCCCGGTACGAAGCGGGAGTCGAGGACGACGTCCCAGGTTGCACCCGCCTCCAACAGCATGGGGCTCTCGAGACTGTCTACCGCGGCAGCGGGTGGCCCGCTCCGGAAGAGGACATTGTGGGGGAGCGCGCCCTTCTGCACGAAGCGAACGGTATCCCCCGGTGCCGCGTACGTTCGCATGGGCTCGAAGGCGATGCCGTACTGCCCCCGCTCGACCATGGCAACGAGGTGAAGCGTTGGCCGCTTTGCCACGGCGGAGTCCTGGGCCCAGGTGGTTGCCGAGGTCAGGACCGCGCCGAGGAGGAGCAGTGCAGAGCGAGTAATGGTCACATGTTCGGGGTGAAGCCGTCAGCGCAATTGACGTAGTTGTTGGGCGGTGCGAAATAGAAGGCGAATGCACGCGCGTACGTAAGGGTTGCCGCGTCCGCCACCGCGCATTGCCCGGCGACGAGATCGTTCCCGCTGCCGTCCTCGACGGCGATCTCGACCAGGTCACCCTCGTTCAGATTCAGGTTGAAGTAGGTCCAGTTGTCGGCGCTCGTCTGGTCACCGGGGTGAAGAGGCTTCCGCACAGTGGCCCGGGGAGTGGTGACCCGAACGAGGTAGTTGTTGACGGGAACATTGGCGATGCCGCCAACCACCTGCAATTCCACGTTGGGGTCCGCGGCATCATCGCCGCTGCACGCCACCACCGTAGCATAGAATGCCATGGCCGCGAGACCGGCTGCGGGCAGGGTGCGCCAAGTCCTGGGCATGAGATTCCTCCGCGCTGGGGACAGGCCGACTGCAGGGAGCAGGACGACGCAGGGCCAGCCTTGCGGGCTGGCCCTGACGACGAGGCGGCTGAAAAAGGACGCAAACCGGTCGCCAGCCCGAGCGACGATACGCCACGGGCCCGCCGCATTGGCTGTCGCCAGCCTTCGAGGCACCAAGAGCCGCATGGGGGCTCGCCTCCGGGCCCGGCATGGGAGCCGGGCCGATCATCTCAATTCAGGTATGCGCCAGAATCGCCAATATGAAGGCCGGATCAGGGGGTCGCTAGGGAACCTGGGCGGTGCTCGTGGGGTGAGCGGGGCCTCGCGCATTACGTGTGCCGGATCAGCCGGGCGGCTGAACGGTGATCACTCCCGCCATGCCAGTGCCGATGGGCGTGCCGTGCGCCTCGCAGTAGAAGGTGTAGTTGCCCGATGTGGGGAAGGCATACGAATAGACGAAGGGCCCATTGCGCAGCGCGCCGCTTGCCACCGGTTCGAGCCCGAGCGGCGTGACATTGTGCCCCAGTGCACCATCGAACCAGATCCAGGTGACGGTCTGCCCGGCAGCGATGGTCCGCGGCACGGGACTGAAGACGTTGTTGCTCACGGTCACCACAGCGTTCCCGGCCGGTACAACGAACGCCGTGAACTGCATCTCCGGCGCGTCGGTGAAGTCCACCTCGGCAACTGCCTGCACCGCGCGCGGAGTGGCCCCGGCGGGAAGTGTCCAGACCGCCGCCGCGACGCCATTGGGGCCGGTGGTGGCCACGGACGGGGTGATGGTACCTGCTGCCGTGGTGAATCTCACCGGCACGCCAACCTGCGGCGCGCCGCCCCTGACCAGCAGCACGCCGATTTCACCCGGCAGCGCCGAGGATGGTGGCGCCCACTGATTGCTGCCGCCCAGCGTAACGATGAGCGGGTGGGGGCCGCCGCCGTCAACGCTGGACGTGCACGCGGCGAGCAGGAGGAGCAGGGCGCAGGGTACGCTGCGGGCAGCAGATGTCGGTGCGGGCCGGCAAGCGGTCATGATTCGATCCAGCTCGGAGGTGAACTCGTATCATAGCGGCATGGTCGAGCGGGCATCAAATCGCCAGGGAACCATCTGCGCGGTGTGCAGGGCCCTGCGCGCCTCACGGCAAGCCGCTCGCGCTCCCGATGCCAGTACCGCGCGTGGTGAGCAGAGCCCTGCGCGCCTCACGGCAGCCGCTCGCGCTCCCGATGCCGACACCCCAAACGCCGCACCCGCTCTCGAACGCTGCCTTCGGCGCGCAGGACCCTGCTCACCGCGGTCAGGGAAGGTCGCGCTGGCGGAGCGTTATCGTGCGCTCGACGGGACCGCGGCCGACGACGATCGTGTCGGTGCGGCCGGGCTCGCGGAAATGGCGGCGTAGCGAGTCGAGACCGGCATTGCCAGCGTCCGCTGCATTCACACGGCGCACCACATCGCCCGCGGCGATGCCGGCCGAGTCGGCGGGCGTGGAGGGCAGCACCTGCGCCACCATCACATCTCCGCCGGGCACCTGAACCAGGAACATGCCTGCGCCGTCCCAGGTCTCGCGCCGTGCCGCGTTCGGGTAGGGCTCGAGGACGATGCGGCGCCTGGCGTAGTCGAAGGTGATGTGAAAACGGGCGAGATTGGGCGCGCCGAGCGTGCCGGCATCGCCGACGCGGGTGAGGTCCTCGGACCAGCCGGCGACGGGCTGAGGGATGACGATACCACCCAGTTCCATGGAATCGAGGCGGCCGACGAAGTTGCGAGTGGCACCACCGACCGCAATGCCCTGCACCGGGCGACGCGGCCAGCCAAGGGGAAAGAGGCGGTTCTGCACGACGAACGAACCATTGAGTCCAAGGCCGCTGAACGAACCGGTATCGAGCTTGAGCTTGGCGGGCACGGTGCGCCCCGCCACCCAAAGCGTGCCGAGCACGAACGGTTCGCCGTCCTCGAGCCAGACGGCGAGCCGGGTGGCACCGGCGGGTGGATTCCAGCCGGTGGCCGGCGCCAGGCGTACTTCGCGCGCGGCGTAGTCGATGCTGATGACGTTTCGCTCGAAGAAGTCGTGGCCGAGGAGCCCGGCGAGCGACTGGCCCACAACCGGCGACAAGGGAGCGAGCGGAAGAACTGCGAGACTGTCGGGATGGAACGGGACGCCACTGACATCGAGCGACACGCCGCGGGCCCAGCCCTGGGTAACCGATCCACCGGGCTGGGCGACGGTCTTCGGCGTGGAGACGGTGACGCCGGCGGCCTGCGCGGTGGCAGAGTCGAGCAGTGAGTACTCGTAGCCGGAGTCGAGCAGCCACCAGCCCCGTTTCCCTTCAAAGGCGGCCTCGAGCAGGATGATCCCATCGACGAACTCGGCGCGGGCGGTGATACCGGCCGGCACCGAAGGCTTGCCTGGCAACGGGCCACAGGCGAGCGACAGGGTGGCGATGACCGCGGCCAGGGAGGAACGCATCGATGTCAGTGAGATCATGATGGGCTTACGAATCGTCGCGCCGACGCGTTTCGGCGGACGCTAGAGTCCCCTCCGGCGGCCCAGCACCATCCCGGTGACAAACGGAATCAGCCAGAGGCCCCAGACGATAATGCTGCCGCGGGGAAACACGCGCTGGGCGGGCTCGTCGCGGCGGACCAGCACCACCGTCGCCCAGATCGCGTTCGCCAGCATCAGGAGCAGGGCGGCGAGCCCCGTGGCGGTGTGCAGGTTCCAGTGCAGGCCGCCCGCGAGGCGGCGCATGAGGTCGGTGCCGGTGGCGTCGCAGAGAAGTCCGGCCCAGAACATTCCAGCGTGCCACGGCCGCAGGCGGCCGGAGATGAGACCGGACCAGACCCCCACCGTGTAGAAGGTGAGTGCCGCGACCATGAGGAGGACGGCAGCCCGGACGAGTGGCGGCATCTGCACTGCCTCCGCTACGGAAGTGGGCTCACCTGGCGCTGGTATTCCCCGGCGTCGTAGTGGCCCTGCGATTCGGCGATCAGGCCGTCGGCGCCGAAGCGCCATTCCTCGAAACCGCTGATGCGCACGGCGCGGCCCGCACCGCCGGGCCCGGTGTTGGTTCCCACCAGCGTCCAGTGATACACGGCACGGTCCCTTCCCTGCACGATGACGCTGTCCATGAGGACCTTCAAGTCGGGGAACGCCGTCATGAATCCCTGCGCCGCCGCAGTGATCTCGTCGCGGCCGACCGCCGGCGTGCCACCGTTGATGGTGAGGGAGCCGGTGGGCGCGAAGAAGGCCGCCACCCGGGCGGGGTCCTGGCTGCACCACGCAGCGGTGTAACGCGTCGCGAAGTCGCGGATCTTTGCCTCCAGGCCTGGGGCACCGGCGCAGCCGTGCAGCATGGACACGAGGAACAACGTCTTCAACGCCTGGGCGCGCATCGGGTCGCCGGGTTGCTGGTGGGTGCCATTAATGTAGGGCATGCAACGTCTTCAACGCCTGGGCGCGCATCGGGTCGCCGGGTTGCTGGTGGGTGCCATTAATGTAGGGCATGCGCCCCGCTCACCGCACACTCGCGTTCCTTGCCGGCCTGCCGCTGTTCGCAGCGACGCTTCAGGCTCAGACCCGGCCATCCACGCTGCTCGACCGCGCCATCAAGGCGGCGGGCGGCGAATCCCGGCTCAAGCAGTACCGCGGGCTCGAGTGGAGCGCGCTCGGCGTGGTTCACATCCCCAACCGGGACATCGTCATCCGGGGATGGTGGAAGATCCAGCCGCCGGACAGCGCGGTGGTGGCAACGTACGACACGACGCGTGGCCCCGCCACGACGCGACGGCTGATCGTGGCGGGACCACGGGGATGGCTGCAGCGGGACACGGCGTTCGCGCCGCTGCCGGACGACCTCCTGACCGAGGAGCAGCACCAGTACTACCTGTATTCCCTGCTGCGACTGGTGCCGCTCAAGGAGAAGGGGGTGAAGCTGCAGTCCGTGTTCCCCGACTCCGCCGGCCACGCGGGGTTCACGGTGGAGCGGCCGGGACGACTGCCAGTGACGATGTACTTCGACTCGGCGGGTCGGGTGGCGCGACTGATCACCCGGTTTGCCCTGCCCGGGCCGGTAGCGGGGGACGTCCAGGACGTGAGGTTCTACGGATCGCTCGAATCGGAAGGAGTGCGGTGGTTCAAGGCGATGGAGATCCTGCGCGCGGGCAAGCCGTACTTCGACATGGAGATCGACTCGCTCGTGGTGAAGCCAACGATCCACGATTCGCTGCTGGCGGGTCCGGTGCAGTCGCCGCGACCTGCGCGGTGAGTGGGTCGTGTGCGCTGACGGCAGCGTTCGAGAGCGGGTGCGGCGTATGGGATGCCGGCATCGGGAGCGCGACCGGCTGCCGGGAAGCGCGAGAGACCGCGCTCCCGGGGCGCG
>JAGGAG010000035.1 GCA_017889745.1 Gemmatimonadota bacterium | reverse complement strand
CGACCACGGCGAACCGGGAACCGTATACAACGTCGCCAGCGGCCGCGGCGTGTCCCTGCACGAACTGCTCGCGCGCATCGCCGCCGCGGCGGGCTGGGAGGTGGAGTCCGTGATCGATCCGGCGCTGTTCCGTCCCGCCGACCTCGAGTACCTGGTTGGCGACGGCAGCCGGCTGGCCGCACTCGGCTGGACCCCGCAATTTGAGCTCGACCAGACGCTGGCCGATGTGGTCGGGTCGTTCACGAAGGACGCGCAGCCTGTGAAGGGGGCATGATGACGGACCGCGTGGCGTTGATCACGGGCGTAACCGGGCAGGACGGTGCGCTCCTGGCCGAGTTCCTGCTCCGCAAGGGCTACGCGGTGCATGGCGTCAAGCGCCGCTCCTCCCTGTTCAATACGCAGCGCGTCGATCACCTCTATGTCGATCCGCACATCGGCGGGCGGAACTTCACGCTCCATTTCGGCGACCTCACCGACTCGACGAACCTGATCCGGATCATCCAGGAAACGCAGCCGACGGAGATCTACAACCTTGCCGCACAGAGTCACGTGCACGTGTCCTTCGAGACTCCCGAGTACACGGCCAATGCCGATGCACTCGGCACCCTTCGCCTGCTCGAGGCCATCCGGATCCTCGGGCTGCGGGACCGCACGCGATTCTATCAGGCGTCCACGAGCGAGATGTTCGGCCTGGTCCAGGAGACGCCGCAGACGGAGCGCACGCCGTTCTATCCGCGAAGCCCCTACGGCGTCGCCAAGCTCTATGCGCACTGGATCACGGTGAACTACCGGGAGGCGTACGGCCTGTTCGCCTGCTCCGGCATCCTGTTCAACCACGAGTCGCCCACGCGCGGCGAGACGTTCGTGACCCGCAAGATCGCGCGGGCCGCGGCCCGCATCGCCTCGGGCCGCGAAAAGGCGCTGTATCTGGGCAACCTCAACGCGCAGCGCGACTGGGGCTATGCCGGAGACTATGTCGAGGCCATGTGGCTGATGCTGCAGCAGCCGGCCCCGGCTGACTTCGTCATCGCGACCGGGGAGACCCATTCGGTACGCGAATTCACCGAGCGCGCATTCGCCCGCGTCGACATCGACCTGGTGTGGGATGGCGAGGGTGTGGAGGAAACGGGTCGCGACCGCCGCAGCGGTACGGTGCTCATCCGGGTGGATCCCCGCTACTTCCGGCCCACCGAGGTGGAAGTGCTGCTCGGGGATGCTACGCGCGCACGCGAACAGCTCGGCTGGGCGCCCAGGGTCGACTTCGAGCAGCTGGTGCGCATGATGGTGGACGCCGAGGTGGCCGTGGAGCGCGGCACCGCAGGATGATACCGCCCGGGTCAGGCATCTTCGTCGCGGGCCACCGCGGCATGGTGGGCAGCGCGATTGTCCGGGCGCTCCGGGCGAGGGGCCACGCGGACCTCGTGCTCGCGACGCGCGACGAACTCGACCTGTCCCACGCAGCGGCGGTCGACGCGTTCTTCCGCGAGACGAGGCCGGCGTACGTCTTCCTCGCGGCGGCACGGGTCGGCGGGATTCTGGCGAACATGGAGTCGCCCGTGGACTTCCTGGACGTCAACCTCAGGATCGCCCTCAATGTCCTCGCCTCGGCGCATCGTCACGGCGTCCGGAAGCTCCTGAACCTGGGAAGCTCCTGCATCTATCCGCGCCTCGCACCCCAGCCGCTCAGGGAAGAGGCCTTGCTGACCGGCCCGCTGGAGCCGACGAATGAGGCGTACGCCATCGCCAAGATTGCGGCGATCAAGCTCTGCGACGCCTACCGCGCCCAGCATGGCTCGGACTTCATCTCGGCGATGCCGTGCAACCTGTACGGGCCGAACGACAGCTTTGACCTGCACACGTCCCATGTGCTGCCGGCGCTCATCCGGAAGTGCCACGAGGCGGCCCGCCGCGGGGGCGACGAGGTTGTGATCTGGGGCAGTGGCCGGCCCCGGCGCGAGTTCCTGCATGTCGACGATGTGGCGGACGCGGCCTGTTTCCTCATGGACCACGTGAGCCAGCCCGGCTTCCTCAACGTGGGATCCGGGACGGACGTCTCGATCCGTGAGCTGGCCGAACTCGTCGCGGAGGTGGTCGGCTACCGCGGGCGCTTCACCTACGATGCCGGCAAGCCGGACGGGACGCCGCGCAAGGTGATGGACGTGTCAAAACTGGCGGCGCTGGGCTGGACGTCGCGCATTCCGCTTCGTGCGGGCATCGCGTCGGCGTATCACTGGTATGTCGAACACGCGGACCGGGGGATGAATGCCACGGCGTAACGATATCAAGTCGATTCTCCTCATCGGCTCGGGCCCGATCATCATCGGTCAGGGCGCCGAGTTCGACTACTCCGGGACGCAGGCCGTGCGCGCGCTCAAGGAAGAGGGCTACCGGGTCATCCTGGTGAACTCGAATCCGGCCACGATCATGACCGACCCGGAGCTCGCCGACCGGACCTACATCGAGCCGGTGACGCCCGAGTGGGTGGCCAAGATCATCGAGCGGGAGCGCCCGGACGCCCTGCTGCCCACCATGGGCGGCCAGACCGCGCTCAACGTGGCGATGGCACTGCACCGTGATGGCACGCTGGAGCGGTTCGGGGTCGAGCTCATTGGCGCCAACGAGCGCGCGATCCGGATCGCGGAGGATCGCGCCGAGTTTGCCGAGGCCATGAAGCGCATCGGGCTCGCCACGCCGCCGGGACGGGTGGTGCGCTCGGTGGCGGAAGCGATGGACGCGGTCGCGGAGACGGGGTATCCCGCCATCTGCCGGCCGTCGTACACGCTCGGAGGGTCCGGCGGCGGCATCGCCTACAACCGGGAAGAGTTCGACGCGCTGATCCGGCGCGGGCTCGAGCTGTCGCCGGTGGGCTCGGTGCTGGTGGAAAAGAGCGTCATCGGATGGAAGGAGTTCGAGCTCGAGGTGATGCGCGACGGCGCCGACAATGTCGTGATCGTGTGCACCATCGAAAACCTCGATCCGATGGGCGTGCATACCGGCGACTCCATCACCGTGGCGCCGGCGATGACGCTGTCCGACCACGAGTACCAGATCATGCGCGACTCCGCCATCAAGATCATCCGGGAAGTCGGCGTCGCGGCGGGTGGCTGCAACATCCAGTTCGCCGTGAGCCCCACCACCGGCGAGCAGCTCGTCATCGAGATGAACCCGCGCGTTTCGCGCAGCTCGGCGCTCGCCTCCAAGGCCACGGGCTTCCCGATCGCACGCATCGGCACCAAGGTGGCCGTCGGCTACCGGCTGGACGAGCTTCCCAACGACATCACGAAGACCACGCCGGCCTCGTTCGAGCCGGTGCTCGACTATGTCGTCGTGAAGATTCCCCGCTTTGCCTTCGAGAAGTTCCCGACGGCCGATCCCACCCTCACCACGCAGATGAAGTCGGTGGGTGAGGTGATGGCGATCGGCCGCACCTTCAAGGAGGCGCTGCAGAAGGGCTTCCGGGGCCTCGAGGCCGACCGAATCGGGTGGGTAACGGCGGCCAGCCCGGTGGATGACCGGCTCGACGATGGTGACATCGAGACGGTGCGAGCAGCGCTCCGGCGGCCCACACCCGAGCGCATCTTCCAGGTGCGGCGGGCGCTCGAGGGCGGCATCGGAATCGCCGAGATCAGCGAGCGCAGCGGCATCGACCCCTGGTTCATCGGCCAGTTGCAGGACCTGCTCGACGCGGAGGCGGAGTGGAAGGCGCGCCCCGACAGGACGGACGATGCACGGGAGCGCACGGCGCTCCGGAAGATGAAGCGTCTCGGCTTCTCCGATAAGCAGCTGGCGCTGCTCGACGGGATCACCGAGGAGGAGGCCCGGACCCGTCGTCATGGCCTCGGCCTCCGGCCGGTCTACAAGACGGTGGACACCTGCGCGGGCGAGTTCCCCTCAAGCACGCCCTACCTGTATTCCTCGTACGACGAGGAGAACGAGTCCGCGCGCGTGGGCGACAAGACCGTCGTGATTCTCGGCAGCGGGCCGAACCGAATCGGCCAGGGCGTCGAGTTCGACTACTGCTGCGTCCGCGCCGTGCTCGAGTTCCGGCGGCTGGGGTACCGCACCGTGATGGTCAACTCGAATCCCGAGACGGTCTCCACCGACTTTGATATCTCGGACGCCCTCTACTTCGAGCCGCTGACGCTCGAGGATGTCCTCGAGATCGTGGCCCTCGAGCAGCCGCTCGGCGTGGTGGTCCAGCTCGGCGGGCAGACGCCACTGCGGCTCGCGCGCGGCCTGGAGGGCGCCGGCGTGCGGATCCTGGGCACCTCGCCCGATTCCATCGACGCGGCGGAGGACCGCGGCCGCTTCGAGAAACTGGCCCGCGAGCTCGGTGTCCGTCAACCGGAGGCCGGGGTGGCGCGCTCGGTGCCCGACGCCGTGGCCGTGGCGGCGCGCATCGGCTACCCAGTGCTCGTCCGGCCGTCATATGTGCTGGGCGGGCGCGCCATGGAGATCGTGTACGACGACGAGTCGCTCATGCGCTACTTCGAGCGCGCGGCCCGGGTGGCGCCGGAGCATCCCGTGCTCATCGACCGGTTCCTGGAGGACGCCTTCGAAGCCGATGTGGATGCCATCTCCGATGGCGTGCGCTGCACCATCGGCGGCGTGATGCAGCACATCGAGGACGCCGGCATCCACTCCGGCGACTCGGCCTGTGTCATGCCGCCGTACCTCATCAAGGAGCGCGAGGTTGAGCAGATGCGGGCCTATACCCGCCAGTTCGCGCTGGCGCTCGGCGTCGTGGGCCTGATCAACGTGCAGTACGCAATCAAGGATGGCGTGGTGTACGTGCTCGAGGTGAACCCGCGCGGTTCCCGCACCGTGCCGTTCGTGTCCAAGACCACCGGTGTCCCGCTCGCCAGCATGGCCGCGGCGGTGATGGTGGGGAAGACGCTGGACGAACTCGGGCTCCAGGACGAGGTGCTGCATCCCTACGTCTCGGTGAAGGAAGCGGTCTTCCCCTTCAGCAAGCTGCCCGGCGTGGACCTCCTGCTGGGGCCCGAGATGCGCTCGACCGGAGAGGTCATGGGCATCGCTGACGGCTTCGGGATGGCGTTCGCCAAGGCGCAGGCCGCGGTGGACGGCTCGCTGCCCCTCGAGGGCGCCATCTTCATCACGGTAAACGACAACGACAAGGACACCGTGGTCCCGATCGCGCGCCGGTTCCATGCGCTCGGCTTCAAGATCTTCGCGACCCAGGGCACCGCGCGGCATCTCCGGGGGCGCGGCGTTCCGGCCGAACGCGTCCTCAAGGTGCACGAGGGCCGCCCCAACGCCATCGACCTTCTGGTGTCGGGGCAGATTCACATGCTGGTGAACACGCCGCTCGGCAAGCTCACGCAGCAGGACGACTATGCGATGCGCCGTGCGGCGCTGCAGCACCGCGTGGCCTACACTACCACGATGTCGGCCGCCTCGGCTGGCTGCGATGCCATCATCGCGTTGCGCAGCCGCGCGGGCGAGGTGCGCTCGCTCCAGGAATGGCACGAGGCCGCCCGCGAGATGACCGCCGAATGGGCGGGGTGACCGCGCGCGCGCCGGGGTTTGCCGCGGCGCTTCGCGCCATCGTCCGCGGTGATGTCCGTGAGGCCGAGCCGCTGGCGCGATACTCGACGTACCGCATCGGCGGCCCGGCCACCATCCTGCTTCCATCCGGTCCCGAGGACGTCGGCATCGCGCTCCAGGCGGCGCGGCGGGCCGGTGTTCCCTGGTTTGCCCTCGGGCTCGGCTCCAACCTCCTCTTTCCCGACGGCGGGCTCGATGCGCTCGTCATCCGGCTCGGCAAGGGCATCGACGGGATCGAATCGGCGGGCGAGCACTGGCGGCTCGGGGCGGGGCTTCCCGGCCCGCTTGCGGCGCGTCGCAGCGCCGAGGCGGGCTGGGCCGGACTGCACAAGTTCGTGGGCGTGCCGGGCACCGTCGGCGGCGGCGTCTACATGAACGCAGGCTGTCACGGCGGCGAGTGGGCGGAAGTCGTGACGCGCGTGCTGGTGGTCGACGGGAATGGCCAGGAGCGCTGGCTGACGCGGGCGGACGTGCCGTTCACCTATCGCCGGAGCGGCCTGGATGGCCTCGTGGTCCTGGAGGCCGATGTCACCCTCCGCGCGGAGCCGAGGGAGCGGCTGGCTGAAGAAGTGGCGGAACTCTTCCGGTGGCGGCAGGAAGGCACGCCGTTCAGTCAGCCCTGCTGCGGCAGCGTATTCAAGAACCCGGGCGGCCCCGCGTGGAAACGCCGGGAGGGCCCCCGTACGGCCGGCCAGCTCGTCGAGGCCGCCGGACTCAAGGGGTACCGGGTCGGTGGCGCGGAAATTTCTTCAATGCACGCGAACTATTTCGTCAACACCGGGGGCGCGACTGCCGCGGATGTCCGGGCACTGATCGACCTGGCCCAATCCCGGGTGCGGGAGCAGTTCGGGGTAGCGCTGGACACGGAAGTGAAGCTCATCGGAACCCAGGGGGAGTACCTGCATGGCTGATTACTTCGTGCACGAGTCGAGCTATGTGGACGACGGCGCCGTGATCGGTGCCGGCACGAAGATCTGGCACTTCTCGCACGTGATGCCGGGGGCCATCATCGGCGAGCGGTGCAACCTCGGCCAGAACGTGGTGGTGATGCCGCGCACCCGGCTCGGGAACGACGTGAAGGTCCAGAACAACGTGTCGATCTACGAGGGTGTCACGCTCGAGGACGAGGTATTCTGCGGCCCGAGTTGCGTCTTCACCAACGTGATCAACCCGCGGAGCCACGTGTCCCGGAAGGCGGAGTACAAGCCGACGCTGGTGCGCCGGGGGGCCACGATCGGGGCCAATGCAACCATCGTGTGCGGCGTGACCCTCGGCGAGTACGCGTTCATCGGAGCGGGGGCGGTCATCACCGGCGACGTGCCTGCCTACGGCCTGATGGTTGGGGTCCCGGCCCGGCGCATTGGCTGGATGTGCCAGTGCGGAGTGAGGCTCGCGGTGGAGGGCGGACGCGCGGTGTGTGGTGCGTGCGGATCGAAGTACTCCGAAACCAGCGGTCGTCTCGCCCCAATTGACCACCCCGGCGGCACCAGCTAACTTCAAGACTTGTCAAAACTTAGCTATTTCCTGCCGGGGCTTCGCTGCAGGCCGCGATACACCGGCTCAGTCTTTGCCAAGAGGCGCGAGACGTGCCGATGACCGTACCCCTTCTCGATCTCGTGGCCCAATACAACTCGATCCGCGACGAGATCGAGCCGGCCCTCCGTTCCGTGATCGAGCGGCAGGCCTTCATCATGGGCCCCGAGATCCCGGCGCTGGAGCAGGCGATCGCGGAATTGTCCCACGTCAGGCACGCAATTGCCTGCGCGAGTGGCACTGACGCGCTGCTGCTTCCCCTCCGCGCACTCGAGCTGGCGCCCGGTGACGAGATCATCGCACCCGCCTTCACCTTCTTCGCGACCGCGGGCGCCATCCACAACGCCGGCGGGAAGCCGGTATTCGCCGACATCGACCGGGCCACGTTCAACGTCTCGCCTGAGTCGATCGAGGCGGCGATCACGCCGCGGACACGCGGCCTCGTCGTGGTGCACCTGTTTGGCCAGATGGCGCCGATGGAGCGCATCCTGCCGCTCGCGCGCAAGCACGGGCTCGCCCTCATCGAGGACGGCGCGCAGGCGATCGGCGCGCGCCGCCGCATCGACGGCGCGTGGCGCATGGCCGGCGAGCTCGGCACCGTGGGCACCCTGTCGTTTTTCCCGAGCAAGAACCTGGGCGGCTGGGGCGATGGGGGGATGATGCTCACGCAGGACGAGGCGCTTGCCGGTCGGCTCGCCAGGCTGAGGCTTCATGGGGGCGCGCGCCAGTATCACCATGAGGAAGTGGGATACAACAGCCGCCTCGATTCGCTGCAGGCGGCCGTGCTGCTGGTGAAGCTGAGGCACCTGCAGGCATGGAACCAGGCGCGGCGGGCGCGCGCCGACTGGTACGCGCGGGCGCTTGCGGGCATCGCAGCAGTGTCGCCGCCGCCCACGGATCCCGCCAACGAGCACATCTACCATCAGTACACCATCCGCGCCGAGCGGCGCGACGCGCTGCTGGCCCACCTCAAGGGGCAGGGCATCGGCTGCGCCGTCTACTACCCGGTCGCGCTGCACCTGCAGCCCTGCTTCGCGAACCTGGGCTACTCCCGCGGCAGCCTGCCGGCAACGGAGCGCGCGATGGAAGAGGTGCTTTCTCTGCCGATCTATCCCGAACTCACCGAGGTGCAGCAGGGCCTCGTCGTGGACGCGATCCGGAGGTTCTACGCATGACGGGAGCAGCCTCGCCGGCTGGCCAGCCGATGTTCGTGACGAAGCCGGTGGTCGCCGGCCGGAAGATCCGCTTCGCCCTCGTCGGGTGCGGGCGCATCTCGGCCAACCACTTCGAGGCGATCGCGACCCACAGCGCTGAGTGCGAACTCGTGGGGGTGTGCGACGTGGATCCCGCCGCACTGGCGGGCGCCCAGCAGAAGACCGGGGCCCCCGGCTTCCGTGCGCTCGACGCGATGCTGGCCGCCACTGATCCCGACTGCGTCATCCTCGCGACGCCGAGCGGCCTGCACGCCGAGCAGGCCATCCGCGTGGCCGCGAGTGGCCGGCACGTCATGACCGAGAAGCCGATGGCCACCCGCTGGCAGGACGGGAAGCGCATGGTCGCCGCCTGTGATGCCGCCGGCGTACACCTGTTCGTCGTGAAGCAGAACCGGCGCAACCCCACGCTCCAGCTGCTCAAGCGGGCCGTCACGAAGGGGCGGTTCGGGCGCCTGTACATGGTGAACGTCAACGTGTTCTGGTCGCGCCCGCAGTCCTACTACGACAGTGCGGCCTGGCGCGGCACATGGGAGTTCGACGGCGGCGCGTTCATGAACCAGGCGAGCCACTACGTCGACCTGCTCGACTGGCTCATCGGGCCGGTCGAAAGCGTGCAGGCCTACACCGCCACCCTCGCGCGGAACATCCAGGTTGAGGACACCGGCGTCGTCGCGGTGCGGTGGCGCACGGGCGCGCTCGGTACCATGAGCGTCACCATGCTCGCGTATCCGAAGAACTTCGAGGGTTCGATTACGATCCTCGGCGAGAAGGGTACGGTGCGTATCGGCGGCGTCGCCGTCAACCAGATCGATCACTGGCAGTTCGCCGATCCCGATCCCGACGACGAACTGGTGCAGCAGGCAAGCTACCAGACGACGTCGGTGTACGGGCACGGGCACAAGCCGTACTACGAAAACGTGATCCGGTCGCTGCGCGGCGCGGCAGTGCCGGAGACCGACGGACGTGAAGGACTGCATTCCCTCGAGATACTGATCGCGACCTACCTCTCGGCGCGCGACGGACGCCGCGTGGCACTTCCCCTGGAGTATTGAACCAATGAGCATTGCGAAGGATCTGATCCGGAAGGCAGAGGGACGCGACGCACTCTTCGGCATCATCGGCCTCGGCTATGTGGGACTGCCACTGGCCGTCGAACTCGCGAAGGCGGGCTACACGGTGCTGGGGTACGACGTCAACCAGCGGGTGGTGGACGGACTCAACGCCGGGCGCTCGCACATCAAGGACGTGAGCGACGCGGAACTGGGCGAGCAGGTGAAGGCCGGCCGCTTCTCGGCGACCACCGACCCGAAGCGGCTCAAGGAACCCGACGCGATTTCCATCTGTGTTCCGACGCCCCTGTCCAAGTTCAAGGATCCGGACGTCAGCTTCATCGTGGCCGCCACCGAGGCAGTGAAGGCCGTGCTCCGGCGGGGACAGGCCATCATCCTCGAGAGCACCACGTACCCCGGCACCACGCGGGAGATCATGCTGCCGGCCCTGGAGGCGACCGGCCTCAAGGTGGGCGAGGACTTCTTCCTCGCCTTCAGCCCGGAGCGGGTCGATCCCGGCAACCCGGTCTACCAGACACGCAATACGCCGAAGGTCGTGGGCGGTATCACCCCGGCGTGCCTCGAGGTGGCGGCGGCACTCTACCAGCCCGCCATCGACACGCTGGTCCCGGTGTCCACCACGGAGGCGGCCGAACTGGTGAAGCTGCTCGAGAACACCTTCCGCAGCGTCAACATCGGCCTGGTGAACGAGATGGCGATCGTCTGCGACAAGCTCGGTGTCAACGTCTGGGAGGTCATCGACGCCGCGGCCACGAAGCCGTTCGGGTTCATGAAGTTCACCCCGGGCCCGGGCCTGGGCGGGCACTGCATCCCGATCGACCCGCATTATCTCGCGTGGAAGATGCGGGCGCTCAACTACAAGACCCGTTTCATCGATCTGGCGGGCGAGCTCAACTCGGAAATGCCGCTGTTCTGGGTGCGGAAGCTGGCTGATGCGCTGAATGATCGCGGCAAGTCGGTCAAGGGATCGAAGGTGCTGGTCATCGGCGTGGCATACAAGAAGGATATCGATGACCTTCGCGAGAGCCCGGCGCTCGACATCCTGCGCCTGCTCGAGGAGCGGGGTGCCGACGTCAGCTATCACGATCCGTACGTGAAGGAATTCACCGAGGACGGGCATACCCGGCGCTCCGTGCCGCTCACCGCCGAAACCCTGCGCGCGGCCGATGCGGCGATGATCGTTACGGACCACAGCAGCCTCGACTACGGGCTCATCAAGCGCGAGGCGAAGACGGTGACCGACACGCGCAACGCGCTCGCCTCCCGGAAGGTGTGATCGCGTGGACGTCACCGTTGTGGGCTCGGGTTACGTCGGGCTGGTGGCCGGCGCGTGCCTCGCGGAAACCGGGAATACCGTGCGGTGCGTGGACGTGGACGCGGGAAAGGTCGAACGGCTCCGCCGGAACGAGATCCCGATCTACGAGCCGGGCCTCGAGCCGCTGGTGGCGAGCAACCAGGCCGCCGGGCGCCTGCGTTTCACCACGGACCTGGCCGGCTCGGTGCGCGACTCCGAGGTGATCTTCATTGCCGTCGGCACCCCGCCGGGCGAGGATGGCTCGGCCGACCTTCAGCACGTCATTGCCGTCGCCGAGGGCATCGGGCGCGCCATGGACGGCCCGCGGGTCGTGGTCACCAAGAGCACGGTGCCGGTGGGGACGGCTCGGCTGGTGCGCGCGGCGATTGCGCGGCACTCGCCGCACGA
Organism: Gemmatimonadota bacterium; assembly: GCA_017889745.1. GTDB lineage: Bacteria > Gemmatimonadota > Gemmatimonadetes > Gemmatimonadales > GWC2-71-9 > JAGGAG01. The sequence continues at coordinate 6,529 of JAGGAG010000035.1, read as the reverse complement.
AGTGCATGTCTGCTCCAACCCCGAGTTCCTGAAGGAAGGGGCCGCGATCGACGACTTCATGAAGCCGGACCGGGTGGTGGTCGGCGTGGATAATGACCACGCACGCGAGGTCATGCGCGAGCTCTATGCGCCTTTCGTGCGCACCGGGAACCCCATCCTGTTCATGGATATCGCGTCGGCCGAAGTCACGAAGTACGCGGCAAACGCCATGCTGGCGGCCCGCATCTCGTTCATGAACCAGGTGGCCGAGTTCTGCGAAGTGGCCGGCGCCGATGTGAATGAGGTGAGGCGTGGGATCGGGTCCGATCGAAGGATCGGGAGCGCGTTCCTGTTTCCGGGGCCGGGGTATGGCGGCTCCTGCTTCCCCAAGGACGTACAGGCGCTGATCCATTCGGCGCGGCAATTCGGGCTCGTGCCCGATCTGCTCGAGGCCGTCGAGGAAGTGAATCGGCGGCAGAAGCGGGTGCCGTTCGCCAAGGTGCAGCGCGCCCTGGGCGGAAGCGTCGCCGGGTGTACCGTCGCCGTGTGGGGGCTCGCCTTCAAGGCGGAAACCGACGACATGCGGGAGGCGCCGGCTGTCGTGCTGATCGAGACGCTCCTGGAAGGGGGCGCGACGGTCCATGTGCATGATCCCAAGGCCCTGGAGACGACCCGCGGGATCTTCGGCGACCGGATCCGCTATTTTGCGGACAACTACGCGGCCGCCGAGGGCGCCGATGCCCTCGTGGTCATGACGGAGTGGCTGATGTACCGCAATCCCGATTTCGAGCGCGTCAGGCGCAGCATGAAGCAGCCCGTTCTCGTCGATGCCAGGAATCTGTTCGAGCCCGCGAGGCTCAGGGCGCTGGGCTTCCGGTACGATGCCATCGGAAGGCGGATCTGATGCGGATACTCGTCACCGGGGCGGCGGGCTTCCTCGGGTCCCACTTGAGCGATCGCCTGCTGGCCGAAGGGCACTCGGTGGTCGGGATGGACAACTTCCTCACCGGTCATCCCGACAACATTGCGCACCTCATGGGGAACCAGCGGTTCCATTTCATCCAGCACGACGTGACGAACTTCGTCTACGTCGAGGGACCGCTGGATGGCGTCTTCCATTTCGCTTCGCCGGCCAGCCCGATCGACTACCTCGAGAAGCCCATCCAGACGCTGAAGGTCGGGTCGCTTGGCACGCACAAGACGCTGGGCCTGGCCAAGGCGAAGGGTGCGCGGCTCCTCCTTGCGTCCACCTCGGAGGTCTACGGCGATCCTCAGGTCCACCCTCAGCCGGAGAGCTACTGGGGTCACGTAAATCCCATCGGGCCCCGGGGCGTGTATGACGAGGCGAAGCGCTTCGCCGAGGCGATGACCATGGCGTATCATCGCTACCATGGAGTCGAGACGCGCATCGTCCGCATCTTCAACACCTACGGCCCGCGCATGCGGCCCAACGACGGCCGCGTCGTGTCGAACTTCATCGTGCAGGCGCTGCGGGGGCATCCGCTCACGATCTACGGCGATGGCTCCCAGACCCGATCGTTCTGCTACGTGTCCGACCTGATCGACGGGATCTACCGCCTGTTCCAGAGTGACCGGAGCGATCCCGTGAACATCGGCAACCCGGGCGAGTTCACGGTGCGGCAGTTGGCGGAGCGGGTCATCGAGCTGACCGGGTCGACGTCGAAAATCGTGACGCGGCCGCTGCCCGAGGATGACCCCAAGGTCCGGCAGCCCGACATCACGCGCGCCCGCGAGCGGCTCGGCTGGGAGCCCCGCGTACAGCTCGACGCGGGACTGCGGAGCACCATCGACTTCTTTCGGGCGCACCCCGCGACATGATCGACGCCCCGGAATCGGTCGAGCGGCAGCTCGCGCAGGCACGCGACCGCTTTGCGCTCCAGGACTACTACGGGGCGATCCATCTCTGCGCCCGGGTACTCGATGGCGGTTGCGCCTTCCCCGACGTGCACCACCTGATGGGCGTGTCCTACGCGCTGCTGGGACAGCAGGAGCGCGCGCTCGCGGCGTTCGATGCGGCGCTCGCCCTCAACCCGCGCTACCTCGAGGCCACGGTCCATCGCGCGCTGGCGCTGGCCGCGCTGGGCCGGGCCGACGAGGTGACGCCGGCTCTCCGTCGTGCCGCCGAGATCACGCCGCCACCGGTGGCCGGGTTCCCCGCGGCCGTGGCGGCGCAACTCGCCAACCGTCATGCGGAACTGGGGCAGGCCTATGCCGAGGCCGGCGCGCGCGACCGCGCCATCGCCGAGTATCGCCGCGCCCTGGAACTCGGGCCCGGTTTTCACGACCTGCGCTACCGGCTGGGCCGCCTGCTGCTCGAGTCGGGCCAGGTGCTTGAGGCGCGTGACGTCCTTGGCGCCGTGGTCGCGGCACACCCGCACTTCGTCGATGCGCAGGCGACGCTCGGGCTTTCCTGCTACCTGAGCGGCGATGCCGCCGAGGCGCAGCGGGTCTGGCGCGACTGCCTCGCGCGGCGCCCGGCGAATGCGCGGATCGAGGCCTACCTGGCCATGGTCGAGCGCGCCGGCGCATGAAGCGGGTGGTGTTGCTCGCACTTGCGGTTACGCTGGCCTGCGGCGGTCCCACCAGTCTCGAGCGGCGGGCGGACATGGACGTCGGCGAGGGCCGCTGGAGCGAGGCATTCGCCACCTACCGCACCGCGGCCGAGCGCCAGCCGGATGGCCGGCTCCTCGCCAAACTGGGTGGCGCGGCGTTGCGGGTGGGCAACCTGCGCGAGGCGGCCGCCGCGTACGGACGGATGGGACGCGAGGATCCCTCCCGCCGGGAGGAGGCGGCCGACGGCATGGAGATGGTCGCCCGCGCGGCGGATCGTGCTGGTGATACGACGGCGCTCCGGGTCGCCATCGAGGAATTGCGCGACGTGGCGCCCGGCCGCCCCGCTGGCCGCTATGTGCTGGCACTCGAGGCGCGTGGCGCGCTCGCCCCCGCCGACCGGCTCGAGCTGACGCCAGCGGCGGTGGCAGCGGCGCCCGATGGCGACACCGCAGACTCGCTGCTGCTGCAGTATGCCGGGCTCCTCAGGGGTGCCGACGACTGCGAGCGTGCGTCGCGCATTTATCGGGCGGTGGCGATGCGCTCCACCCTGCGCGACCGCGCCGCAGCCGCGCGGACGGCGCAGCAGGGTTGCGCGCTGCGCGTGGGACAGGCGCGGCTCGAGGCCGGGGCGCCGGCCGACGCGCTGGTGTGGCTCGAGGACGCGATCAAGGCAGATTCAGCGTCCCGGAGCGGTGTCACCGCGCTCGAGGCGATGGCAACGGCGCTCACGGCGCTGGGCGATACAGTGGGGGGGACTCTGGTGCAGGCAGTGGCAGAGCGGTACAGGGCGGCGCTCCCGGACAGCGGGGGTCCGAGGCCATGAGGAAGTTCGCCTTCGTCATGCTCGCGGTGGGGTCGCTGGCCTGCGCAAAGAAGCAGCCCGACGTCAGTGCCCTCCCGGCGGGCGCCCCGGCCGTTTCGGCGCAGACGATCGATTCCCTGTGGGGCAAGGCGGAACTCGCGTTCCGCCGTGGCTGGTGGCGCGACGCGCAGACCAACCTCGAGCGCCTCAACCTCGAGATGAAGCCGGGCGACCCGCGGTTTCCCCGACTGCACTTCATGCTGGGCGAGGTGCTGGCGGTGCAGGGGAGCGAGTTGCAGGCCGTGCGCGAGTTCCGCCGTGTCTCCGACGAATCTCCCACTGACCCGCTGGCGCCCCAGGCCCTGCTCCGCGCGGGCGACGCCTATGCCAAGCTGTGGCGCAAGCCGCAGCTCGATCCCACCTACGGGCAGACGGCGCTGTCCACCTTCCAGGAGCTGGTCAGCCGGTACCCCGGCACGCCCGCCGCACTGCAGGGGCAGGTGCGCCTCAATGAGTTGCAGGACGATTTTGCGTACAAGGGCTACCGCACCGGCCTGTACTACTACCGGATCAAGGCGTACGACTCGTCCATCCTCTACCTGCGTGACGTGGTCGCGACCTACCCCCGGTCGACCATCGCGCCGAGCGCCCTCGTACAGCTGGTAAAGGCGTACCAGGCGCTGGATTACGAGGAGGACGTGAAGGAGACGTGCGGTTATATTCGGCGGTTCCACTCGGGCACGCACGACCTCAACAAGGTGTGCCCGCTGCCGGCGGATAGCTCGGGCAAGTCGTGAGTGCGGTGGTGGGCCTGTTCGGCGGATCGTTCGACCCGATCCACCATGGCCACCTGCTGGTGGCGCAGGCGGCGGCCGAATCGCTGGGCCTGAGCGAACTCCGCTTCGTCCCGGCGCGGGAACAGCCCTTCAAGCCGGGCGGGCACGCGGCCAGCGCGGAGGATCGCGCGGCGATGGTCGAGCGGGCCATCGCGGGGGCGCCCGGGCTGCGCCTGGAGCGGGCCGAACTCGATCGCGCCGGTCCGTCATACTCGGTCGACACGCTCCGGGCGCTGCGGGCGCGTGAGCCGGGCGCGGTCTTCGTGCTCCTCGTGGGCGGTGACGCGGCGATGGCGCTGCCCCGCTGGCATGAGGCGCCCGAGTTGATGCGGCTGGCGCGCATCGTGGCGTTCGGGCGCGCCGGGGCCACCGGACAGGAGTTGCCGCCGGGCATCGAGTCCATCACGGTGCCGGCGGTCGAGATCAGTTCCACGGCGATCCGGGAACGGGTGCGCCGTGGTCAATCCATTCGCTATTGGGTGCCCGACGCCGTGGCCGACTTCATCGCTGCGCGCGGGCTGTACCGGGACGGAGCAGGATGATCAAGCAGCTGATTGCGTCGGTCTTCGGCACGCGCCATGAGCGTGAGGTGCGTCGCCTGCAGCCCCTCGTCGATACGATTCATGGGGAGGAGGCGCGGCTCAGGGACCTGAGCGACGCCGAGCTCCAGGCGCAGACCGCCCGGTTCCGAGGCATCATCGCGGCGCGCACGGACGCGCTGAAGCAGGAACTCGACCAGGTGCGCGTGGCCCGGCACGGGTCGGCCGACGCCGCCGAGCGGGAGTTGCTCGAGGACCGTCACCAGGACCTCGATGCACGGTACCGCAGGACCATCGCCGCGGTGCTCGACGAGATCCTGCCCGAGGCGTTCGCCACAGTGCGCGAGGCGTGCCGCCGGCTGGTCGGGACCACGGTGTCCGTCACCGGCCACGACCTGACATGGGACATGGTGCCGTACGACGTCCAGCTCATCGGCGGCATCGTGCTGCACCAGGGCCGCATCGCCGAGATGGCGACCGGTGAGGGCAAGACCCTCGTCGCCACCCTGCCGCTGTACCTCAACGCGCTCACCGGGCGCGGCGCACACCTCGTCACCGTCAACAACTACCTGGCCCGCCGCGACTCGCAGTGGATGGGCCACGTGTTCCGCTGGCTGGGACTCACGGTCGCCTGCCTCGACGATACCGAGCCCTCCACGCCCGAGCGGCGCGCCGCCTACCTGTCCGATATCACGTACGGCACGAACAACGAGTTCGGCTTCGACTACCTGCGCGACAACATGGTGTTCGGGCTGGAGCAGCGCGTCCAGCGCGAGTACATCTACGCCATCATCGACGAGGTGGATTCCATCCTCATCGACGAGGCGCGCACGCCGCTGATCATCTCGGGGCCGGTGGCGCACGAGGGCGACGATTCCTACGCCCGGTTCAACCGGCAGGTGTTCGAGCTGGTGCGGAAGCAGACCGACGTGGTGAACGCGCTCCTGTCCGAGGGCGAGAAGCTGCTGGCTGACGAGAAACGGCGGGGTGAGGCCGGCATCAAGCTGTACCAGGCGCAGCTGGGCATGCCGAAGAGCAAGCGGCTGATGAAAATGCTCAACGAATCGGGGGTGAAGCAGCTCGTGCAGCGGGTCGAGCTCGACGCCATCGCCGACCGGAAGCTGCCGTCGCGCCAGCAGCAAATGCGGAACCTCGAGGAGGTGCTCTACTTCGTCCTCGACGAGAAGGGCCACTCGGTGCACCTGACGGACCAGGGCGCCGCCACGATGTCGCCGGACGACCCGGCGCTCTTCCTCGTGCCGGACATCTCCGAGGAGGTCCACGCCCTCGAGAAGGACCCGTCCCTCAGCCCCGCCGACCGGGTCATCAAGCGCCGCGAGATCGAGGCGGCGTACGCCACGAAGAGCGAGACGCTCCACGTCATCCACAAGCTGCTGCAGGCGCACGTCCTCTACGACAGCGACGTCGACTACATCGTGCAGGAGGGCCAGGTCCTCATCGTCGATGAGTTCACCGGGCGCATCATGCCGGGGCGCCGGTGGTCGGACGGGCTGCACCAGGCGGTCGAGGCCAAGGAAGGCGTGCACGTCAAGGGCGAGACGCAGACGTTCGCCACGATCACCATCCAGAACTACTTCCGGATGTACGAAAAGCTCTCCGGTATGACGGGCACCGCGGAGACCGAGGAGCAGGAGTTCTTCCAGATCTACGGGCTCGAAGTCGGCGTCATCCCGACGCACCGCCCGATCACCCGGCGCGACCTCCCGGATCGGATCTACAAGAGCCGCAAGGAGAAGTACGACGCGATCGGCGCTGAAGTGGAGCGCCTGCACGGCATG
>JAGGAG010000237.1 GCA_017889745.1 Gemmatimonadota bacterium | reverse complement strand
GGTACGTCTGGCTACGCCGGCGTAACTCATGGGAGTCAATGGCCTGCCGATCACGGCCTGTGCATCCGAAAGGACGAAGCCGCTATCGAGAGAGGCGTCGATGACGATACCGGACATCAGGGCGACCGACGTGATCAGGGTTGCCTTAACCGCTGACTTGAACATTCAACTACCTCCTCTTCAAGGGGACGAAGCCGCTATCGAGAGAGGCGTCAATGACGATACCGGACATCAGGGCGACCGACGTGATCAGGGTTGCCTTAACTGCTGAATTGAACATTCAACTACCTCCTTTTCGGGGTTTGATGCTTGCTGTCATTGTCGAGGGCGGATAAGCGCTCGACCCTTGCTTGTCATGTTCCATGTGCCCCTGCTTGATGGGCCCTTCGGGTCCAGCTTTAGACGGCACAGACAGGCAGGGTACGCACTGCCATCACTTGGGGAACATCAGCTGCGCCTGGGCGCGCAGTTGCCAATCGGCGCCGTAGTCCGGCGTGACGACGTTGTAGTAACCGCTGAGCTGGGCATTCACCGGCAGCCGCCCGAGGTGGAAGACCGATCCCGCCGCCCACCGGGATGGTCCACTGGTCGTCACTCTCGGCGTCCCAGTTCACCGTCATGATGGGCGCGCTGGTCAGGTAGGTGCCGCCCTTGAAGTTGTAGTTCAGGAAGGGCTGGATCAGTCCGTTGTTGTACGAGGGGTCGTCACTGTTACCCAAGGACCAGATGTTGTTGATCAGCATGCCGTAGACCCAGGGGCTGCCCTTCTCGAGCCGCAGCACCACCGCCGTCGGCCCCAGGCCCCAGTTCTCGTTGCCCAGGTCGCTGTCCGTATGGGTCGGGAGCTGGGCGATGGCGCCGACACCCCAGACCCAACCCGAGGAGGCGTCGCTCGGCGAGAGGAAGGCCGAGAATTGGGTGTCGCCGAGCCCGAAGGTGCCGTCCTGCAGGGGACTCGTCTCCGGCTGCCAGATCAGCGGGAAGATGGTCCGGGTGATCAGGTTCCAGTCCTTGTTCAGGGTGACCGGGATCACGGGCTGGATGTTCAGGATGTTTTGGGTCCCGCCCTCGGGCCGTAGTTGAAGTTGGTGTTGTTCTGAAAGGGAACGCTGATGAGGTTGGCGATCGGGTTCTGGGCCAGCTTGGCCAACTCCTCGGAACTTAGCTCGGCGCGGGCGGCGGAGGACAGGGCGAGCCCAAGCGCCAGGAGCGGCAGCACAATCGGCAGGGCGACGGGGCGCACACGGGCCGGCTGGGGCTGCCCGGGCAGGGATTGGTCTGGCTTCATGGTTCTTTCCGCGCAGTCAAGTGGTCCAAAGACCGGCAGTACCTATCCCACCGGCACATTACAAGGCAGGGCCTGGTCGCGGCGAGCGACCAGACCTAGCGCCAGCCCACCCCGCGGTAACCGCGTCCGACGCCATGGAAGCCGGGGCCAACGCCGCCACCGACACCGATCCAATCGATGAACAACGCGGTTGCCCCGCCGGCCTTGGGCATGGGGCCCTCGATCAGCTTGTAGTTGTAGACGATGTCATTGCCCTCGACCACCGGATGGCTGATCTCGACCACGGCGAGGGCGTTCTCCTTGCCTCCCGGCTCATAGACCGAGAGCGTCGCGTTGGGGGGATCGTTGGCAAAATTGTCGGGCCCCGCTCCCGCCTTCCATTCGTCCAGATAGGCAGGCATGGTCATGTGCCCCGCGATGCGGACGGGGCGGTCCGAGAAGTACAGCGTTTGCTGGCCGACGTTGACGAGGCGCAGGGTCTTGTTGTCGGCCTTGAGGTCATCGGCCGTCTGCACGAACATCAACTGGGCCGTGTTCTGTGCCTCCGCGGCCGTTGCCGTGGACAGGCCGGAAGTCAGGGGGGCAACCGCTGCGATCATGGCCGCGGCTGCGAGGACGTTACGTCTTGTGGTCATTTGTTGGTCTCGCTTGTGTGAATTTAATTGTGGGACCCAGGGGCAGCGGGTCGGTCGGCGTGTCCTACGCCGACGCCCGCGGCTTCGACCCGAAGCATCCGCACCCTGTGGAGTCACTCTTGGGTCATCCAGTCTTCAAACCTGACTACGGTTTCTCCACTGCAACGGCCAGCGCGTCGTCGACTTGCACGTCACGGCGTCGCCCGGTGCAACCTTCCGAAGGTCGATGCTCGGGTTGACGCTCACGGTTCTCTTGCTTCCGTCGGGAGGCTCCAGGGTGCTACAGGCCGTGAACAGGGGCAGGGCCCCCGCCAGGACGGACACACGGGTCATTCTGAACAACTACTTCATGCGGATCAGGGTTCGCCTCAGACAGCTTGGATGATGCATCGCGTCGATCACGCGATGCTTCGACACCGCAGGGTCGCGGCAGGGGGGTCACTTTTCCATGGTGATGGTGACACCGCTGACGGTCCCGAGATTCAGATCCACACCCGCGGTTCGCGAGTGCAGGGTCATGATCACGCCGTTCTCGTTCTTCAGCCGCAGGCCGCCCATGCCGCCACCCAGGGCCACGCTTGCGTCCAGCTTGGTGTAAGTGCCAGGAAATTGGGAAACCTTCTTCAGGTCGTACACCTCGCCGGTGGCGCTCATCTTGGACACGCCGACGTTGAGCCCCGCGCTCAGACCGGTGAGCTTGAACGGGTGCTCCTTGCCCTCGAAGGTCAGCACCCCACCGCCCTTGCTACCGCCGAGAATCAACCCGAATTGCGTTTCTTCGATGGAGACCTTGCCGGTCGGCTGTTTGGCGTCCGCCGCCAGCGCCAGACCACTTGCCAGGAAGGCGGCGGCCAGCAGGAAGCGGCCAGTCCTATTGCGATACTGTCGAATCACGTGCTTTCTCCTTCATTGCAGAGTCAAAAGTCCGGATCGGGTAAATTCCCAGGTCCGGCGTTACATGGTCGGGCTTCGCTGCGCTCACCCGACCGAAGAACCACAGGATTAGGACCCGATCAGGGCTGCGCCTCGATCTCGCCGGGCCGCCAGGTCTTGTCTAGAGGCGCAGGATCATGAACCAGCCCTTGCCGGGGATGGTCTGGATCCAGTTGCTCGCCTTGCCGTCGGGAGCCTTGGGACCGAACCAGACGTCCACCGAACCGTCCGCATTCACCTGCAGGTCCTTGTTCTGGCTACTGACGCTCGGGGCCTGCTGGTCTGTCTGGAGCATCGAGCGGGTCTGGTTGTCATAGACGATGACCGACCAGAAGTCTTTCACCGGGATGTCCGGTGGCAGGTGCAGCTTGTAGGTTCTGGCGCCGTCAAACGGGTTGCCGTCGGCGTCGAGCGCGGTCCACGGGTACTGCGATCCCTTGCCGACCATCTTCTCTTCCATCGCGGGCGTCACGCCGGTGGCGAAGTAGTAGAAGAAGGCCGCACCATCGAGGTTGGCGACCCCCGGCGAGACCTCAAATTTGTAGCCGCCGAAGAAGGGCAGGCGCCAGGCGCTGTTGGGATAGAAGAAGGCATCCTGCTCGCGGATCTTGAAGGCCAGGGTGCGCGCGGTGACGGCGCCGATGTTGGCGGCGTCGGTCAGGATCTTCTTCATGCGCTCATCCGGATTGAAGGCCTTACCCTTCTGGATGCCGATGGAGGCAAACAGGCCCAGGGTGGTCGGATCCGAGCCTTCGCTCGGCTCCTCCTGGATGACCTTGTCGAGAAACTCCCAGAACGAGTAGTCGCCAGGTGCGACGAAGTTCGCGGGGACGCCCGAGGCATTGGCGAACTTCACAGGAGCGGGATTGGCCGCATCGGCCAGCGGATAGATCTTCAGGTGCTTCTTGACCGACTCGACGCCGGGCTTGGGCGACCCGTCGACGAGAAAGGTTCGGAAAGGTACCCAGTTGCCGTAGGTGCTCGGGCGTACGACGAAGTAGCCTTGCGGAACTTCACCTTCGTACCCCGGGGGAAGGATCAGGTACTTGCCGCCTTTGCCCTTGTCCGGGCCGGTGATGCCGACATCGGCAACCCAGCGATACCAGAAGTCGTCGATGGCACCCAGCGACATGGGCGGGATCTCCATCACCACCGGCCCCTTGTGCGTATCGATCCAGATGAAGTTATAGATGGTGTTGTCTTTACGATTGGGATGGCCAGCAGATAGGCCTGCAGCGCACGCGAACGATCCAGGTTGTCGTAGATCTTCTCGACGGTGTCGGGCTTCGGAAAGCCGTCGACCAGGTTCAGGGTGCCGATGGAGGTTTCGAGCTTATCGGGGGTCGCGACGCCCGGCGCAATGGGCGTCGTCATCTTATAGGTCTCCGCCGCCGTAGTCGTAGCCACCGTTACGGCAAGGGCCGCGATCAAGCAAATAGGTTTCATGGCCGTTGGTCTCTTTTCGTCAAGCAGTCGTTGAAGTGGCGAAATGGCCGGCCACCCCAGGCATCACCCGGGACGGCCGGCGCGTTGCATCGCGCAATAGCGCTGCTGCTCAGGACGGGATGCGCAACTACTGCGGCCCGCTCTGCAGGTGATGAATCGGCTTGCCGTCCACCGCGATCGCCTCGGCATTCTCCAGCTTCTTGATGTCCTCCTCCGTGAGCTGCGGCCGGTCCACCCTGATGGTCAGCTTGTCGAGCTTGGCCGTCAGGGTGAATGGCGGCTGGTAGTCGGCGTCGTTCACGCCGAAGCTCTCGTCCCATTGCAGGATCATCGGGAGCGTATGCGGCAGGGTGATGGTCTGGACCTCCTTGCCGTCTACCTTGAGGGTGCCGGTGCCCGGGCGGCCAAGGCCGCTCATGTTGTTAAAGGCGAGGGTGCCGACGCCGAGGCCGTCGTATTTGAAATCGAACTCGACGCTGTGCTTGCCGGGTGTGAGCGCCTCCGGTCCTTCCCACTTGACGCGCTTCAGATCGATGAGGTTCCAGAGGAACACCGGCTTGCCCTTGAGCAGGTAGAAGCCGTAGCCGGCAAAGCGCCCGCCGGAGGTCAGGATCATGCCCTCCGCGCCGCCTTCCGGCACCTCGATGTCCGCGGTGATGGTGTAGGAGCTGTTGAGCAGCATCGGCGAGTCGCCCTGGGGCAGACCGACCATCGGGTGGGTGTAGACGAACTCGGTGCGCCCGGCGGTGATGTTCGGCCGCGGGGCGACGATGCGCGCGGCCACCGAGGCATCCAGCGGGAAGACCTGGTACTTCTTCCCCTCCTCGATGAACATTCCCTTCAATTCCTTGACCTTATCCGGGTGTTGGTCGGCGAGGTTCTGCGACTGGCTGAAGTCCTTGTTCAGGTCATAGAGCTCGAGCACCTGGTTGTTGAGCGGGTCGGGATTGGCGGCACCAAAGGCCTCCCAGGGCGCGCGGTTCACCTTGGTGGAGAGGAGCCAGCCCTCGTGATAGAGGGCCCACTGGCCCATCATCTCGAAGTACTGCGTCTTGTGCCTTGAGGGCTCCTTGGCGTTCTTCTCGTCGAAGGTGTAGGCGAAGCTGGTCCCCTCGATCGGCGCCTGCTTGATGCCGTCCACCATATCCGGTGCTGGGATCCCGGTGACTTCGAGGATCGTCGGTACCACGTCGATGACGTGCATAAACTGCTCGCGCAGCGCGCCCTTGTCCTTGATGTGGCCGGGCCAGGAGACGGCCATGCACTGGCGGATGCCGCCGAGTTTCGACGCGTTCTGCTTAAACCAGGTGAAGGGGGTGTCGAAGGCCCAGGACCAGCCCGCGGACATGTGGTTGTAGGTCTGCTCCGTGCCCCACACGTCGTACCACTTCATCTGCTCCTCCACCGGCATCATGTTGATCCCGTTGAAGAAGGCGACCTCGTTTGGGGTACCCAGCGGTCCGCCCTCGGCGCTGGTGCCGTTGTCGCCGTTGATATAGATGACGAGGGTGTTATCGAGCTTGCCCATGTCGGCGACGGCCTGGATGACACGGCCGATCTCATGGTCGTTGTAGGCCTCGTAGGCGGCGAAGACCTCGACCTGCCGGATGTAGAGCTTCTTCTCCTCGGCCGTGA
>JAGGAG010000236.1 GCA_017889745.1 Gemmatimonadota bacterium | reverse complement strand
GATCCTTGCCACCCTGACGGTGATCGCGGCGGTGCTGCCCATGGCCTTCGTGCAAGGCCTGATGGGGCCCTACATGCGCCCCATCCCGATCGGCGCCACCGCGGCCATGCTGTTCTCCATGGCGGTGGCGTTCGTGGTGACCCCCTGGGCGGCGTACCGGGCGCTGCGCTGGCACGCCAGGCACGGCGAGCGCGCGCTCGAGAGGGAAGACTGGACCACCCGCGCCTACCGCCGGGTGATGGGCCCCATGATTCGCCGACCCTTCCTCGGCATGGGTTTCCTGGCGGGCATCACCCTGCTGCTGCTCGGGGCCTGCGCGCTCGTCGCGGTCGGGGCGGTCAAGGTCAAGATGCTGCCGTATGACAACAAGAGCGAGCTGCAGGTGATCGTCGACATGGACGAGGGCACCACACTCGAGCGCACCCTGGGCGTGGCGCAGGAAATCGCCAAACTGGTGCGTGCCGAGCCGGAGGTCCTGAACTACCAGATCTATGCCGGCGTCGCCGCACCTTACAACTTCAACGGACTGGTACGGCACTACTTCCTGCGCCGGGGACCGAACGTCGCGGACATCCAGGTCAACTTCGTCGCCAAGGAGGAGCGCGACGACCAGAGTCACGAGATTGCCAAGCGGATCCGCGCGAAGATTACGCCACTGGCAACGAGCGTCGGGGCGCGCATCAAGGTCGCGGAAGTCCCGCCGGGCCCGCCGGTGCTGCAGACCATCGTCGCCGAGATCTACGGTCCGGACTATGCGGAGCAGATTGCGATCGCGCGCCGGGTGCAGGCCCTGTTTGAGGAAACACCCGGGGTGGTCGACGTCGACTCCTACGTGGAGGCAGACCAGCCACGGCTGACGTTTCGTTTCGACCAGGAGAAGGCCGCCCTGCATCGCATCGGCGCGGACCAGGTGGCACAGGTCGTGCGCATTGCCGAGGCGGGAGAGGAGGCTGGCCTACTGCACGCCCCGCTGGAGCGGGAGGACGTGCCGATCCGAGTGCGCCTTTCCCTCGGTCAACGCGCCAACCCCTCTGCAATGCAGCCGATCCCGCTCTGTGCCGACGTCACCTGCATACCACTCGGCGAGTTGAGGCGCATTGTAAGTGAGGCGGGGAGCACGTGCGTTCCGTTGGGGGAGGTGACCCGCATCGTCCCCGGTGTGGGTGAGACGAGCATCTACCGCAAGAATATGCTGCCGGTGGTTTATGTGACCGGCGACGTGGCCGGAGCGGAGGAGAGTCCCGTCTACGCCCTGTTGCGGATCAACGAAAAGATCGCTGACTACGTTCCCGAGGGGCGCGCTGCGCCGTTGGAGATCTGGAACATTCGCCAGCCCTTCTCGACGCAAGTCCCGAGCATGAAATGGGATGGCGAGTGGCACATCACCTACGAGGTGTTCCGCGACCTCGGCGCTGCCTTCGCCGTCGTGCTGGTGCTCATCTACGTCCTGGTGGTGGGCTGGTTCCGCTCCTTCCGGACCCCGTTCATCATCATGGCGGCCATCCCGTTCTCGCTGGTCGGTATCCTGCCGGCGCACTGGGCGCTCGGGGCCTTCTTCACCGCCACCTCGATGATCGGGTTCATGGCGGGGGCCGGGATCGTGGTGCGCAACTCGATCATCCTGGTCGATTTCATCAAGCTGCGCGTGAAGCAGGGCATGCCGCTGGCCGAGGCGGTGGTCGACGCCGGTGCCATCCGGTTCCGCCCGATGATGCTGACGGCGATGGCGGTGGTGGTGGGCGGCAGCGTGATCCTGTTCGACCCGATCTTCCAGGGGCTGGCGATCTCGCTGATGGCGGGTGAGGTCGCCTCCCTCCTCATCTCGCGCATGGCGGTCCCGGTCATCTACTACCTCTGGATGCGCTACGACTACAAGCATGGCGAGGACCAGCACCCCTCGGCTGGTTCTGGGCCGACGCGCAATGGTGGCGCGATGCCACGCGAGCCGGTTTCCGAGCCCGGCAAGGACACCGCCTTCGGTCCCGCTTAGCCCAATCGCCGACACGCCGATACATGCCCGAACCGCCCGGGGGTAACGGGCTCGCGCAACCGTTTGGGTACCGCCGAGGTCGGGGTGGTTGGGCACTATTCGTGTCTTGCGCGTCGAATGATGGCCCGCTTTGCGCCAACAATGGCCTCTTGGGTTGAAGCCGTCGTGGCTCGCACCTGTTCGTGGCGTGTCCAACCCAACGCCGGCGCGTCGCCACGCTTCTATCGCTGCCAGCAGTTGGTGCTGAGGGTCCAATGAACCGCCCGTCTCGTCCCTTGGCGGATGTCACCGTAGGTTGCGATCCCGGAATGGCCCGTATCACCAAGGGTCGCGACGGCGGGAACCGGCTCCAGTCTCACGAGGATCTGCTCGTCGCCCAAACGTACTGTAACTCTCGTGTGCACTGCTATACGTTTCTGAGAAATCACGTAATTGCGCTTGTTACCCTGCCAGGACCTGAACCACCGCTGGGGCGGGCACAGAGCGTTCGACCACGAGGGGTGCTTGCGCAATTGCTGTAAAGATTGTGGCCGCCGACGCCACCCCGATGCGCCCACCGAGGGC
>JAGGAG010000235.1 GCA_017889745.1 Gemmatimonadota bacterium | reverse complement strand
TCCCCATTCGACGCGCCCTGACGAGTTCGACTGAAGCGCGATGAGCGGGGTGCCCCTCCGAAAAGGTCTGGCTGCCGGGTGGACCGGAACGGTACGTCCGTGTGCCCGGCCCCGAGGACCCTTGAGGAGGGGCATCCCGCTCAAGCGCTCCAACACGGTACGCCAGCGGTCGATTGTCAGCCGCCGTACATGCGGTCCATGGTGCGGCCCATGAGCCGCACGGCGGCGCGGCGCGGGAGCAGGCGCGACAACAGCGCCGCGGCGAAGCGATTGCGCGATCCGGTGATGATGCTGGGCCGTCGCCCGAGCGCCGCGAGCGCCTCGGCGGCGACGGCATCGGGAGACTGGACCGGCACGTTCGCGTCCGATCCCCGTTTCGGTGCACTGCTGCGATAGCCCGGCGTCTCCGTAGCGCCGGCCACGCACGCGAGCACATCCACGCCGCTCTTTCCCAGTTCCCACCAGAGTCCCTCGGCCAGCACGCGGGTCCAGGCCTTGGTCGCGGCGTAGTTGGCGACCAGCGCCGTGCCCTGCATGCCACTCAGCGACGAGAGCAGGATGATGCCGCCGCGCCTGCGGGCGACCATGAGGTTGCCGAGGGCGTGGACGACGGTAAGGGGCGAGCGGCAGTTGACCTCGAGTTCCGTGAGATGCGCATCGAGCGGCTGGTCGAGGAACGGGCCCATGACGGACAGGGCGGCGTTCCAGACGAGGAGGCCGATCTCGCGATCGGCGAGTGCGGCGAGAAGCGCGGCGATGTTCCCGGGTTCGCCCAGGTCGAGGGCGAGCGCCTGCACCTTCACCTTGTGACGAGTCTCGAGTTCATCGCCGAGTTCGGCGAGCGGGCCGGCGCGCCGGGCAACGATGACGAGGTCGAGGCCTTTCGCCGCGAGGGCATGCGCAAAGGCAGCGCCGATCCCTTCGGATGCGCCGGCGACGATGGCCCAGGGGCCATAGCGTGCGGCGAACTGTCGAGGACCGCGCGCCACTCAGGTGCCCGGTGCCGGGCGAGTGAAGGGATGCTCGCTCTTCCACATCCGGGCAATCAGCAGCACCGGAAACACCAGCCAGGCGAGGTTCGACCCGAGCACCCTCCCGAAGTCGGGCGCGGCGTGAATCCCCAGCTTTTCCTCGAAGAGAATGATCACCACGTTAGTGAAGAGCATCGTCGAGTAGATGATGGTGGGGAGGCGGATCCAGTCGCGCCCCTTCCAGAAGGCGAAGATGGCGGCGACGTAGTACGGGCCGAACAGCAGGACGTCGAGCCAGATGGTGGCCCGCCAGAAGGGGGGCCGGGCCACCAGCAGCGGGTCATGGGTGCGGCCGTACCAGTGGAAGAGATCCACAGCAGCCTTCGGGGGCCAGACGGGATAGGTGAACGACGACGTGTCGGGAATGAGGACCTGCTCGACGTCGACGAAGTAGGTGATGAAGACCAGGTTGAAGACGAAGAATCCGAGGAACACCCAGTCGAGCCTGCGCTCGACCAGGGGGATCGGCACACGGTTCACTTGCCGGCCGCGGCGGGCCGCGCGTCGATACCGAAGTCGGCCTTCACGCGGTCGTACCACTCATCATCGCTCAGTGCGCCCCAGCCGACCCAGTCCTCATCGCTCATCGCCCTGCGCCACGCCAGAAACGGCTCGGAGTCGGGACCCACGGGATGGCGGAGCTGCCAGGTGCCGCTCTCGGCGATCTCGAGCACCTTGTCGGCCACGAGCGACGGCGGCACCGGTGCCGTCAGGATGGCGGTGAACATCGCGGCGAAGCGGTGCTGCCCGCGATAGGCCGACGGCGGCCCGGCCGTGGCGATGCGACGGG
Source organism: Gemmatimonadota bacterium (assembly GCA_017889745.1). Classification (GTDB taxonomy): domain Bacteria; phylum Gemmatimonadota; class Gemmatimonadetes; order Gemmatimonadales; family GWC2-71-9; genus JAGGAG01. The sequence goes on along the minus strand of JAGGAG010000235.1, from coordinate 739 downwards.
CCATGGCGGTGTCGATAATGCCGGGCTCGACGATCGCAACGTGGATGTCGAACTGCCGGACCTCCTGCGCCAGCGCCTCGCTCAAGGCCTCCAGCGCGAACTTCGACGCGGCATACGGCGCGAGGGGCGTAGCGGCGATGTGCCCGGAAACGGAGGCAAGGTTGATGATGGAGCCGCTGCGCCGCTGACGCATGGATGGGAGCACGGCCTGGAGGCAGCGGATGACGCCGAAGTAGTTCGTCTCCATGACGGCGCGGAATTCTGCCAGCGGCATTTCCTCGATGGTGCCGCTCCGCTCGATGCCGGCGTTGTTGACCAGCACGTCGACGGGTCCCAGCGCCTGCACGATGCCCGCGATCCCGCTCGCCACCGACGCGTCACTGTCCACGTCCATGGTGAAGACGGTGATCGGCAGCTTTTCGCCCGCCGCCTGCTCCGCGAGTGCTGGCGAACGCTGCGGGCTCCGCATGGTCGCCGCGACCGTGTGGCCGGCGCGCGCGAACGCGAGAGCCGTTTCGTAGCCGATACCGACACTGCATCCGGTGATGAGTACGGTCGCCATGTCACTTGTCCAGTCGGGGAGAGGTGAGCCCGTCGAGCCAGTTGAGCGTCAGGACGGCCGAACGGCTGCGCTGGCCAAGGTCACTGCGATCCTCGAGGGAGATGAAGCTCCTGTCATCCGGCCCGACGGCGAAGCCCTGGTGATAGGGCGGCAGCACCAGGGTCTCGATCGGGAAGA
>JAGGAG010000034.1 GCA_017889745.1 Gemmatimonadota bacterium | reverse complement strand
CCGCATCTCGCTTACCCAGAATCGGAGGCTGTCCAGTACGAGACGCCGCACCATCGGATGGCGCACATCCAGGGTGTTGCCGCAGCCGGTGAAGTCCTCGTACCCGCCCTCTCCACCATGCTGCAGGCGATAGTAAGCCCAGTTGTCCAGGCCCCGGAAAGAGACCGCCGGTCCGTCGATGCCGCCCTCGCCAGTGTGATTGTACACCACGTCCAGCAGCACCTCGAGGCCGGCTGCGTGCAGCCGGCGCACCATCTCGCGGAACTCGTCGCGCTCCCGGCCTGGATGGCTGGCGAACCGGCGATCGGGAGTGAAGTACCCGATCGTGGCGTAGCCCCAGTAGTTGGTGAGCCCGTTGCGCACGAGCAGGGCGCTGTCGGCGGCCGGCTGCACCGGAAGGAGCTCTACCGCAGTGACGCCGAGGCTCTTGAGATGCTCGATCACCGGCTCGCTCGCGAGACCAAGCCACGTTCCCCTGAGTGCGGCAGGCACGAGTGGATGCAGCGCCGTCATTCCCTTCACATGGCATTCGTAGATGACGCTGTCGGACCAGGGCACATCCGGCCGGCGATCGTCCTTCCAGTCGAAATCGTCTGCGACGACCACGCTGCGCGGAACATGCGGCGACGAGTCGCAGGGATCGGGCAGCAGCCGGCCATGCGCTCCCGCATGCCGCGCGACGCGAAGTGACTCGTGCCATCGCACCAGACCGTCGATACAGCGGGCGTAGGGGTCGAGCAGCAGCTTGGCGGGATTGAACAGGTGACCTGCGTCCGGATTCCACGGGCCGTAGGCGCGGAAGCCGTAGCGCGTCCCGGGACGCGCGGCGCTGCTCTGCAGGTGCCAGATCCCGTCGCCGTCCCGCTCCATTGGCAGCGGATGCGCTGCCGCGTCACCGCCGAGCACCAGCTCGAGCGACGTGGCATGCGACGAGAAGACCCTGAACGTGGTGGCCCTGCCATCCCAGGACGCGCCGAGCGGCGGGAGCGCGGCGGCCGGTCCCTCAGTCCATGTCATGCGTCGAACGATAACCGCCGGTCGGGCCAGCGGCGCCCCGCAATCCGGACAATCGACTCGGCACGAGACATCGCGCAGGCAAGTGCACGGCGCCCGGGTCGAAGCGGCCAGGAAGCGATTCTGTCGCCGGCCCGACACAACCGCGTCCCTCCCCTGGGTCCGCAGGCGGTGGGGCCCCGTCTGCAAGCCCTTGCATCGCCAGGGGCATGCCGTTGCGCGGGAGCGACTTATAGCGTGTCCAGATGAGGACGCCGCCGTGGCATGAGTCCGGTGTTAATGAGGGCAACCTCAACAGAAGGTTGCCCCATGTCGTTGCTAGAGTATGTGACGCCGCGCAAGCTGGAGGACCCGGCTGACTACACGACGTCCAAGTCCCTGCTGGTCAAGGAACGGCGCACTTGGCTCACCACCGGAGCCCGGGTGATCGAGGGCCGCGTGTGGCGCCACGCCGAAGTGGTGATCGAAGCAAAGCACTCCCAGTGGGACCGGGAGAACTGCCGCCAGCGCGTCGCGTAGATCAAGCGGGTGTCGTCTCCCGGTGCATGACGGTCGCGGAGGCGGGGCACGCAGTCGTGAATTCAACGGACGCCTGCACGGACCGAGGCACATCTGCGCGGGGGACGAGCGCGAACCCCCGCCGGCGGAAGAATTCTTCCGCCGTGTCAGTCAGCAAGTACACATGGCGGACTCCCATGTCGTGCGCCATGGCGAGCGCGCCATCCGACAGCCGCCCACCAAGCCCGCTGCCCCGATGCGATGGCGCCACCACCACCGACCGCAGCAGGGCCGCATCGCCGTACACCTCGAGGCCCGCCGCCGCTACCAGCCGCGCCCCATCCAGAGCCACCAGGAAGTTCTCCAGGGTGGCGGACAGGCCGTCGAGGGGAAGCTTCGCCGAACGAAGCAGCTCGCACACCGCCGCGTAATCGGTCGGCCTCGCAACCCGGATGCCCGCACTCATGGACGTGACGCAGGCTTTCGCGCGCGCACGAACGCGCCCATCACCCGGCCGCCCACCTGGCGCGCCAGTACCTCGGCATCGAGCCCCGAACCGCCGAGAAAGGCCGCGGCGTCCTCGAACTGGTAGACACGGGTCGGCTCGATGGAGATGTCGGTGAAGCCGCTCTCCTCGAGCAGTGCCACGAATTCCTGCTCCTCGAGCGCTCCCGCCACACAGCCTACCCAGAGTTCCATGCTGTGGCGGACGGCCGCCGGCACGTCACCGCGGACCACCACATCGGACACGGCCAGGCGACCGCCGGGCTTGAGCACTCGGAACGCCTCGGCGAAGACCTGACGCTTGTCCACCGAGAGATTGATCACGCAGTTGGAGATGATCACGTCGACGGTACTGTCGGGCAGTGGAATCTCCTCGATGGTTCCCTTCAGGAACTCGACGTTGGTCGCCCCCGCCTTCACCCTGTTCGATTCCGCCAGGGCCAGCATTTCATCGGTCATGTCCAGCCCGTATGCCTTGCCCATGGGCCCGACGCGCTGACCCGACAGCAGTACGTCGATACCACCGCCGCTTCCGAGGTCGAGTACCACCTCGCCGGGATGCAACTCGGCCAGCGCCGTAGGGTTGCCGCAGCCGAGTGAGGCGAGCACCGCGGTCTCGGGCAGCATCGCCGTCTGCTCGGCGCTGTAGAGGTCGGCCGTGATCGGATCGGCCGTGCCGCTGCCGCACGACCCGCCGCAGCAGCTGTTCGACTGTCCCTGTACCACCCGCAGGGCCGCGCCCGCATAGGCCTGGCGCACCGCTTCCCTGGTCTCGGACTGCTTCATATGCCGCCTCCATCAAGAATCGTTGATGCGTTAGTGCGAGAAAAAATCAGCCACAGCAGCGGGCAGCCTTCCTCCAGCTGCTGGTCGGTGTGCTGGTCAGGAAGGTCGCGACTTCCTGCACGGCCTCGTCCACCAGCGTGTAATGCACCCAGCGCCCATCGCGCCGGTCGGTGACGAGCCCGGCATCCTTCAGCACCTTCAGGTGGAACGACAGGCGTGACTGGGCCGCGTCGAGCGCACCGGTCAGATCACACACGCACTGCTCCCCCTGGCGGAGCAGGGCGAGTATCTCGAGACGGGTGGGATCGGACAGCGCCCGCAGCCGCTCGACGGTCTTGGTCAGGTCGATGGTCGGTTGAACCATGCAATAGAATACATCAACCGTGGTTGATATGTCAAGGGTGCTGAATTCCCGCTACTGCCACCGAGTGCCCGGAGCAGGACTCGAACCTGCACGAGGATTGCTCCTCAACGGATTTTAAGTCCGCTACGTCTACCAGTTTCGCCATCCGGGCCCACACACCTGTAACCTACACTCCCCGCGTCATCCCTCGATCCTCGCACCGCCGCTGGCCCGGCTCCGCCACGCTTGCGGCACGCGACCGTACTGCCTCGCGAACCCGGCCTGGATCTGCCGCACGATGGCCTCAGCTGATCGCTCCGGGGCGAGGATGATCACCACCCCGCCCCACCCTGCGCCGGTCAGCCGCGCCCCCGTCGCACCTGCTTTCCGGGCCAGCGCCACAATCGCGTCAGCCTCGTCGCACGATGACTCGAAGTCCCGCTTCAGGGAGCGATGGCCGGCAAAGAGCAATTCGCCGAAGCGGGCCCGGCGGCCGCGCTGCAGCGCGTCGACCCCCTCGCGCACCCGCGCGGTCTCCGTCACCACGTGCCGAACCCGGCGGGCGAGCGTGCGCGGCAGGAATCGGCCCAGCCGCGGGAGCGCCCCGGCCGGCACGTCGGCAAGCGAGGCCAGCTCGGGCATGGCCCGGCGGCACCTCCGCAGGGCCTCTTCGCACTCCACCCTGCGGTGCTCGTACTCGCCGGCCACCAGGACGTGGCGGAGCCCGCTGTCGAGCAGGTGAACTGAACCGGTGAACGGAACCAGCCGTCTTTGCCCGGTTCCCGTCTCGAACTCCAGGGCTTTGCCGGGCCGCCCGAACACTGCGGCGGTCTGGTCCATGCGCCCGCACCGGACGCCGACGTAGTCCGCTTCCGCACGCCACGCCACGTCGACCAGCTCCACCGGGGACAGGCGGTGGCCCGCAAGCCTCGCGAGAGCGGCGGCACAACTGACGGTCAGGGCCGCGGAGGACGAAAGCCCTGCCCCGGCCGGGACCGAGCTCGCGACGGCGAGTTCAACGCCTGGGATCGCGCAGCCCGCCGCCACCAGTTCGCGCACCACGCCGATGACGTAGTCCGACCAATGGCCCCGCGGGCCCTCGTCGATCCGCCGCTCGACGGCACCAGGCTCGAAGCGGGACGCGAATCGGAAGCCGCTGGCGCGGCCTGCATGCACCACCGTCCGCCGGTCGAGTGCGATCGGCAGGACGGGCCCCCCGTTATAATCGGTGTGCTCGCCCAGCAGGTTGACGCGCCCCGGTGCCGATGCGGCGAGTGCCGGTGCGGCGCCGAACGCCTCGTGAAAGAGCGCTTTCCCGGCTTGTCTCAACCCCTGTTCCGCCATCCCGTTGTGCCCATGCGGAGGTAAACCGTTGCGGCTCGGCTGGTACGCCCTGATCACGACGCTGCTGCTGCCCGCCGCGGGCCATGCCCAACTGGCCCCGCTCGGGATTCCGCGAGGCATGTTCCGCTTCGAGGTCGATGGCTCGTTCGCCTATGCGAACGAGCGCTTCAACGATGGAACGCGCGAAAGCCTCGGGGCCGACTTCAGCTCTCCCGGCCTCGGGGCAGACCGGATCCCCACGCTCGCAGAGGCGGACCAGCGCGTGGCGGTGCTGCTGGATCAGCCCGGCTACAAGCTCAACCTCGGCGCGTCCGTCGGCACGGCCCAGGTATCGAGCGGCACCGGCGCGTTTACCCTGGGTATCGGCATCACCAAGGGGCTCTCGATCTTCGGGCGGCTTCCCTTCGTCAGCACATGGTGGCGCCAGTCGGTTTCCATTGATACCGCCACATCCAGTGCTGGTGTCAACCTCGCCGACCCCGCGCTCGGGAATGCAGCGGGTGCGTCGGTCGCGGATGCGTTCTTCAACCAGTTCAACAGTTCGCTGGCCGGGCTCCAGGAGCGCATTACCGCAGGCGCGTACGACGGCGACCCGGTGACGAGGGCGCTCGCGCTCCAGACCCTGGCCTCCGGTCTGGCCCTCTCGGACAGCCTCAGCGCCCTGATCGCCACCGCCGGCAGCGCGTCGCCGTTCCTGCCTCTTGCCTCGAGCAGCGCCGGCCAGACCCTGAGCGGACAGGTGGTCTCAATACAGCAGGCGCTCGACGGGCTCGGCGTTGCCGGCTTTACGGCGGCGCTGCCGCTGCCCACCGATCCTGCGGAGGCCACCGACGTCTATAACTACGCCACCTCGCCAAGCGGAGCGATCGGGTACTCGTCACTCAGCAGCAGCAGGCGCACCGGCATCGGCGACGTAGATGTCGGGGCGGTCTACACCTTTGTGGACCACTGGAACGCCGATGCCGCGCGCGGCCTGCGCGTCGCCGCCACCGCCACGGTCCGGCTGCCCACCGGGGCGGTGGCACTCCCGACGGACCCCTTCGGCGTGTCACTGGGCGCCGGCACCCCGGCCGTCGCCATGGGCGCGGCGTTCGACCTTGGCCGCGGGGCATTCGGCGCCCGGCTCAGCGCCTCTTACCTGCTGCAACTCTCGGGCAACTTCACGCGCAGGGTTGCGGCCCCCGGTTCCGCATTTGTGCCGGCCAGTGCCACCGCCGACGTGACCGTGAACCCGGGCGACCAGTTCCAGATCGGCATCGCGCCGTTCTACCGATTGGCACGAGCATTCGGAGTCGTGGGATCGGCGGTGTGGCTCGATCAGGGTGACGATCAGGTGGAGTACGCCACCGCGGCCGATTCGGTATCCGGCGTGCCGGCCTCCGTACTGGGCCAGGGAACCGGCGCCTCGCGCCTGCTCCTGTCGATCGGGTTCACATACTCATCGTCGGGTCAGCGCGCGGACGGCACCAGCGGTGTGCCACTCGACGCCGGCTGGCGCTGGCAAACCACTGTCGCCTCATCGGGGGGCATCACCACCAAGTGGTCGGCGATCGTGTTCTTCGCCCGGGTCTACGCGAAGATCTGGTAGGGGTGCTGCGGGCTAGCCGTTGCCGTCCCTGAGCCGCTGTATCGCCCGGCGATCCCGCTTGGTGGGACGACCGCCCTCGTAGAACACGGGCGGCGGCGCGCTTCGCAGGCGTTGCGCCAGGCGCTCTCGCGCCACCAGGCTGTCGGGCGTCTCCTCATACAGGTCCTTCGCCACCGCCGCAGGCCCCCGTCGCGCGGACAGGCCGCGCACCACAACATGATGCTCGTAGGGGCCCAGTCGGATCATCAGGCGATCGCCGACGTGCACGGCCCGTCCCCGCTTCGGCCGGTCGTCATTGACCTCGACCTTGCCGCTTTCGACGGCGTCCGCGGCGAGCGCACGCGTCTTGAAGAAGCGCGCCGCCCAGAGCCACTTGTCGAGTCGCGTCTTCTCATCCGGTTCCGTCACGATCACGCCTTCACGCTTTCGCGCCGCGCGAGCAGCTCCCGCGCATGCCGTCGTGCCGTTTCGCTCTCCGACCCGCCCAGCATCCTCGCCACCTCCAGCACGCGATCCTCTCCGTGAATCACCGCCACGTCGCTGGTGGCGACACCTCGCTTTGCTACCTTGGAGACCATGAGGTGATGATCGGCCCGCGCCGCGATCTGGGGCAGGTGCGTGATCGCGAGCACCTGATGGCGCTCGGCCACCTCCGCCAGCGCTTCCCCAACCTGGACGCCGATCTCGCCCCCGATGCCCTGGTCCACCTCGTCGAAGACCAGCGTCGGCACGTGATCCTGCCGGGCCAGCACCACCTTGAGCGCCAGCATGAGGCGCGAGAGCTCTCCGCCCGAGGCGACCTTTGCCAGCGGCCGCTCGTCGAGTCCGGCATTGAGCTGCACCATGAACGCCGCCGTCTCCTGCCCGAACGCGTGGGGTAACTCGAGGCGCTCGAGGGCCACGCGGAACTTGCCGCCGGGAAGCCCGAGGCGCGGGAGCCACTTGTTCACGGCGCGGGCCAGGCGGTCGGTGGCGGCGACGCGGCGCGACGAAAGCTGGTCGATGGCCTCATGCAGCACCGCGTCCGCGGCCTGGCGCCGGGTGGCGAGGGCCCGGAGGTCGAGGTCGGCCGTGTCGAGCAGGTCGAGCTCCGCGGCGGCGGCGGCGCGCGTCCCGAGTACCGCTACCGATCCTGCCCCGTGCTTCTGGAAGAGCCCGTACAACACGTCGCGCCGCCGTTCCAGGTCCGCGAGCCGTTCAGGGTCGTCCTGCACCTCCTGCGCGTAGTCGGTCGCCAGGCGGGCGAGTTCATCCAGGTTGGCGAACGCGGCGTCGAGCAACTCGCGCCACGGCGCGACGGTCGGGTCCGCGCGCTCCAAGGTGCTCAGCGCCCGGTCGGCCCGGGCCAGGGCGGCGAGCGCACCCTCGTCAGCGGCACCCGCGGCCTCGCTGATGCGCAAGGCGTGGCCGCTCAGGGTACCGGCCTGGGACAACCGGCGCACCTCCAGCTCAACGGCTTCCTCCTCGCCTGGCTTGAGCTTCGCCCGGTCGATTTCGGACACGACATGTCGGAGGTAGTCCGCCCGGCGGCGCACTTCGTCTCGCCGCTGCGTAAGTCCCGTCTCTTCCGCTCGCAGGGCCTCAGCCATAGCGTGCGCCTCCGCCACCGCGGCGCGCTCCCGTTCGGCGCCGGCGAAGGCGTCGAGCATGTCGCGCTGGGCATCCGGCCGCAGCAGCGACTCTGTTTCATGCTGGCCGTGCAGGTCCACCAGGATGGCGCCGAGTTCGCCGAGCACGGTCGCCGTGGTCGGGCTGCCGTTTACCCAGGCGCGCGAGCGGCCCTCGGTCGACACGTCCCGCCGCACGACGACGCGGCCGTCATCCAGGTCGAGGCCCAGCGCCTCGACGCGCTTTCGCAGCCCCATGCCGGGAACGTCGAAAGCACCCTCGACCACCGCGCGCGACGCGCCGGGTCGCACGAGGCCGCTTTCCGCGCGCCCGCCAAGCAGAAGGGCGAGAGCATCGACGAGCATCGACTTCCCCGCCCCGGTCTCGCCGCTCAGGACATTCAGGCCCGGCCCGAGCTGCAGCGTCACGTCCGCGATGGTGGCGAGGTCGCGCACCCGGAGCTCGGCGATCATCGCTCGATCTCGCGCTCGGACAGGTCGCCCCAGTGCAGCTTGTCGCGCAGCAGGGAGAAGTAGCCGAGGCGGTCGAGCCGCACCAGGCACACCGCGGTGTCGCAGCGCTGCACCTCGACACGCGCGCCCTCGGCCAGCGTGATCCCGGTCTGGCCGTCGAACGACACCAACATGTCCTCGGCCCATCCCGGCATCGGCTCCACGGCAATGACGCTGGTGGCTGATGCCACGAGGGGCCGCACCGTCATGGTATGTGCGCAGACCGGCGTGATGCAGATGGCCTCGAGCCCGGGCAGCAGGATCGGCCCGCCGGCACTGAGCGAGTAGGCGGTGGACCCTGTCGGCGTGGCCATGATGATGCCGTCGGCGCTGAATGGACCAACACTTTCACCATCGACCATCACGTTGACACTGACGACGCGGGCAACACCGCCCTTGTGCACCACCACGTCGTTGAGCGCGCGCTGGGTGCAAACCAGCGTGCCATCGGCGAGCGTCACGGTTGCGGTCAGCGTGAGGCGCCGCTCGAGGTGGTAGTCCTGGCGCACGAGCGCTTCCACCGCGCGCCCAAGCTCGGTGCGCTGAACGCCCGTCAGGAACCCGACGCGCCCGAGGTTGACGCCGAGGACGGGAACTTCCTGCCCCTGGAGGAGCCGGGCACCACGCAGCAGCGTCCCATCGCCACCGAAGGTGATGAGCGCGTCGAGCCGTGCCGTTTCAAGGTAGGGGACGGGGCGGTCCCAGAAGGGTTCGAGGCGGGGTTCGCTGAACAGCCTGACGCCGAGCTTCGGCGCCAGGCTGACCAGATCGCGCAGGACCGCCGCCAGGTCCGCGTACCGCGGGTTCCCGACGACGCCGATGTTCATCGCGTTTCCAGGCTCTCCTCGCGCACCAGCGCGGAGATGCGACGGGCGATCCCGTCGGCCGTGAGGCCGAACCCCGCGAGCTGGTCGGCCCTCGGTGCCTGCTCCACCAGCTGGTCGGGCACCCCAAGGGCGACGACGCGCACTTCGGGCCGGGTGGTCTGCAGCAGCTCGGCGAGGTAGGCGCCGAAACCGTTGACCACGGTACCCTCCTCGACGGTGACGATGGTCCGGTGTTCCCGGGCTATCGCCTCCAGCATGACGGAATCGAGGGGCTTGAGGAAGCGACAGTTCACGACCGCGGCGTCGATGCCGGTGGCCGCGAGGCGCTCGGCCGCCTGCAGAGCCGGCTGCACCATCGTGCCGACGGCCAGGATGGCGAGATCGCGGCCCTCGCGCAGCGATTCCCAGGTGCCGTAGGGCACCGCCGGCACCTCGCCCGCGGGACGTGGCTCGACCGGGACCTTGTCGCGCGGGTAGCGGGTGCAGAAGGGCCCGTCGGTGTGCGCGAGCGCCGTGCGCAGCAGGCCAACGAGCTCGTCGCCGTCCTTGGGTGCGGTAACCGTCATGCCCGGCACCGCAAGCATGTATGCGATGTCGTACAGGCCCATGTGCGTCTGGCCGTCCTCGCCCACCAGTCCCGCGCGATCCATGCAGAAGATCACGGGCAGGTGCTGCACCGCGATGTCGTGAATGACGTTGTCGTACGCGCGCTGGAGGAACGTGCTGTAAATGGCACACACCGGCTTGATGCCCTGAGTGGCGAGGCCACCGGCAAACGTCACGGCATGGCCTTCGGCGATTCCCACGTCGAAGAACCGCTCGGGCCACTTCTTCTGGAAGATCCCCGTGCCGGTGCCCGATGGCATGGCGGCGGTGATGGCGACGAGGTCCGCGTCCTCCCCGGCCAGCACCGTGAGCGCCTCGCCGAACACCTGTGTCCAGGTCGGCGGCCCGCTCGCCTTCTTGCGCGGCTCACCGGTGACCGGATCGTACGCCGCCAGGCCGTGCCACTTTTCCCGGTTCGATTCGGCAAAGCCGAAGCCCTTGCCCTTCTCGGTGAGCACGTGCACCACGCGCGGCCCGGTCATGGACCGGACCATGGCGAGGGTGTCGCACAGCTTCTCCAGGTCGTGGCCGTCGATCGGGCCGAAGTACCGGAAGCCGAGCTCCTCGAACAGCATGCCCGCCGAAAAGAGGTTCTTGACGCTTTCCTCGACGTTCCTGGCGAAGTCGACTACCCCCTGGCCGAACACGCCGCCGAGGGCGAAGGTCATGTGCTTGATCTTCTCGCGCAGCCGGTTGGTGCGCGGATCGGCGACGATGGCGCCGAGTGTCTTGTTGATCGCGCCCACATTGGGGGAAATGGACATGCCGTTGTCGTTCACGATCAGCATGATGTCGCGATCGGAGTGGCCGGCGTTGTTCATGCCCTCGTACGACAGGCCGCACGTCAGGGCCCCGTCGCCCACCACCGCGACCACCTTGTGGTGCTGGCGCCGGAGGTCGCGGGCCGTGGCCATGCCCAGCGCGGCCGACATGGCCGTGCCGGCGTGGCCGGCCCCGAACTGGTCGTGCTCGCTCTCGCTGCGCTTGAGGAAGCCCGAGACGCCTTCCGTCTGGCGGAGCGTCGGGAAGCCGTCATTGCGGCCCGTCAGCAGCTTCCACGCGTACGCCTGATGCCCGACGTCCCAGAGGATCTTGTCGGTGGGCGAATCGAACTCATACAGCAACGCGATGGTGAGCTCGACGACGCCAAGGCTGGCGCCGATGTGGCCCCCGGTCTGCGAGCAGCACTCGATGAGTCGCTCGCGGATCTCCGCGGCCAGCTCGGGAAGCTGGTCGCGTCGCAGGCGCTTGAGATCGGCCGGACCGTGGATACCGGAGAGCAGAGACATGTGTCAGGAGTTCCTCGTCACAATATAGTGCGCCAGTGCCCCGAGGGAGGGCGACGCGAGCCCGGCCCGTTCCAGGTGCGCGATCGCCGATCGTGCCAGGCGTTCCGCCTCGGCCCGGGCGCCCTCGACCCCCAGGAGCTGCGGGTACGTCGACTTGCTCAGTGCTTCGTCCTTGCCGGCGGTCTTTCCCAGCTGGTCGCTGGTGCCAATGACGTCGAGCACGTCGTCGGCAATCTGGAACGCGAGGCCGATGTCGGCGCCGTAGCGCTGCAGGGCGAGCAACCCGTCGCCCGACGCACGCGCCGCCAGCCCGCCGAGTACGCAGGATGCCTGGATGAGCGCCCCGGTCTTGCCCCGGTGCACAGTGATGAGTCCGGGCAGGTCGAGCTGCTGGCGTTCGGCCTCGAGATCGAGCCACTGCCCACCCACCATGCCCTCGATGCCCCCGGCCTCGAACAAGGTGGCGGCCATCGTGCCCATGAGCGAGGACTCGAGCCCCAATTCGCCGGCGGCGTCCGCGAGCACCTGGGCGGCCACCGGCACCAGCAGGAATCCCACCCTCGTCGCGGTCCGCACGTCGAACTGCCGGTGCATGGTGGCGCGGCCGCGGCGCAGGTCGTCGTTGTCCATGCACGGCAGGTCGTCGTGCACCAGGGAATACGTGTGCACGATCTCCACCGCGGCCGCGACGCCGGCCGCGCCCGGCGAATGCCCTCCCGCCGCGCGATACGCGCTGAGCACGAGCGCGGGACGCACCCGCTTGCCGGGGCTGTGCAGCGCGTAGCTGAACGCCTCCGCCATGCCGGCGGCCACCGTCGCGGCGAGCTGGTCGGCCACCTGGTGGAGCCGCCGGTCGGTGCCCTCGCGTGCCTCGGCGAGCAGGGCGTCGGCCGACACCGGCGGCGCCTCAGAGATCGACACGCGTGTTCCGCAGCGTGCCGGATGCATCCGCAAGCACGGACTGCACCGTCTGCTCGGCACCCGCCAGGGTCTCGCGGGCGCGCCGAAGACGGGCGATGCCCTCCTCGAACAGCCTGAGGGCCGCGTCGAGATCGACGTCCTCCTGCTCCAGCCGGCGCACGATTTCCTCGAGCGCCCGTACTTCCTCGGCGAGTGTCGGTGTGTCCGCCATCAAGCCTCCTCCACGCGCGACGGGACGTCGCCGTCGCGAACCCTGAGCCGGTAGCGCAGCCCGGGGGTGAACTCGTCGCGCCGGCGGAGCACCTGTCCGTCGAGCGACAGCGGCACGGCGAATCCGCGCTCGAGCACCCGCAGCGGGCTCAGGGCGCCGAGCTGGGCGCCGATGCGTTCGAGCCGGTGACGCTGCTGCCGCACTGCCCCCTCCATGCCCGCCTCCAGTCGGTCGGCGGTACGCGAAAGCCGCTCGCTCAGCAGGCGCGTGCGACGGGTAAGGCCCCCGGCGAGGCGCAGGGCCAGGGCATCCACGGCACCGCGCACCTCGCGCTGGTCGGGGACGGCCAGTTCGGCCGCGTTGGACGGCGTGGCGGCGCGGACATCGGCGACCAGGTCGCAAAGGCTGATGTCGCTCTCGTGGCCCACGGCCGAAATGGTGGGGATGCCCACCGCCGCGAGCGCCCGGCACACCTTCTCGTCATTGAAGGCAGTCAGGTCTTCGCGCGCCCCACCACCGCGGCCCACGATGCATACGTCGGCCGCGAGCAGGTTGACCGTGCGCAGCGCGCGCACCAGTTCCGGCACGGCGTCACCACCCTGTACCCGGGCACCGACCACGAGGATCCGCACCGCCGGCCAGCGGCTCCGGGCCACGGTCACGATGTCGTGCAGCGCCGCACCCTCGAGGCTCGTGACCACGGCGAGGGTGGACGCATACCGCGGCAATGCCCGCTTGCGCGATGGGTCGAGCAGGCCATCGCGCGCGAGGGCCGCGCGCGTCGCCTCGAGCTGCTGCTGCTGCTGGCCCAGCTGGTCGCTGCGAAGCAGCACCGTGGCCGTGAAGCGGAACTCGCCCTTCTCCTCCCACAGGCCGGGCGTGCCAAAGGCGTGCACCTCGGCGCCTTCCTCCGGCTTGCTCTTCGCGCGCTGCACCCAGGTGCGCCACATGACGCACCGCACCTGGGCGCTGCCGTCCTGCAGGGTGAAGTACCAGTGCCCGCTCGCGTAGGACTTGAAGCTGGTCACCTCGCCCCGGACCCAGACGGGCGGCATGTTCTGCTCGAGCAGGCCCCGGGCCGCCTGGTTGAGCTCACTGACCGACCAGACCTCCGCAGGGTCGAGTCCCGCGGGCCCGAAGGGCAGCGGCAGCGTCACCGCACCGCCTGCCGCATGGCCTGCAGCGTGTTCTGCATGAGCATGGCGATGGTCATGGGTCCGACGCCGCCCGGCACCGGCGTGATGGCGGAGGCGATCTCCGCGCACTCAGCGTAGGCCACGTCGCCGGTGAGGCGGTAGCCTCGCGGCTTCGATGCGTCGTCGACCCGGTTGATGCCCACGTCGATGATGACGGCGCCTGGCTTCACGAAGTCTCGGGTGACGAACTCGGCCTTGCCGATCGCGGCGATCAGGATGTCGGCGGTGCGGCACACGCCCGGCAGGTCGCGCGTCTTCGAGTGGCACACTGTTACCGTCGCGTCGCCCCCGGGGCCGGTCTGGATCAGCAGGTTCGCCATCGGCTTGCCCACGATGGTGCTCCGCCCGACGACGACGGCGTGCGCGCCCCTGGTCTCGATGCCCGAGCGGATGAGCATCTGCTGCACGCCGTACGGCGTGCATGGGCGCAGCGCCGTGGGGTCGCCGATGACGAGCTTGCCCACGTTCTGTGGATGGAAGCCGTCCACGTCCTTGGCCGGATCCACCCGGTTCAGCACCTTCTCGGTGTTGATGTGCTTGGGCAGTGGCAGCTGCACCAGGATGCCATGCACCGCCCGGTCGGCGTTGAGCTGGTCCACGATCTCCAGGACCTCCGCCTCGGACGCCGTCGCCGGGCGCGCGATCTTGACGGAGTGCATGCCCGCCTCGATGCACGCCTTCTCCTTGCTGCCGACGTACGCCTTGCTCGCCGGGTCCTCGCCGATGAGCACCACGGCCAGCCCCGGCCTCATGCCCTTGGCCGCCAGCTTCGCCGCCTCCGCGGCAACCTCCTCGCGGATGGCCTTCGCGAGGGCCACGCCGTCGATGATGCGCGCGCTCACCGGGCGACCCCCACCGCGCGGGTCTCGCGGATCACCACGACCCGGATCTGCCCCGGGTACTGCAGCTCGTCCTCAATGCGCTTGGCGATCTGCTCGCTGAGCGCCGCCGCGCCCACATCATCCACCTGATCCGGAGTGACCACGACCCGCACCTCCCTTCCCGCCTGAATGACGTTGCACTTCTCCACGCCCTTGAACGCGTTCGCGATCTCTTCGAGGCGCGTGAGTCGCTTCACGTAGCTCTCGAATGCCTCGCGCCGCGCCCCGGGACGGGCGCCGCTGATGGCGTCGGCGGCCTGCACCAGGACCGACTCGGTCGACTCGTGCGGCACGTCGTCGTGGTGCGCGTGAATGCAGTTGATCACCGCCGCACTCTCGCCGTACTTGCGCGCCATTTCCACGCCGAGCTCGACGTGCGTCCCCTCGCTCTCGTGCGTCAGCACCTTGCCGATGTCGTGGAGCAGGCCGCCCCGCCGCGCCAGCTCGGGATCGACGCGCAGCTCCGCCGCCATGTTCCCGGCGATCCAGGCCACTTCCTTCGAGTGTTCGAGGATGTTCTGGCCGTAGGATGTACGGTACTTCATGCGGCCGATAAGCTTGATGAGTTCCGGATGAAGACCATGCACGTTGGCGTCGTAGGCCGCCTGCTCGCCGGCCTCGACCAGCTGCTGGTCCAGCTCCCGGCGGATCTTGGCCACCACCTCCTCGATCCGGCCCGGATGAATCCGCCCGTCGACGATCAGGGCCTCGAGCGAGCGCCGGGCCACCTCGCGGCGGATCGGGTCGAAGCAGGAGATGACGACCGTGTCGGGTGTGTCGTCGATGATGACGTCCACCCCGGTCGCGGTCTCGAACGCGCGGATGTTCCGGCCCTCACGCCCGATGATGCGCCCCTTCATCTCGTCGCTGGGCAGGGTCACCGCCGAGACGGTGGTCTCGGCGGTGTGCTCGGCGGCAATGCGCTGCGCCGCCATGGAGATGATGCGCCTCGCCTCCCGGTCCGCCCCCTTCCGCGCCTGGTCCTTGATGTCGCGCGCCAGGGCCTGGGCCGCGCCGCGGGCCTCGTCTTCGACGCGCTGCAGCAGCTGCTGCCGGGCGTCGGCGGCGGTGAGCCCGGCAATCTGTTCGAGCCTGGCCTGCTGCTCTGCGGCGAACCGCGCTGCGTCCTGCTCACGGCCGGCGATCTGCTTGTCGCGCGCATCCAGCTGCTGGACACGCTTGCCCAGCTCGCGCTGCTGGGTGTCCAGTTCGGCCTGCCGCCGCTCCAGGACCTGGTTCCGCTCCTCGACCCTGCGCTCGAGCCGTCCCACTTCCTCCCGCCGGCGCAGGAGCTCCTGCTCCAGCGCCTCGCGCACCTGCACCGCCTCCATCTTGGCCGCAAGGACGGCCTCGGCACGGGCGCGTTCCACCCCCTGCGAGGCGTCGGCGCGTATCCGGGCAGCGTCGGCGCGCGCCTCGGCCAGCACGCCCGTTGCGGCCTTCTTCTGGAATCTGCTGTAGACAAAAAGGAAGCCGGCCACGACGATCAGGCCGGCCGTGATCCCCTCGAGGAGGGGAAGGAGCAGCGCCTGGCTCATGAACTATGGATCTCCAGGAGGACGCCGGGGCGCCTCCGGTCAGGTCAGTCGAAGCTGGTCATCCCGAGGTGGCGCGGCTGCCCCGCTTGGCGGGCGGAAGCAGCGGCGCAATCTCGTTTGCCAGCGCAGTGAGCCGCGCGGCGAACTCCCGGTCGCCACGACGGGACTGGAACAATTCATCGGTGATCGCCAGGGCCGCGAGGATCGCGGCCTTGTGCGGTTCCACCGCCGGAAGCGTTGCACGCACCCGGGAGAGCGCGGCATCGAGGTAGGCCGCAACTTCACGGGTGTACTCGGGGGGCAGTTCCGACCGCACGGTATAGACCTCGCCGCCGATCGTGACCGGCACCACGTTCTTGCTCATGCCGGCTCCGTCATGCCCCGCTCGAGAAACGCGAGCCGGCTGGAAAGCGCCGCGACCTTCTCCCGCACGGCGGCCAGCCGCTGCTGCAGCACCACGTTCTCCTGCTCAAGTTCGGCCAGTCGCGCGCGGGCCTGCACCGGGTCGGGCGCCTTGCCACCGGGCGCGCGGGCGCGCAGTTCCTGCAGTTCACCCTCCGCGCGCAGGCACCGCCGCCGCCAGACCGTCAGTTCCTCGGTGGCATGCCGCACCAGCGTCTCCACTTCCGCCAGGGCGCGGCGCTCCGGCCGCTCGTATGCATCGCTCACCTTGTGCTCCTCACGCGCCACGGCGCGACAGCCCCAGTGCGCGCTCCAGCGCAACCAGCACCTGACTCTCGATGGCATCCACGTCGGCATCGCGGAGGGTGCGGTCCGGCGCCCGGAAGGTCAGGCGGAAGGTGACGCTGCGGCGGCCTTCACCGAGGGCCGCGCCCCGGAACTCCGCGATGACCCGTACTGCCTCGAGCAGCTCGCCCCCCGACTGCCGGATGACCCCCTCCGCCGAGGCCGCGGCCACTCCATCGGGCACAACCAGGGACAGGTCGCGCGAGACTGCCGGGGTGGTCGGAATCTTCTCCACCCTCATCGGCAGGCGCGCTCCATCCGTCACGTCGATCTCGACGCCGAACAGGGCACCGCCCCACGGTGGGGTGTCCGCCTCGAGGCGGCCCGCCCATCCCACCGTCCGGCCTTCCCGCGTTCGTGCCATGAAGTGATCGCCTTGAACGTGCCATGTCGCACCGGGATACGCTAGAGCACCGGCAACCGCGGCGAGCCCCTTCAGGTCCCATACATCCACGTCGGGCGCCGCGTCGGCGGTCCAGTGTGCCGGCTCCCGGGCGCCCGACACCACCAGTCCGAGCCGCAACTGCTCCACCGGGCGCTCGCCGGGGGCGGAGCGCTCGAACACGGTGCCGACCTCGAACAGGCGCACGTCGCGCACGTGGTTGTTCCAGTTGCGTTCCGCGTGGCGCACCAGCGTCGGCAGCAGGCGCCGCCGCAGCGAGGCGCCGGTGTCCGCGAGGGGATTGAGCAATGCGACGCTCGCATCGCCGTCGGGCGCCGTGAACGGCAGGCTCACCACCTCCGCCAGCCCCTCCGCCACCAGCCCGCGGCGGATCCGGTCCTTCACCGCAACCGCGGGCGCGTCCGGCAGCGTTCCCGCGCGGAAGGGGCGCAGCTCGGTCGGCACGCGGTCGTATCCATGCATCCGCGCGACCTCCTCCACGAGGTCGATTTCCGCCGCGAGATCGGGACGCCAGCCGGGCACATCGACCGCCAGCCGCGCATCATCGGGCTTGGCCACCACGGTGGCCCCGATGGCGACGAGGCACCGTTCCACCTCGTGCTGCCCGAGGTCGAGGCCGAGCACCTGGGCAACCCGCGCGAGGCGGAGGAAGACCCGGGGCGGATTGGCGACCACGGGATGCAGGTCGACCGGACTGCCGTCGAGCGTACCGCCGGCCGTGAGCAGGATGATCTCGATGCACCGGCGCATGGCCTCGGCGGCATTCCAGCGGTCCACGCCGCGCTCGAATCGATAGCTCGCCTCGGTGCTCAGGCCGAGCGCGCGCCGCGCGCGTCGAACGCGGGTCGGCTCGAACCAGGCCGCCTCGAGCGCCAGATCGGTCGTGGTATCGCGCACTTCGGTA
>JAGGAG010000234.1 GCA_017889745.1 Gemmatimonadota bacterium | reverse complement strand
GGACTCCGTAGCGCCCGTCCGGCAGGGCCACCACGTCGTAGTAGTCGCCTCCCACCTCTCTGGCCGGCACGCAGAGCGCGCTGACGGTGAGGCCGGGCACCAGCAGCGGCCCGCGCGGCAGCAGCGACATCTGGATTTCGCGCGCCAGGCGCATCTCCTCCTCGAGGCGCTTCTTCTCGGCGGCCTGGCGCCGGAGGTCCTCGATGCTGCCGGTCATCTGGTTGAACGAGCTCGCCAGCTCGCCGAGCTGGTCGTTGGCGAGCGCCGGGATGCGGTGCCCGAAGTCGCCCTGGCGCACGCGCTCGGTGCCTTCGAACAGCTCGTGCACGGCGCCGGTGATCGACCGCGCCAGGGCCAGCCCCATCACCAGCGCACCAACCTCGATGATGAGAAACAGGCCGCTGACGAAGAGGAGCATCACGAGCAGCAGATCGCCGAAGCTGCGCGTGCCGCCGAGCGACGCCTGCGATGCCGAGAGGCGCTGGTAGATCGCCGAGACGCTGAGGCCGATGTGCACCGGCAGGGGCTCGGTCTTGCCGGTGATCCAGTCGACGTGGTCCAGCAGGGCCACCCACGGGAACCGCCAGCCCCGCGCGGCCGGCGCCGCGCCGGCCCGATCCGCCGCGGGAAGGGCGGCTGGGCCCTGCACCTGGAGCGTCGAGGCGGTCACGAGGCTCGCGTCGCCGATGGTGATGCCTGTGGCCTCCTCGATGCTCGACTTCACGGAGTCTGCCACGGGCACGTCCACAACGATCGCGACGCCACGCGACTCTTCAGGGAACGCCACGGCCCGCACGAAGACCTGGGCGCCCGGCACGGTCCCGTCGGCCGAGCTGGGAACGGCGCCGGGCGTGACGCCATACGCGAAAATGCCGGCAAACCCGTCGCAAGGCACCCACGCCGGGAGAAACACGGGCGCCGTGCCGTGCACCCACGCGCCGGCCGCGATTGTCTGGGCCGGTGCGGTTCCACCGCGAGCCCCGCAGCGGCCGGCGTCGATGGGTACGGCGGCCAGGGAAACCCCTGCAAGCTCACGGTCTGCGGCGGCCGCGCGCCGCCGGAGCACGCTCTGCCACGCCGCGCCGCTCTCGCGCGACTCGATTTCGACCGCGGCCAGCCGCGCGACCGCCATCGCTTCGTCAGCCAGATCGGTCAATGACGCGCGGATGAGAAAGGAACTGAGGTTCGCGAACAGCAGAAGGCCCGACAGCACGAAGAAGGTGACGATCAGGATCGCGGGCACGACGCCGATGAACAGGTAGGAGATGATCAGCTTGCGCCGGACCCGCCAGAGCAGCTGCCTTCTCGCGGTGCGCGCGAGCCTCACCACGAGGATGCCGACGCCGAGCACGAGGGCGATGCCGCCCAGCGTGCTGAGGCCCTCGACGCCCCACGCACTCCCGAGCCCGGCGGCCCACAATCCCAAGGTGCCGGCCTTGAGCGCCGCGCCCGCCAGGATCAGGCGGCCGGCCACGCTGCCGAAGCAGAAGCGGCGAGCCGCGGTCAGCCACCCGCGGAAGCGATCGGAACCGGCGAGCCCGGGCGTCGCGGTCTGTGTCATGCGCGCTGCATGGATGATAGCTCAGCCGGCCGTGCACTCGCGCACCCACGCGAGGTACGCCTCGCCGCCCTCGGCGACGGGCAACACGAGCAACTCGGGCACATCGTACGGATGGAGTGCCGCGAGCCGGGCCTTGAGCATCGGGATCTTGTCTCGCACGGTCTTCACGAGCACCTGGCGTTCGCGCCCGCGTTCGATGGCGCCGTTCCACGTATAGATCGAGGTCATGGGCGCGCCGACGCTCACGCAGGCCGCGAGACGCTCCTTCACGAGGGTCTCCCCGAATGCCTCGGCGTCGGCCTCCACCGGGAGGGTCGTCAGCACGACGACGACAGCCGAGGCGGTGGAGTCGGTGGCTGTGAGCCTGGTGTCGGAGGTCATCGATTTCCTATGTACAAACGGGGCGACTTAGGGTACAACAGTTGTTCGATGGCCGCCACGCCCACGACTCTGCCGGGCCCTTCAGGCAAGCCACGCACGCGCCGCGGGCGCGGCGGGTTCCGCGCGATCGTGATCGTGTTCTCGCTGTTCGTCAGCTTCGTGGTGATCGACGCGTTTGCCGGCGAGCGCGGGCTTGCGGCTCTCGTGCGAACGCGCCAGGACCACGACCGGCTCGCGGGGGAAGTCGCCGAGAGGAAGCGGGAGAACGACCGGCTGCGCGAGCAGATCCGGCGCCTCAAGGGTGAGGATCCCACCGCCATCGAGGAAATCGCCAGGCGCGAACTCGGGCTCATCAGACCCGGTGAGCGATTGTTCATCATCCGGGACGTCACCCCGCCCAGCCAGCAGAAGTAGACCCACGCCCGGGCCGCCCGGAACGCCCGGCGGGGTGTTCTGTGCGCGTGTGGTGCGCGCGTTTGACCGGTCCCGGACGGCGTGGTATCTTTGAGTAGTTGGGTGCCGCGGTGCCCGACAATGACGCGGGGTGGAGCAGTCCGGTAGCTCGTTGGGCTCATAACCCAAAGGTCGGGGGTTCAAATCCCCCCCCCGCAACCAACA
>JAGGAG010000033.1 GCA_017889745.1 Gemmatimonadota bacterium | reverse complement strand
GAGTCGGTGCTGGCCGCGGCCGCACGTCATGGGCGGACCGAGGTAATCGTGGTGGACAACGGATCGACCGACGGGACGCTCGCGGCACTCGCCGGGTACCGTGAGCGACCGGGGCTGCAGATCCTCACCCACCCGCACAGCTCGATCGGGGCCGTGCGCAACGCCGGCGCCCGGCATTCGTCGGGAGCCGTGCTTGTCTTCATCGACAGCGATTGCGTGGTGGGCGCCGAGCACTTCACGAATGTCGAGGCGCTCGTGCTCGACCAGGGCGTGCCGGTCACCGGGTTGCGCGTGGGCCTGCCGGCCGATCCACACTGGGTGGAAGCGACCTGGCATCAGCTGCACGACCGCTGGATGGACGCGCCGCCCTACATCAACTCAGGAAACCTGGCCGTCGCACGCGGCGCGTACCTCGTTGCCGGCGGCTTCGCCGAGGACCTGACGACAGGCGAAGACGCGGAGTTCGGTGCCCGCCTGGCACGTGCCGGCTTCCCGAGCCACCCCTCCCGCCGCCTGCCGGTGCAGCACCTGCGGAATCCGCAGTCGCTCGCGGCCTTCTACCGCAAGGAAACGTGGCGGGGTCTCGGCATGTTCGGAACCTTCCGTCATTCGTGGATGGACAAGCCGCTCCTGATGACGTTTGCCCACGGCGTGCTCATCCTCGGCGGCCTGGTGTCACTGGCGCTCCCACAGGCGACCTGGGCCACCCGACTGGCACTGGCAGTGGGCCTCGTGTGGCTCGTGCCAGCCGCGGCGGTCGTGTATCGCTACGTGGAAACGCGTCGCGTGACGCGGCCGCTCCGGAGCCTGCTGCTGTACCAGGTGTATTTCCTGGCGCGACTCTCGGCCCTCGCCTGGCTGGTCTCGGGGGTGCCGCCCACGCAGGCATTCGGGACCGGCAGTGCGGCGGTCGAGCGCGGCAAGGCCAGTGGCGCATCCGACAGGACTCCTGATACCATGGCGGACCGGGCACCAACGTGAGGGCGCCGCTGCCCGGCATCGTCACCTGCCTCCACGGGGTCTGGGGATCCGACGAGCCTTCCGCTGGCACCGCCAACATCTCGAGCGCACGACTGGAGGAGCTGCTTTCCCTCCTGTCGAACACGACGCGCATCGTACCCCTCGCCGACCTCCTCGAACGGATCGAGCGGGGGCGCTCCACGTACGGGCTCTCCGCCGTCACCTTCGACGATGCGTACCTCAGCGTGCGAGACCTGGCCCTCCCGCTGCTCGAGCGGCACCGGGCTCCGGCCTGCGTCTTCGTCGTATCGGGCGCGGCACGCGAGGGAGCCCGCTACTGGTGGGATCGCATCGAGGACCTGCATCCGAGAACGCGGCCGGAGCGCTGGCGACAACTGGAAGAGGCTGCCGGCCTGCCGCAGGCGTACCGCGATGGGCAACCGGGCGACCTCGGCCCGTTGCGCCCCCTGCGGCAGTGGCTGCTGGCGGAGCACCGCGGGCGCGCCCCCGGCGCGCTCGATGAAGGGCTGAGCCGGCTGGAAGAGGAACTGGGGTGGCGTACGGCGCAGCGCTCCATGACCATGGAGGAACTGCGCGGGCTCGGCCGGCACGAGCTGATCAGTCTCGGGGTGCACACGGAGACACACGCGGCACTCGCGTTACTGCCCGATGCCGACGTGCACCGTGAAATCGATTCCTGTTACCGTGCGCTGCAGGACCAGCAGCTTCGCGTCCTGCCGGTGCTCGCCGCTCCGTTTGGCCTTGTCGATTCCCGCACGGCCCGGCTCGCCGCCGACTGCGGCATGCGCAGCACGCTCCTGGTGTCGGCCCGGAGTCTCTGGGGAGGCGTTACGCTCTCAGCCGTTCCGAGAATGATGATGTCCGAGCCGCGCCGAGGGTGGCGGCTCCTGCTCAACCTGACCGGCGCCGCGGACGCGGGACGCACCCTCCTCGGCCGCCGATCTCCCCTCGCCCCTCCCCTGCCGTCCGCGACCTCGTGATAGGCCGCGTGCCTCAGCGCACGCTCGCGTAGAAGTGGTCGATCTCGATCCAGAGCGCGCGAGGCACGGGGTTCGCCCCGCCACCGTAGGTGGGATCGAACCAGACGTAGGTCCAACTCGGCACCTGATCGGCGAGGAACCAGATCACATTCGACGCCTCCGCGGTCAGGATGCCGTCGACCCACTGCTTGTATCCCCCATCGCGCTGACCCGGCGTATTGGCCAGCCAGAGTACCTCGATCTTGTGCCAGCCTCCATCCGCCAGGTCGTTGGCAGGGGCTTCCACCTGCCCGACATTGTACGAGGGCACCTCGCGGGGAAACTGCAGAGTGGTGAAGAGGTACGCGTGCGTATAGTCGGCACCCGCGTCGGTGACCACCACGTGATTCAGGTCGTTCTCGCCCCTGAGGAAGAACAGCTTGGTCGTCACGTTCCCGTTGGTCGTCCATCGAGGCGAGAACCGAAGCCACCCGCAGGTATAGACCGAGCCGGTATTGGAGGGCAGCGGGCGTGAACCCCACCGCGCCGGCGCACTGCCGCCAGGAAAGTGGCTTGGATAGTTGACGCGGAGCACGCCACCAGGTGACAGGGGAGCGTCCGCGTAGGTGCGGATCTCCCCGTTGCTCATCTGGTTGTCATAATAGGTGTAGCCCTCAGTGGAGTACGCAGGCTGCCTGGCCGGCATGACGTTGAACGGCGTATCAAGCGCCTGCGTGAATCCGGCAGGTTGATTGTCACAAGTGCGCGTGGCTGCCACCGGCACGCTCGGCACGGGGGGCGCAGGCTCGAGCCCGTCGCTCAGTGCCTCCGGCGGGGTGAAGTTGCATGCCGCCAGTGACCAGGAGAGGAGTACCGGGACAGATAACATCGAGGCCATCCGCCGCGAAAGCTTCGAAAGGTATTTCACGCTGTCTCCTCCTGAAGAGGTGTGGCCCGCGACGGCGGGCGGTGATGCGCCCTGTTACGCGGGACAGCCGATGCGTTGCGTGCTGACGACGAGATTGTCGATGTAGCGCTCCTGGACCACCGGCGAGCCGGCGTTCCAGTAGTTCTCGACGAAGACGGCGTTGATGCCGTAGGTGCCGTAGGTCCCGACCCAGTTGAGGCCCTCGCGGCGTGCGTCCGGCTGTCCATCGACCCACAGCTCGAAGAGGCCATTGGCGGCGCCGCCATCGTTGAGGCGTGCGTGTGCCTCGACGCAGTGCCAGCGCCCCAGGGACCCGGGCGCGAAGAGCTGCGCCGTGCCCCGGGCCGCGCCGAGCCAGCGGAGGTTCGGGAAGTCGTTGTAGGTCGTGGTCCGGATGGCGCCGACCGTGTCGGTACCCGATGCGGGATCGACGAAGAGGTAGTTCCAGCTGCCGGAGTCGCCGCCGCTCCACACGTGAGCGATCATCGCCTGGGCCCAGGAATCGGCGGCGACGAAGCTGGTGGCCCGGGAGAGCTTGTCGGCACCACCCCCCTGCCAGTCCGCGGGATAGCGGACGTAGAGGCGCCAGTAGAGCTCCCGGTATGTGGCCGTGCCACCGTCCACCGGCCGGAAGTACGGCTGGGGTGTGCGCCCAAGGGCGAGCTTGAGGGAACCGGACGAGGTCTGCGGCGAGGTGGCGTAAATCGCCCGCATCCCGGCGGAACCCTCGGCCCCCACACCGGCAACGCGGGTGAAGCGCCCGCCAGCATTGTCGTGCTCGAAGTAGGAGGCCAGGCGGTCAGACTCGAAATCGTCGCACCAGATCCATCCGGCGGCCGGCTGCCGGCACTCATACGCAAGCACTTGCGATCCCGGTTGGGGCGGTGGGTCGAGTCCATCGGGCGGAGCCGCACAGCCAGCGACCGCCGGCAGGACGCAGGCAATGGCAAGTAGCACGGGGTGGTGATTCGGCCGCGGCCTCGGGTTCACGTGCCTATCCATTTGTCTTACAGTGTTTCGGCTGACTCAAGCCGTGTGGAGGCGTGTTCCAAGGCAATCTGCGGGGGCAAGGAGCAAGCCAGCCAAAGTAATTACTTGGTGTATTGATTTCGAATTTTAGCCGCCGTCAGTTTACAAGCTATCTCATTTAAATCAAGTGCTTTATATAACATGCAACAATTGTATCAATATTTGTCGTTCTTGGGTGTTGAATCATGACAGTTCGACGGGCGGAGGATATCGCTGGAGGGAAAGCGGAAAACAGCGCAGTGGACTGCAGTCTAGCGTCAAGAGTCGAGTTTTCGGTCGGGGAGAACGCGGGACTGCGGCGGCGCGAGGAGCAGCGAGGAGCGCGTTTAACGGGACAGGAGGCGTCCCATCGCTGCCCGGTCCCGGTCGCTTACCCAATGGTGGGTGGGGAGTGTCACGAGCTCCTTCGCCAAGCGGGTGGCTCCGGGCCAGTCGCCAATGCCGGCGGCGCGGAGTTGGGGCAACCGGGCAAGCGGAAGGGGATACCCGGCGACAATGCCGAGTCGACCAAGCGGCGCCGTGCCGATCCGCAACCTGTCCTGGGCATCGAGGAGCACAGGGTACCTCAGCCAGCCGGGCCTGATGCCGTCACCGGCGGGCGCCCGAACCGGGCTCACACCGGCGTGGTCTCGAAGCACCAGCCCGAGCCTGGCCGCGGCATCCCTTCGGATATCGGCCTCACGATCGGCGAGATCCGCGGCAGACTGGATCACTCCGGCTTCGGCAGCATCAATGGCACGGGGCAGCCAAGGTTCGTGGTAGGGCGTCTCACCCAGACCGAGCCACGGCATACCCGCCGGAATTCCGTACACCATGGGATGACTGAGCAGTGCCTGTGCAACGAGCCTGATCCAGCTCCCGATGCCGGGCCCACCCCGGGCGACACGCGATCGGAACGCGTCGAGCAGGTCCCTGCCCCGCGGACCGGTAGCGAGCAGGGCACCGCCCCCGCCCGCGGTCATGCCCTTCCCGCGCCCGAAGCTCAGGATGCCGAGATCCCCGCGCGCGCCCAGGCGCCGATGCCGCCACCAGGCGCCAGCGCCCTGCGCCGCGTCCTCGATGACTGCGGCACCATGCGCGTCGCAGAGCGCCCTCGCGCGATCGAGGTCCACGGGAATGCCATACTGATGGACGAGCACAACGGCCACGGCTCCGGCGGAAAGCGCCGCGCTGAGCGAGGCCCAATCCGGGCCGAGCGTGGCGGGATCAACATCGTAGAAGGAGACCTCGGCGCCCGCGCCGGCAGCCGCCGTGGCGAGGTCGTAGCATGCATAGGCCGGCAAAGCCACGCGAACTGCCGGTGCAGTCGCCGTCGCGAGCGATTCCACGGCGAGTCGCAGCGCGGACGTCCCGCTGTCGAGGAGGAGCGCCGCATCGACCTCGTAACGGCGGGCCAGCCACTGCTCGAGGCCGGCGGGACCACCGGACATCATGCCCCTGATGCCACCAGCGATGGATGCCGGAGAAACCGGCGAGTGCGCGGGCGGGAGGTAGCGCCAGGACATCAGGGAGTCAGGGAATCCCCGCCACGATCGGCGGACCGAGGATGTTGGCGACGGGGACGGGGAGGTGCCTCCAGAGCCGCGGGCCCCACGAGTAGGCGCCGTCATCGGGCGAGGGCGTGTTCGCGGCACCGTCGCCCCGCTGGTACCACCAGAGCTGCTCGTCGCGCGAACCCCACTGCCTCTTGAACCTGTGGGTGCCCGAGCCTTCGGAGCAGCGGCCGAAGTTGAACAGGGTCAGCCGGGAGTCGCAGGCGCGTTCCATGAAGGCCCAATAGAGCGCCATGTTGGGCGAGAGCTTGTTGTACGCATGGAGCGATGACGCCCAGGTCATTTCGAATTCGCTTCCCCAGCGGAAGCCGACGCCGCCCGCCACCGGCTGGGCGTCCTTCCACGCCACTCCGATCCAGAGATCATCGCCAAAGGCGTCGGCCAGCGCGGCAAAGAAGCGGCGCGGCTGGACCGGTGTGCCGAGGTCGCGCATGTGGTGCGCGAAGACGCGGTAGAAGGGGTCGAGCTGGTCGCGGCCGAACCGGACCACGATGCCCTCCTTCGCGGGACGGCGCACCTGGCTCCGCAGCTTCGCGTCGAAGGACTTGAACAGACGATCGGGCTCGCCTGCGGGCATGTCGAGCACGACGGTGATCTTCCGATGGGAGACCGGGAAGTCGAGCGGGAGTTCGACCCGGCTTCGCAACTCGAGCAGCTTGACCCGCTCCGCGACGGCGATGCGGGCCGCCTCGTCGGCGAGGGCGCGCACGGCATCGGTACTGCCCAGGGGGCCGCCATAATTGACGAACGGCATGGACACGAGAAAGCGGCCGAAGATGGGGCTCCGGACGAGCACAAGCGGCAGCGCGCCGACCAGGCCGGTGTCGTCGCGGGCGGCGAGGTAGACCGTGGGATGCCCGAAAGCCCGGGCGATGACGTCGCGCCAGGCGAGGAGGTGGAACGGGGTCCAGTGGGGCTGACGTCGAACGAACGGATCCCAGTCGGCGGCCGCTCCGGTGAGCCGCTCGACGCGGATCACGGTCCCGCCAGCGCCGGGCTCACGCCGCGGCGCGGAGTGCCGGAACGTCGAGGGCCTGTTCCACCGAGGTGAACTTGAATTCGCTCAAGAGCCGGTCGAGGCGACCGAGCATGCCGTTCAGTCCGCGATAGTGGCGCAGCCGGGAGAGCAGCGACACGGGGAGGCGCGGCTGGCCGGTATCGACCTCCCAGGGGTGCACGTAGAACATGCCGGGAACGCCCCGCGCGCGATACTCACTGAAGGCGCGGTGAATGAGGCCATACGGCAACTGGCGCAGGTACGCGCCGCCGGCGGCGGGGAACGGCACGCCAGCGATGCGGGTGGTGGTCAGCGGCAGTTCCAGCAGGGATCCCGCGGGCCGGCGAATGACGTACGGGTCGCCTGGACTGTTGGGATAGCCGTACTCGGGACGCACAATGGGGAAGAGGCTCGAGTCGTAGGTGATGCCCTCTTCCAGCAGGATGTCGAAGACCCACTCGCAGCCGGGAATGATGGAGAAGCCCGGGGCGCGGTAGCCCTGCACCCGCTGGCCAAGCGCCTGTTCCAGCGCACCCTTGGCCTGCTTCAGGTCCTCGCGGAACTCGTCTGGGCTGAGCGTGAATGCCTGACGGTGCCAATAGCTGTGGCAACCGACCTCGTGACCGGCGGCGGCGATGCGTCGTACCAACTGGGGGCAACGCTCGGCGACCCAACCCACGACGAAGAAGGTGCCCTTGGTATGATGGCGGTCGAGGAGATCGAGCAGGATCCCGGTGTTCGCCTCAACGCGGCTCGGCATGGAGGCCCAGCGGGAGCGCGGGGCACAGGGTGCCAGGGCCAGTGCGTGGAAGTACTCCTCCACGTCCACCGAAAAGATGTGGCTTGCGTTCCGGACGAGCGACGACGGCACGCGCCCAATCGGCCCGCTGCTCGCAGCAGGCTTCACGGTTCCCAGGGCATTACCGGCGGACAATGGAGCCCTCAGCACGGGGAAATGTGACAGTATTGCGACACAGAACAAGAACCATGAGCCGTCTCCATGTCAAATCGTGGGCCAGTGGGAAATGGGCGCGGTCGAGGCACGCGAGGCACCTCGGCTGTGCCGACTGAACCTTCCCAGGGGCGGCCCGGATTTCGCGAAGCTAGGCCAGTCTTCCCAGGCTGATGCGCCGACGCAACAGGTGCGTCCGGAGGTCCAGCAAGGAATCGTCCGACCCGGATTCCGGTACATGCATATTGTTACCGGGCACGCAGGGACAAGTTTCAGCAGGAGAATCGATTGCCGCCACGCTCACACGTTCTCATCGGAAATGAATCGCTGCTGGTGCACTGCGGAGATGCCCTGCTCGACGCGGGGCATTCCGTCGCGGCCGTGGTGAGCGAGACGCCGGAGATCGTGGCCTGGGCGGAGAGCCGGCGGTTGCCCAGCCTGAGCACGGTGCGGGCGCTCGCGGAGGCCGCGGACCTGCGATACGACTTCGTCCTGAGCATCGGCAACCTGGACATCATACCGGCGGCGGTCCTGCGTCGTGCCACGGTCGGTGGTATCAACTTTCACGACGGGCCGCTGCCCGACCTCGGCGGGCTCAACACGCCGGCGTGGGCCATCCTGCGGGGCAACCCGGAGCACGGCGTTACCTGGCACTGGATGACCGAGAAGGTGGACGCGGGCGCGATCATAACGGCGCGCCGCTTCCGGATCGCCGAGGACGAGACGGCGCTCACCCTCAATGCGCGCTGCTTCGACGCGGCAATCGAAAGCTTCCCCGCCGTGCTGGCCGTCTTGCGGCTCGACCACCCTACCAGCAACCAGCACGGCTCTCCTCCCCGGGAGCTCATCAGCGGGAAGCGCCGCCCGCCGGCCGCTGGCGCGCTCGACTGGCGGCGGCCGGCGGCTGAGCTCTCCGCCCTGGTTCGCGCGCTCGACTACGGGCAATACGCGAATCCACTGTGCCTGCCGAAGGCAGTCATCGGCGGCACCCCGCTCGCGGTGCCCCAGCTGCACGTGCTGGAACGGTCGTCGGCAACCGCCCCCGGAACCCTGCTGGCAGTGGCGGATGAGGGGTTGACGCTGGCGACAGGCACCCAGGACGTACGGCTCCCGCGCTTCCGGACGCTGGCCGGCGAGCCGCTGTCGGCGCGCGAGGCCGCGGTGCGTTTCAACCTGCGCGAGGGTGACATCCTCGCGCTGCCGGAGGCGCTTGCCGCAGCGGTCAGCGCACTGGACGCGCGGGTCGCGCCACACGAGGGATGGTGGGTACGGCACCTCATGCGGTGCGAACCCGGGACCCTCCCATTCCCCGAGCGGGGAGGCGTCACGGCCGCCGGCCTGGAATCGCTGCCGCTCGATCTCTCCTCGCTGCCGATCGTTCCGGGTCATTCGCCGGCGGACGTGGCGCTCTCGCTGGCGGCGGGGCTGCTGGCGCGGCTGCGTGGCCGCGCCGAGTTCAGCGTCACCTACCAGGGGCCGGAACTGCGCGCGCTGACGCAGGATGCGAAGGGGTGGTACGCGGGCGAGGTGCCCGTTCGGCTGACCGTGCCGTTCGAGGGGGCCCTCGACGAGCTCGTCGAGCGCGTCGGACGTGACCTGTCGGAGCTACGGGCCCGACTTACCTATCCGAGTGACCTGCTGCTGCGGCAGCCCGCCCTGCGACAGGTGCCGGCGGCGATGCCGATCGCCTTCGTGGTTGCCGAGAACCCCGATCTCGTGGGGCCGCGGCAGGAGAGCGAAGTGACGTTCGTTGTTTCGGAGGATGGGAGCCGCGGGCGGCTGCAGTACAGCTCCGCGCGCCTCACCACCGAGCAGGCGGCGTCCCTTAGCGAGCGGCTGACCCGGCTGGCACGCGGATTCCGTCAGTCGCGCGACCTTCCGCTCGGCAAGCAGCCGCTGCTGGCGGACGAGGAGCAGCGCCGGTTGGTGCGCGACTGGAATGCCACGGCGACGCCGGTGGACACCCGCCGGTCGATCGACGGCCTGGTGCACGAGCGGGCGCTTTTCGACCCGGAGCACGTGGCGCTCGTGTGCCGGGGGCGCGGCCTGACATACCGGGAGCTGGACCAGCGGGTGAGCCGCCTGGCACACCTGCTCCGTGCGCGCGGCATCGGGCCGGACGACCGGGTCGCGGTGCTGCTCGACCGGGAGCTCGAGCTGGTGGTGACGCTGCTCGCGGTAATGCGCGCGGGCGGGGCCTACGTGCCGCTCGATCCCGAGTATCCGCCGCAACGGCTGGCGCTGATGCTCGAGGACTCCGGGGCGCGGCTGGTGATCACGCAGGAATCGCGGCGCGGCGCCACCCTGGAAGCCAGGTGCGAGGTCCTGACGCTCGAGGGAATGGCGGCGGAGCTGCTGGCGCAGCCGGACACGATCCCCGCGCCGAGCGCCGGGCCGGAGCACCTGGCCTACGTGATCTACACATCGGGTTCCACCGGACGCCCCAAGGGGGTCATGGTCGAGCGCGGCAACGTGCTCAACTTCTTCGCCGCGATGGATGAGCGGCTGGGCACGACGCCCGGCACGTGGCTGGCGGTGACGAGCGTATCGTTCGACATCTCGGTGCTCGAACTCTTCTGGACGCTGGCGCGCGGCTACACGGTGGTGCTGCACCGCGAGGGCCGCACACTGCCGCGCGCGGAGCAGGCGTGCGGGCATCCGTCGTTCAGCCTGTTCTACTTCGCCAGCGCGGAATCGGGGGGCGACGACCAGTACCGCCTGCTGCTCGACGGCGCGCGGTTCGCGGACGCCCGCGGGTTCGAGGCGGTGTGGACGCCGGAGCGTCACTTTCACGCGTTCGGCGGCATCTACCCGAATCCGGCCGTGACCGGCGCGGCGGTGGCCGCGGTGACGCACCGGGTGCACGTGCGGGCCGGAAGCGTCGTGCTGCCGCTGCACCATCCCGCGCGTGTGGCCGAAGAGTGGTCGGTGGTGGACAGCATCTCGCGGGGGCGCGCCGGCGTGGCGTTCGCGGCGGGGTGGCAGCCGAACGACTTCGTGCTGCGGCCCGAGGCGTACGCCGACCACAAGGCCGTCATGCTGCGGGACATCGAGGTGGTGCGCCGGCTGTGGCGGGGCGAGGCCGTGGAACTGCCGGGCGTGAACGGCCGCATGGTGCCGGTGCGCACGCTGCCCCGGCCGGTGCAGCCGGAACTGCCGGTCTGGCTCACGGCCGCGGGCCGTCCCGACACCTACCGGCAGGCCGGACTCATCGGCGCCCGAGTGCTGACGCACCTGCTCGGCCAGAGCATCGAGGAGCTGGGTGCGAAGCTGGCTCTCTACCGCCAGGCGTGGCGCGAGGCGGGCCATCCGGGCGAGGGCCGGGTGACGCTGATGCTGCACACCCTGATCGGGCACGACGAAGCCGAGGTCAAGGCGCTCGTGCGGCAGCCACTCGTGGAGTACCTGCG
Source organism: Gemmatimonadota bacterium (assembly GCA_017889745.1). GTDB lineage: Bacteria > Gemmatimonadota > Gemmatimonadetes > Gemmatimonadales > GWC2-71-9 > JAGGAG01. Next base: position 7,470 of record JAGGAG010000033.1, on the reverse strand, counting down.
CAGCTCGGTGGACCTGATCCGGGGCTACGCCTGGTCATTCCCCGCGCTCAAGCGGCGCCCGGGCGACGAGGCGAGCGGCGGTACCCTCGACCTCGAGCAGCTGACCGCGCAGGAGCGGGAGGACGTGCTGGCGTACGCCTTCGAGCGGTACTACGAAACGAGCGGGCTGTTCGGCACGGTGGAGTCGTGCACCGCGCGGGTGGACCGGCTCGCGGCCATCGGCGTGGACGAGATCGCGTGCCTGATCGACTTCGGGGTCCCGACGGACGTGGTGCTCGCCCACCTGGAACAACTCGACCGGTTGCGGCAGCGCGCGACGCTCGACCGCCCGGCCGCCGCCGACCAGCATGGGCTGGCGGCGCTGGTGGCGCGCCACGGCGTAACCCACCTGCAGTGCACTCCGTCGCTGGCGCGGCTGCTGCTGGCCGACCCGGGATCACGGGCGGCGCTCGGCGCAGTCCGGCACCTGCTGGTGGGGGGAGAACTCCTGTCGGAGCCGCTTGCCGCCGACCTGCGCGGCGCACTGCCGACCGGTCGACTGCACAACATGTACGGCCCGACGGAAACGACGGTCTGGTCGACGATGCACGACGTGGCCGCCGACGAGCGCCCGGTGCCGATCGGCCGGCCGCTCGCGAACACGCAGGTCTACGTGCTCGACGCGCGGGGCGAGCTGCTTCCCGCCGGCATTCCAGGCGAGCTGCACATCGGCGGGCTGGGCGTGACGCGCGGCTACCTCGGCCAGGCGGAAGCGACCGCGAGCCGGTTCGTGGCCGATCCGTTCCAGCCCGGGCGCCGCATGTACCGCACGGGTGACCGGGCACGCTGGCGCGCCGACGGACGCCTCGAGTTCCTCGGGCGGCTGGACCAGCAGGTGAAGCTGACGGGCTACCGCATCGAGCTGGGCGACGTGGAAGCACACTGCGAAGCGTATCCGGCGGTGCGCACGGCGGTGGTGATGGCACGCGAAGACCGGCCCGGCGAGACGCGACTGGTGGCGTACGTGGTGTTCCGCACCGGGGCCGCGGACCCGGCCGGATTGCGGGCCCACCTGCGGCGCGCGCTGCCGGACTTCATGGTGCCGTCGCACATCGTGACCATGGAACGGCTGCCGATGACGCCCAACGGCAAGGTAGACCGGCGGGCGCTGCCCGGCCCGTCGGTCGTCACCGCAGCGACGTCCTCCCTGGAGAGCCGGCCGGCCAACGTCATCGAGGAGACGATCGCCGGCATCTGGCGCGAACTGCTGCAGCTGCCGCACGTGAGCCGCGACGCGAACTTCTTCGACCTGGGCGGGCACTCGCTCCTGGCGGTGCAGGTGCACCGTCGCCTGCGCGAACTGCTGCCGGAGCGCCCCGTCGGCATCACCGACCTGTTCCGATTCCCCACCTTGGCCACGCTCGCGGGTTTCCTGGGCGGGAGCGACGGCAGCGAGGCACGACTGCAGGACGGGGCCTCGCGGGGCGAGGCGCGGCGCACGGCACTGCAGCGGCGCACGCGGCGGGCCGGTGGTGAAGGAGCCTGATCACCTGATGTCCGCGGAAAAGCCCGACAACTTCCCCACCACCGACATCGCCGTCGTTGGCATGGCGTGCCGCGTGCCCGGCGCCGCTGATGTCGACACCTTCTGGCGGAACGTGCGCGACGGCGTCGAGTCGATCCGCTCGTTCAGCACCGACGAACTGCGCGCCGCCGGCGTGCCGGCCGCCGTGTTCGGCAATCCGCATTACGTGCCCCGTGGCGCGCCGCTCGACGACATGGAGATGTTCGACGCCGGGTTCTTCGGCCTGAGCGCGCACGAGGCGGCCATCATGGACCCGCAGCACCGGCACTTCCTCGAATGCGTGTGGGAAGCGCTGGAGCACGCGGGGCACACGCCATCACGTTTCGGCGGCCCGATCGGCGTCTTCGGTGGATCGGGACACAACGCCTACCTGGGCTACAACCTGCTGACCCGGCCGGAGCTGATCGACTCGGTCGGGTTCTTCCTCCTCCGCCATACCGGCAACGACAAGGACTTCCTCACCACGCGGGTGTCGTACGCGCTCAACCTGCACGGGCCGAGCGTGGCGGTGCAGACCGCATGCTCGACGTCCCTGGTCGCCGTGCACCTCGGGGTGCAGAGCCTGCTGGCGGGCGAGTGCGACCTGGCGGTGGCGGGCGGGGTCACCATCGAGCTGCCGCACCGGCAGGGCTACCTGTACGCCGAAGGCGAGATACTATCGCCCGATGGACGGTGCCGCGCCTTCGATGCGCGCGCCGCCGGGACGGTGTTCGGGAGCGGCGTCGGCGTGCTGGTGCTGCGCCGGCTGGCGGATGCCATCGCCGACGGCGACACGATCTACGCCGTGGTGAAGGGCACGGCGGTCAACAACGACGGCTCGGAAAAGGTGAGCTACCTGGCGCCGAGCGTGAAGGGCCAGGCCAGCGCCATCAGCGAGGCGCTCGCGGTGGCGGGTGTGGATGCCTCCACCGTGACGCTGATAGAGGCCCACGGCACGGGCACGCTCGTGGGCGACCCGATCGAGGTGGCCGCGCTCACCGAAGCGTTCCGGCTCCACACGGACCGCCGGGGCTACTGCGCCATCGGCTCGGTGAAGACGAACATCGGGCACATCGATACGGCGGCCGGCGCCGCCAGCATGATCAAGGCGATCCAGGCGCTGCGGCACCGGCAACTGCCTCCGTCGCTGCACTACTCGGCACCCAACCCCGCCTGCCAGTTCGGCGAGACACCGTTCTACGTGAGCGCGGCGCTCAAGGAGTGGAACGCACCGGCACCGCGGCGCGCGGGCGTGAGCTCGCTCGGCGTGGGCGGTACCAACGCGCACGTCGTGCTGGAGGAGCCATCCGAACCCTCCCCGTCCCGTGCTCCCTCCCGACCCCGCCAGTTGTTGCCGATTTCAGCACGTACCAGCGGAGCCCTGGAGCGCGCCACCGACCGGCTTGCCGCGGCGCTCACCGCGCCGGAGGCTCCGTCGCTGGCCGATGCCGCCTGGACACTGCAAGTGGGGCGCGCGGCGATGGCGCACCGGCGAATCATCGTGGCGGACAGCACGACGGCCGCGGCGCGGGACCTGACCCACCGGGACCCGCGGGTGCTGTTCAGCGGCAAGGCGCCCGAGCGGGGACGCACCGTCGCCTTCATGTTTGCTGGCGGCGGCGCGCAACATCCGGGCATGGGCGCGAGCCTGTACCGCGAGGAGCCGGTGTACCGGAAGGCGGTGGAAGAGTGTCTCGGTCTCCTCGCGCGGGAGCACGCAGACCGGGTGCGCTCGCTGCTGCTGGCAGCGATGACCGACGCCGCCGCCGCCGCCGCGCTGCAGGAGCCCCTGACGGGCCTGCCGGCGCTGTTCATCACCCAGTACGCGCTGGCGCGCCTGTGGATGCACTGGGGGATCGAGCCGTCCGGGCTGATCGGTCACAGCATGGGCGAGTACACCGCCGCGTGCCTTGCCGGGGTGTTCTCGCTGGCGGATGCGCTGGCGCTGGTCACCACGCGGGCACGGCTGTTCGAGACGGTGGCCGAGGGCGCCATGCTGAGCGTGCCGCTGGGCGCCGGCGAACTCTCACCGCTGCTGGGGACGGATCTTTCGATCGCGGCGGCCAACGGACCGATGCTCTCGGTGGCATCGGGACCGGTGGCCGCGATCGAGCGGCTGATGCGCACGCTGTCCGCGCGCGGGGTGGAAAGCTCACGCCTCCGCATCAACGTCGCGGCGCACTCGCAACTGCTGGAACCGATCCTGCCGGAGTTCCACGCGTTCGTGCGCCGCCTCGACCTGCGGCCGCCGGTCATTCCCCTCGCGTCCAACCTGACCGGCACGTGGATGACCGAGGCGGATGCGACGGACCCGGAGTACTGGGTTCGGCACCTGCGACAGACCGTGCAGTTCAGTGACGGGCTGGGCGCGCTGATGCGGACCGACGCGAGCGTCCTGCTCGAAGTGGGTCCGGGCCGGACGCTGACCACGCTGGCGCGGCAGCAGGGGGGCAGTCCGCCCGTGACGCTGACGTCGATGCCGCACCCGGATGAACCGGCCGACGAGACGGCCTACATGCTGGCGTCGCTGGGCCGGCTGTGGATCTCGGGGATCGAGGTGGATTGGGCCCGGCTGCACGAGGGCGAGCCCCGGCGGCGCGTGGCGCTGCCCACCTATCCGTTCGAGCGGGAGCGGCACTGGATCGAGCCGCGCGCCGTCGCGGCCCGGCCGGGTGCCGCGCTGGTGCGCGCGGACGACATGCGCGACTGGTTCTCGCAGCCATCGTGGCGCCGTGGCGGGCCAGTGGCCCCGGGCGAACGGCTGGACGGTCCCGTGCTGGTGTTCACCGACCGGTCGCCGCTCGCGCGCGCGCTGGTCGACCAGCTTCGACGGGCCGGCCTGGACGTGGTGGTGGCGTCACGCGGCGCGCGCTTCAGTGCCGCCGGGCCCAATGGATACACGATCGTGCCGGGGAACGCGGACGATGCCGCGGCATTGCTCGCGGCCCTGCGCGACGCGGGGCGGAGCCCGCGGCGGATCATCTTCGCGTGGCCGCTGGACGATGCGTCGCTGGAGGCCGGATTCCTGTCGCTGCTGGCGCTGAGCCAGGCGATGGGCAGCGAGGAGCTGTCGCAGGTACAGCTCACGGTGGTGACGATGGGTGCCGCCCGCGTGACGGGTGATGAGAGCACCGATCCGCGGCTGGCCACGCTGGTCGGCGCCGTGCGGGTGATCCCCACGGAGCTGCCGGGCGTCACCGCGCGGCTGGTGGACCTGCCCGCGACGGAGCGAGCGAGCCCCCGGCTCACGGAACAACTGCTGGCCGAGCTGGCCGCCACGGACCATGACGTGACGGCGCTGCGCGGCCCGGACCGGTGGGTGCCCTCGCTCGAGCCGCTGCCGCTGGACGCGGCGGCGACGCCGCCATTCCGCGACGGCGGGACCTACCTGATCACGGGCGGCTTCGGCGGACTCGGCCTGGCGGTGGCCCGGCACCTGGCCCACGCGCATGGCGCGCGCATCGCGCTGGTGGCGCGGCAGCCGCTGCCGCCGCGCGAGCTCTGGGACAACTGGATCGGATCGCACGACGCGCAAGATGAGACGACCCGACGGATCCTCATGGTGCGCGAGCTGGAGGACGCTGGCGCCAGGGTGCTCCCCCTGTCGGCCGACGTGACCGATGTGCGCGCGCTCAAGGCGGGGCTCGACCTGGTCCGCAAGCAGTTCGGTGCGCTGCACGGCGTGGTCCACGCGGCGGGCCTGCTGGACGACGGCGCGCTGCAAGTGCGCGCGGCGGAGGATGCACAGCGGGTGCTCGCGCCCAAGGTGCAGGGCACGCTGGCACTGGAGGAAGCGTTGCGCGGCACCAGCCCGGACTTCGTGGTGCTCTTCTCGTCGATCAGCGCGCTGACGGGACTGCCGGGGCAGTTCGACTACGCCGCCGCGAACGCCTTCCTGGACGCGTGGGCGCAGCGGCAGTTCGCGCTGGGCGGCGCGCGCGTCGTGTCGGTCAACTGGGCCCCATGGTCGGACGTCGGCATGGCGGCGTCGCTCGCGTCGGCCATGGGGGTGAGCGCACCGCTCAGCGGCGAGCCGACCGGCCATCCGCTGCTCGCGAGACGAGTGCAGCTCAGCGCGCGAGAGCAGGCGTTCCTCGGCACGATCGCGCCCGACACCCACTGGCTGCTGTCGGAGCATCGCGTGCGCGGCGGGCAACCGATGGTGCCCGGCACCGGCTTCGTGGCCCTGGCCTACCTGGCCGACCGGCTGTCGGGCCGCGCGGGCCCGACCGCGGTGCGCGACGTGGAGTTCGTCGACCCCCTCGTCGTACCGGAGGGGAGCCACAGCGACATTCGCGTGCGCCTCGACACGACGGACGGTCGGGTGGTGGTCGAGAGCAGGCCGGGTGCCAGCGCACCCTGGCGGCTGCATGCGCGGGCGCGCATCGGGGCCGCGATCGACACGGCACCGACGGTGGACCTCGCCGCGCTGGCCCGCCGCACCACGCAGGCCGAGGACCCGGCGAGCGTGACCACGGCGGCTCCCTTCCTCGATTTCGGGCCCCGCTGGGACAACCTGCGGCGGATCAGCACCGGCCAGCGCGAGGCGCTGCTGGAACTGGAGCTGCAGCCGCAGTTCGCCACCGACCTCGAGACCTATCCTTTGCACCCGGCGCTGATGGACATCGCCATGGCGGGGGCGCAGGCGCTGGTACCATGGCTCGAGCGCGAGCACCAGCTGCTGGTGCCGCTGTCCATCGGGACGGTGCGCATCCACGGCGACCTGCCGCGCATCATCTCCAGCCGGGTGCGGTATCGCGACGATCTCTCGACGCCGGGTGACGTGGCGGTATTCGACGCCGCGATGTGCGACGCGTCGGGACGGGTGCTGGTGGAGGTGCTGGAGCTGAGCCTGCTTGCGGTGCGGGAGATGGGCCGCCTGGCGGCGCCGCCGGCCACCCCGCCGCAGCGCGGTCGCGAGGCCGCGCCGGCCAACCCGCTGCTCGGCCTCACGATCCGGGAAGGCATCCGCGGCGACGAGGGGGTGGCGGCGCTGGCGCGCATCCTGGCAGCACCGCCGACTCCGCAGGTCGCGGTGTCGCCGCTTCCGCTCACGCTGCTGCTCCGGCAGTTGCGCGAGAGCAGCCGCCCGCAGATCGTGGCGCCATCGGTTGCGGCGCCGGAGGCGGCGGAGGCGGCAGCGACACCGCTCGAGCGTGAGATCGCCGCGCTCGTGTCGGGATTGCTGTCATTGCCCCGTGTGGGACTGGACGAGAACCTGCTCGACCTCACAACCTGCCGCTGGCGACCCTGCTGGAGGCGCAGACGGTCCGATCACTCGCCGCGCGATTCGACCAGCAGATCAGCTCGTCGGTGCCGCGCACGCCGCAGCAGATGCCGGCCTTCACCGCGCCGCCGCCGGACATCGTGACGTCGTCGGACGCGGTGCGCGACCCTCGGGCGCATGAGCACTGGCTGCGCCCGCTGTGGAGCCACGTGGTGCCGCTCAAGCCGGGCGGCAGCCTGCCACCGTTCTTCTGCATGCATGCGCGCGGCGGTGCCGTGCTCAACTATCGCACGCTGTCGACCTTCGTGGACGCGGAGCAGCCGGTGTACGGCATCCAGTGCCGCGGGCTCGACGGCAAGACCGAGCCGTTCCGCAACCTCAACGAGATGGCGGAGCAGTACATCGAGGAGATCCGGCGGATCCAGCCGCACGGGCCGTACTTCCTGGGTGGCGGTTCGCTGGGGGGCATCGTGGCACTGGAGATGGCGCAGCGACTGCAGGCCGAAGGGGAGCCGATCGGCCTGCTGACGATGTTCGACTCGTGGGGGCCGACGTGGTTCTCGACGGAGCACCAGCCCGCGGCGCCGGCGCGGCTGTGGCGGCGGATCGAGGGACACGTGCGGCGGCTGCAGCGGGAGGGCGCGGCGGGCGAGGCGAAGCTGCTGTGGCGTCGCGGGATCGACCGCTTGCGCGGCTACGG
>JAGGAG010000032.1 GCA_017889745.1 Gemmatimonadota bacterium | reverse complement strand
CATTTGATTCGGTTGGTGCAGAGGTGGTGCGGCGCGTTGCGGCCGATTCCGGCGTCGCGCTGGCCGACGTGCGCGCGGCGTTGTCGGGATGCGTTGCCTGCTTCGCCGACTACGCGCATTTCACCGATGAGGGCGCCGCCCGCGTGGCCGGCACCGTGGCCTCGGCACTGGTCACCGCGGCCGGGCCTCGAACCCCGGTCATGTCCCTCCCGGTTGCGGGATCGCGCCGGTGAGCACGCGGGGACTCGCCAGGGCGGCACGGTCGATGGGACGCCGCCGACCTCCCGTGGACCTGCTGCGCTCGCGCCTTGACCCGCTGCGCGTCATTGTCTGCCTGCTGATCGTGCTCGTAGTGAGCCGCGTGCACCAGTACCTGCCAGTGCTGGCCAAGGCGCGACCCATCCTGGTGCTGACGGTCCTCACGGCGGTCTATGCCTTCGGCAATCCACGCCTGCTTATTCGCGAGAGCGTGTTCAGCACCTGGCCGGCGCGGGTGATCGCCGGGCTCGGGGTGATGGCGGTCGCGGCCGTGCCCTTTGGCATCTCCATGGGCAACTCGGGGAAGTTCGTGCTGGAGGTGTACTGGAAGAACCTCTTGCTGGCCTTCGTCATCATCGCCACCTGCCGGCGGGCACGCGATCTCTACGCCTACGCCTGGTCGTACGTCATCGGCGCCCTCGTCCTGGCCTACTTCGCCCTCTTCTTCTTCGACCTTCAGCGATACGGCAGCGACTTCAGCTACGCGCGGCTTGCCGGTCTCGCCACCTGGGATGCGAACGACGTCGTGCTGGTTCTCATGCCGGCCCTCGCGTGCGCCCTGCTCGTGGCCCAGGTGGCGCGAACCCGGGGCAGGATGATCGCCATCCTCGCCATGGTCGGCATCGGCGCGACGGTGGCGCGCAGTGGCTCTCGCGGTGGCTTGATCGGCCTCGTCGCGGTCGGGGTGGCGCTGCTCTTCTTCGGCCGCGGCGTCTCGCTGGCCAGGCGGGTCCTGACGATCGGTGTGGTCGCGGTGGGGCTGAGCCTCTGGGCCCCCGAGGGCTACTGGCAGCAGATGCAGACCATCATGAGCCCCAAGGAGGACTACAACTACACCTCCAAGGACGGCCGCAAGGAGGTCGCCAAGCGCGGCATGGGCTATATGCTGGCGCGTCCCTTCTTCGGGCTCGGCATCGGCAACTTCGAGAAGGCCGAGTGCAGCATCTCCGAGAAGGCCCAGAACACTCCGGCGGGCTATGGCATCCGCTGCCTCCCGCCGCACAACTCCTTCGCGCAGGCTGCCGCCGAGCTCGGTGTCCCGGGGCTGGTCCTCTGGTCATCCATCCCGCTGTTCGGCATTGTCGCGCTGCTGCGTCTCGGCCGGGCCCTGCCGTATCGCTGGCGCCGCGGAACCCCTGAAGAGCGTTTCCTGCGTCTTGCCTGCCCGTATTTCGCGGTCGCTCTCGTCGGCTTCACGGCCACCGCCTTCTTCCTCAACTTCGCCTGGCTCGAGCCCTACTACGTCCTCGGTGCCTTCGTGGCGGCACTCATGGGCGTCATCGCGCGGCGGGTGAAGGAACAGAGGATCGCGCTGCACGCGGCCGCGATGACCGGCAGCAGCCTCCGGGAGGAGACGAGAATCCTCGCCGAGTGGGAGCCGATGCTTCCCGGCCAGGCCCGTTATCCGCGGCCGCTGGCGACGCTGCCGACGGCCAGGCTCAGGCCGGGTGACCTCACTTCGTGGTAGGTGAGACGGTCATTGTCACCGACGCCGACGAACGTGCTGCGCTCGCGGTCGTGCGCTCTCTCGGCGCCAGTGGTCGACGGATCGTCACCTGCGCGGCATCCGCCCGGTCGCTTGCCGGTCGATCCCGGTTCTCGGCCCGGGCGGTGGCCGTGCCCGATCCCCTGCGCGAGCCCGCGCCATTCGCCGCGCGCGTTGCGGCCGTCGCGGGGGAGGAGGGCGCCCGCTTCGTGCTCCCGACCGGTGAGGCAGCCCTCCTCGCCCTTCTCGAGCACGCCGGGTCGTTTCCGCCTGGCGCGATACCCTGGCCCCCGCTCGAGACCGTACGCGCCATCTGCGACAAGCAGTGCGTGCTCGCGGCGGCGCCGGATTTCGGCATCGGTGTGCCCCGCCAGATGGTGCTCCAGGCGCCCGGCGACGCCCGCTTCCCGCTCGACCTCACCTATCCCGTCGTGGCGAAGCCGGTTCGGTCGGTGGGTGAGTCGGCCGGGCGGCGACAAAAGCTCGGCGTGTACCACGCCGGCTCACCCGAGGCGCTGCAGCAGGTGCTCGCGGCGCTCCCCGTCGCCGCCTTTCCGTTGCTCGTCCAGGAGCGTGTCGTGGGCCCCGGTCTCGGCATCTTCCTGCTGCTCTGGGGCGGGCAGCTGCGGGCGGCGTTCGCTCATCGGCGCCTGCGCGAGAAGCCGCCGTCAGGCGGCGTCAGCGTATACCGCGAGAGTATCGCCGCTGATCCGGTGCTCGTGGAGCGCTCCCGCCGCTTGCTGGAGCACTTCGGCTGGCAGGGCGTGGCCATGGTGGAGTACAAGGTCGATCAGCGTACCGGGACGCCCATGCTGATGGAGATCAACGGCCGCTTCTGGGGCTCGCTGCAGCTCGCCGTCGACGCCGGCGTGGACTTTCCCCGGTTGCTGCTCGAATGCGCGGAAGGGCGTGCCCCCGCCGCGCCGGCGCCATACCGCGTCGGGACACGGCTGCGCTGGTGGTGGGGCGATGTCGATCAGCTGCTCCTTCGCCTGCGCCACTCGGCGACCGATCTCGGAATGCCGGCAGGTGCGCCCGGGCGGCTGCAGGCCTTGCGCGAGTTCATGACGCTGTTCCGGCCCGGTGACCGGAACGAGGTCCTGCGATTGGACGACCCGGCGCCGTTCTTCCACGAGTCCCTGCAGTGGTTCACCGGCGCATGAGCACCGTCAGTGTGGTCGTGCCGACGTACAACCGCGCCGGCTGGATCGGGGCGACGCTGCGCTCGGTCCTTGCCCAGTCGCATCCGGCACGGGAGATCATCGTGGTCGATGATGGATCGGCCGACGACACCGGATCGGTGGTCGCTGGCTTCGCGCCGGCCGTTCAGTACGTGCGCCAGCAGAATGCCGGAGTCTCCGCGGCGCGGAACCACGGCGTGCGGCTCGCCACGTCGGAGATGATCGCCTTCGTGGACTCCGACGACCTGTGGCACCCGCGGAAGCTGGAGGTGCAGCTTGCCGCGGTGCGGCACTCCGGCGCCTCGTGGTCGATCACCGGCTGCGACGTCATCGGTCTCGACGACGGGGTGATCCCGGGGCGCGAAGGGTTCGAGGCGGTGTTCCCCGTGTTCCGGGAACAGCACACCACCGCCCACGCCTTCCTGGGGCAGTACCTGCGCCGGCAGAGCATCGAAGCTGGCGGCGAGAGCTGGGAGACGTTCACCGGCGATGCCTACGATGCGCTGTTTCTCGGCAACTTTGGCCTGCCGTCATCGGCCCTGGTGCGGCGGGTGCTCTTCGATCAGGCCGGCGGGTTCGACCCCGCGTTTCGTGTCGCGGAGGAGACCGAGTTCTTCCACCGCATCGCGGCGGCAGCCGAGGTCGCGATCGTGACGTCGTCGCTCGTCGGGTATCGCATCAGCCAGTCGGGCTCGCTCGTCTCGCCCGCCAACGTGGCCCGGCTCATTGAGAACGCGCTCGCGAGCCAGGAGCGCGCCGCCGCGCTCCGGCCCGGCCGCAGCGCCCGCGCCACCGATAACTGGCACCGTGGCAAGCGGAAGCTGATGCGCCGCCTGGCCTATACTCGCCTCTCCAACCAGGACCCCGCCGGTGCGCGCGCCGCACTGCGCGGCGCCTGGGCGGCGGGCGGCCCGCATGACGCCTGGTCGCTGTCGGTCCTGGGGGCGTCGCTGCTGCCGGCGCCCGTGTTGCGGCTCCTGCACTCGGCGAAGCGGGGCATCCGGTGACCGCGGCGTCTCCCCGGCGGATCGCCCTCATGCTCGAGTCGGACGGGCCGGGCGGGGCGGAAACCATGCTCATGCAGCTGGCGGAGGAACTCCGCCGGCGGGGGCATCACGTGCTCTGCGTCGGCCCTGACAACGGCTGCGGCTGGCTGGGAGGGGAACTCCGTCGGCGCGGCTTTGCCACCGACGTCTTCTCGCTTCGGAAGCCGATCGACCGCGACTGCCTCCGGGGCATGGTAGACATGCTCCGGCGCCACGCCATTGAGATCGTGCACAGCCATGAGTTCACCATGGCCATCTACGGTGCCGCAGCCACGCGCCGCGTCGGGATTCCGCACGTCATCACCATGCATGGCAGCGAGAAGGTGCTCGCCCGGTGGCAGCGGCGCCTCGCGCTGCGTCTGGCGTTCGCGTCCAGTCGCGCGGTCGTGGCGGTGTCGCGCGCCACCCACGCGCACCTGGTCAGGACCCTGCGCATGACGCCGTCGTCAGTGCGCACCATTCCGAACGGTATCGCCTTCACGGCCGGGACGCGGGGGACGGTCCGGACCGAGTTCGGATTGTCCGACGGGGACGTGCTCGTGCTGGCCGTCGGCAACCTGGTGCCGCGGAAGGGGCACATCCACCTGCTGCGCGCCCTCGCGGTACAGGACGTCCGCAACTGGCACGTCGCCATCGCCGGCCGGGGTGACGAGGAGCAGCGGCTGCGGGCGTTCGCGGTGGAGGCCGGTATCGCCGATCGGGTGCACCTGCTTGGCCACCGTGGCGACATCCCCGATCTCCTCGCCGCCGCCGATGTCTACGCCATGCCGTCGCTCTGGGAGGGCCTGCCCATGGCGTTGCTCGAGGCGATGTTCGCCGGAAAGGCCATCGTGGCCTCCCGTGCCTCGGGCATTCCGGAAGCGATCGATGAAGGGAAGGAAGGACTCCTTGCCGACCCCGGCGACGAGGTGCAGCTTGCCACCACACTCGGCCGCCTGCTGGGCGACGCCAACCTGCGCAACCGGCTTGGCACGGCCGCGCGCGCTCGCGCCGAAAGGGACTTCAGCGCGGCGGTCATGACGGAGGCCTACGAGCGGGCCTACGGCATCAGGACGTGATCGCGCGGCCGCTCACGGCCGCCGACTCACGACTCCTTGGTCGCGATCGCCCACGCCGTCCCCGGTGAACCCGCCATCCGCTTGATCAGCCCCCGCTCCTCGTCGTCCAGCAGCAGCAGGTAGACAGCCCCGAAGTATGCCAGCACGGCGAGGACGCCGACGCCCACCTGGGCTGCGATGGCCATGTTCGGCATCACCCAGGTGACCGTGGCCCCGGCGATCCCGAGCCCCAGCAGCGTCAGGTGACGCCGCCAGCGATAGCGAATCGGCCAGAGACGCTGCGCCCAGAGGTACACGAGGGTCGCCCGCAGCGAGAAGCCGAGGACCGTCGCCACCGCTGCGCCGTAGGCGCCATAGCGCGGGATCAGCACCGTGTACAGCACCAGCACGACGGCGACCACGATCCAGGTGGCGTAGGTCGAATAGCGGGTGCGCTCGGTGACGTCGAAGGCGAAACGGAACACCTCGGCCCACGCCTCCGCCACGTACGCCAGCAGGATGATCGGCACCAGGTAGGCCGCCGGGTGGAACTCCGGGGTGGTCATGACCTTGAGGACCGGCCTGATGAACACGGCGATTCCAAAGGCCACGGTGATGAGCAGGAGGTTGAAGTAGAAGAAGCCGCGGTCATAGTGGCTGTCGCGCTCCTCCTTCGGGCGGGGCACGAGCTGGTGCCGGTGCGGATTCCACGCGTTGAGGAATGGTGTCGCGCCCAGCTGCGAAAGCAGGAACCCGAACTGGTACGCCATGCTGTAGAGCCCCACGGCCGCGATGCCCGGGCCTGCCTGCAGGAAGAAGCGGTCGCCGAACGTCAGCAGGAAGCTCCCCGCCCAGGTCAGCTGGTACGGCACGCCGAACCGGCGCAGGTCGCGCACCACCTGCCGGTCGAACTGGAATCCGGTCTGGCGAAGCAGCCACACGGTGAGCACGGAGCCCAGGAGCAGGTTGGTGATCAGGGTGCTGTACAGCAGTCCCGCGACGCCGGCCTTGAGCACCACCACGAACACGATATTCATGGACAATTGCAGGACCAGCTTGGTCATCGAGACGCCCAGGTACAGGCGCGCACGCTGCGTGGTCTGTGCGAAATTCAGCGGCATCGTGACCGTCATGCCGAGGGCGAAAGTCGCCGCCGCGATCAGGAGGTACCAGGGCTTCCCGGCCTCGCGCAGGCCGTACTTCCAGATCAGCGGGGACAGCGTCGCGAGCGTGAGCGCACCCGCGCAGCCGAGGCCCAGGACCAGGAAGAACGTGGTGGAGAGGAGCCGTGCCCGGGCTGCCGGATCGGTGGTCTTGAAGTAGAAGCGCTGCACGCCGGAGCTCGCACCGGCCGTGAAGAAGATGGCGGCCACGTCGACGGTCAGGTCGAGCAACTGCATGATCCCGTAGTCGGCCGGCGTCAGGAATCGGGTATACACCGGCAGCATGAGGAAGCTGACGGCGCGGCCCAGGATGACCCCGAGACCGTAGGTCATGGTCTCGCGACCCAGCCGCTTGAAGGAAGCGGTGCCGGCGGGGGCCGTCAGCGACATGAGCGGATGATGGCGGGCAGGGTCAGTCGCGGTCCGGCAGCGGACGCGCGTCCTGGCCCGGCTGTGCTGCCTTGATGGAAGAGGGGCCCCCGGCACGGCATTCCCACAGCATCGCCACGTACTCTTCGAAGTCGTAGCGTGGCCTGGCGGTGGTCAGGATGCGGTCGCAGTGCCGGGACAGCCACTGCTGCTTGCGCCCGTCCGCATCGCCGATCAGACCATACCGCCGTCGTGACGTGATGACCCAGTACCGGTCGCGTGCCGCAAGCAGGGAATCGAACAGCGACACGGTCGTGGAGCTGCGGAGCTCGACGCCCTTGAGGCCAGGTGCCGCCCACGTCGCCTGGACGAGGGGCCACAACACCACCGTGCCGCCGGGATCTACTGCCTGGACCCGGCCGAGCGCCGGACGGTAGTCGAAACGGGAACCGTCATTGAGGTGCGAAACCGTGCTTGGGGCGAGTCCCGCCACGAGCACGAGGAGGAGCGCGACCGCGGCACGTCGCCGTGCCGGCGCGGTCGTGGCGAAGCAGGAAGGCAGCGCACCCGCGGCGCTGACCAGCAGCGGGAACGCCGCCGACACGTAGAGCACTGATACTGGCAGGAAACGGAGGGTTCCCCCGACGAAGAGTGTCACGACCGAGACGAGCGCGCCCAGCGTGCCCATGAGGCCGAATCGTCGCGTGATGGCGTCACGCCGCGTCACCAGGCAGAGTACGCCGAGCGCGCTCGCCGTCACCAGGGCCGGGGACAGGTTGAACGCCAGCGCAGGAACCAGTCGTTCCGGGGACCCCGCCGCCTCACCGACCAGCCGCTCCGTCGTGAAGAACAGCCACAGCCCGGCGTAGAACAGCAGCAGGAGGACTACCGCGGGTACCCACGTCAGGCGCCAGGCGCCGGACGTGGGCCAGCGCCAGCCGAAGCCGCCGTCGTTCCGCACGAGGTGCGCGGCCAGGGTCATGCCCACGGCCGTTATGGCGAAGGTGGGGTGGGTCAGCGTGCCCAGCAGCAGCCACAGCAGCACCATCAGGTGGTCCCGGCGCCGGTCGCTGGCGAGCGCCCGGAGCAGCGCACCCGCGTACAGCGCTCCCAGCAGGTAGATGAGCGACCAGTACCGGATGATCTGTGAGGCGTTGATGTGCAGCGGCAGGACGGCCAGAACGCCCGCGGCCACCAGGGCGGCATTACGGCCGAGATTCCGGTAGGCGAGCGACCATGTCGCCGCGATGCCCAGGAGCCCGAAGATCAGCGAGGGCAGCCGGAGCAGCACGATGGCCCGCGGGGCCATCATCGTCAGGGGGTGCAGTGCCAGTAAGTAGAGGGGACGGAGCTCCATGCCGCCGGGACCGAATGGCGAATGGATCAGGTCGCGCGCCTCGTAAATTGAGTAGATCTCGTCCTGCCAGACCTCGAACTGCCAGATCCCGGGCAGCCGGAGCAGCGCGCTCACGGCCAGGATGACGAGCAGGATGGTTCGGTCGGAACGCTCAAAAGCGCCCGGACCGGCGACGGCCGCGCCTGCGCTCCTTTCATTCATCAAGGCGTCTGGCGATTCTCCTGCGGTCACGCGCTGCCCGGGTTGGGGAAATACCATGCTGTTGCACTGAGTGTGCCATGAGTGAACAGGAAGCACACCCTGAGAACATCCCTCCGCCCGGGGCCCAACCCCGGCTCCGCACCGTCGATGCGTTGCGTGGCGTTGCCGCGCTTGCGGTCGTGTTCTATCACGTGCAGGGAGCTCTCAACCGGGGAGAGCAATCCTGGCTTCCGGACGCGGTACGTCGCCTCGCCGAAGGTGGCCATTTCGGGGTGAATGTCTTCTTCGTGCTGAGCGGGTTCGTGATCGCCCGGTCGGTGCGCGACGGATCGATGACCCCTGGCTACCTCGGCCGCTTCACCCTGCGCCGCTCCATCCGGCTCGATCCGCCCTACTGGTCTGCAATCGCGCTCGAGGTCCTGCTCATATACCTCGGACTGGCGCTGATCCCTTCGCTGGCGACACCCGTGCCTTCGGTGGCCCAGCTCGCCGCCCACCTGGTCTACCTGCAGGACATTCTCGGTTACGGACACCTCATCGCGATCTTCTGGACCCTCTGCTACGAGTTCCAGTTCTACCTGACCTTCGTCGGGATCCTCGTGACCGGGCACCTGCTGGCGCAATGGGCCGGGCGGCGCGTTGCGACCGCCGGGCTGGTGCTGCTGTTCACGGCCCTCTTCTTCGCGTCCATCGGCACGCACCACGGATGGATCACCGGGGTGCATCGTGGCGTGGCGCTCGACCGGTGGTATGAGTTCTTCACCGGCGTCGTTGCCTGGTGGGTGGTTGCCGGCGTCGTCCGCTTTCCCGTGCTCGTGCTCACGTGGGTCGCCAACGCGCTGATGGCGAGGCACCCGGATTCACCCGTCGAGATCGTGATCACGGTCGGCGTGAGCACGTTGTGCCTGCTCAGTGCCATGCGTCCCGGCTTCGATCGCCACTTCGACCAGCGGCCGCTGCAATTCCTCGGCGCGATCTCATACAGCCTCTACCTCTACCACGCATCGGTGGGCTGGCGCGTCGTGTCCCTGGCCCAGCACTTCGCCGGCAATTCGCTCCCGCCCCTGGTCGGCATGCTGACCTGGGTGGCGGCAGTGGGGTCCGCCGTCACCGTGGGCTGGCTGGGATGGCGACTCATCGAGCGTCCCTCACTCCGGTTTTCGAAGCGCGTCACCCTGCCGACGCGTCTGGGCACCGGGGCGGTGGCCCCTGCGCTCAGGACGCCCGTCGAAGTACCGGCTCCGTGACCGCCTGCACCGAATCGAAGGTTTCCCCGTCGGAGACTTCCACCAGCACGAGCCCGGTCGGTGTCACGTCGATCACCGCGCGCTCCGTAATGATGCGGTCCACGCAGCGCCGGCCGGTGAGCGGCAGCGTACACCGGTCCAGGATCTTGGGGCCGCCGTCGCGGGTGCAGTGCTCCATGATCACCACCACCCGGCGCGAGCCGGCCACCAGGTCCATGGCGCCGCCCATTCCCTTCACCATCTTGCCCGGCACCATCCAGTTGGCCAGGTCTCCCTCGCGCGACACCTGCAGCGCGCCGAGGATCGAGAGCGGCACGTGGCCCCCTCGGATCATCGCGAAGCTGAGGGCGCTGTCGAAGTAGCTGCATCCGGGCAGCTCGCTCACCGTCTCCTTGCCCGCATTGATGAGGTCGGCGTCCACTTCGCTCTCGCGCGGGTACGGCCCGACCCCGAGCATGCCGTTCTCCGATTGGAGCACGACGGGCACTCCGGCGGGCACGTGGTTCGCTACCAGCGTCGGCATCCCGATGCCCAGGTTCACGTAGTATCCGGTGGCGGGCGTCAGCGCGCGCAGCTCCTGTGCGGCGCGGCGGGCGATCACTTCGCGGACATCCATGGTCAGCCCTTTCGCACCGTGCGGCGCTCGATCCGCTTGGCGTTTTCGCGGCACACCACCACGCGCTGCACGAAGATCCCCGGCGTGTGGATCGCGTCGGGGTCGAGCTGCCCGGCCGGAACCAGTTCCTCCACCTCGGCCACCGTGATGCGCCCCGCCATGGCCACCAGCGGGTTGAAGTTCCGCGCCGTCTTGCGGTACACGAGGTTGCCGTCGGTGTCTCCCTTCCACGCGTGCACCAGCGCGAACTCTCCCGTAATGCCCCGTTCCAGGATGTACTCCCGGCCGTCGAACGCCCGGGTCTCCTTGCCGGTGGCCACGAGCGTGTTGACGCCGGTGGCCGTGTAGAAGCCGGGGATGCCGGCGCCGCCTGCCCGCAGCCGCTCCGCCAGCGTGCCTTGCGGAACGAGCTCGACGTCCAGCGTGCCCGAGAGCATCAGTTGCTCGAAGACGTCGTTCTCTCCCACATAGCTCGCCATCACCTTCCGCACCTGGTTGTTGCGCAGCAGCTGGACCAGGCCGAACTGGGTGGTTCCCGCGTTGTTGCTGACGATGGTGAGGTCCTTCGGGCCCAAGTCCCGCACGGCCTCGATGAGCTCCTCCGGGATGCCGCACAGCCCGAAGCCTCCCACCAGCAGCGTGGCTCCTTCGGGGAGATCCGCGACGGCGCTGCGGGCGTCCGCTATGACCTTGCTCACTGCGTGTTGACCTCGGGAGGGAAGCGAGGATCGAAGTTAGTGCGCCCTGTCGGCACCCAGCAAGGCAACGCGCTGGCGCCGATCAGAACACCGGCTCGCGCCGCGGAAGCAGCGGCAGGAACGGCAGCATGGCAAGGTGGGTCAGCGCCGCTACCTTGGTGCCGGGCCAGGCAAGCGAGTCCGTGTAATACTGCCTGGCCCGCCCGGTGTCGTGCGACCAGAAATGGCGCCAGCCGCGCCGGCAGTACTCATCGCCGATCCGTCGATGCAGGATTTCACGCTGCGTCGGCGAGAGCGCGATGTCCGCATTGACCAGGTGCAGGGTGCGCAGCACCGCCTCGCGGATCTGGTCGCCGCTGTTGTAGCTGTTCTTGCCATGCCGCCGCACCTCTATCAGCACCTCGTCGAGGTAAGCGGCCGGCATCCCGCGAGCGTAGATCTGGAGGAGCAGGTACAGGTCCTCGGCCGGTCGTACACCTCGCCTCGACTGGCACCCTTCCATGGCGGCGCGGCGGTACAGGCTGGCCTGCATCCAGCCTGGCACGTCGGGGCAGGGAGCCAGTGCGGCGAAGGTGTCCATCTCGATGACGCGTGCGCCGCCACCCCGAGCCGCGCGCGTGGGGAGCTGCCGCAGTCGCGGCACCAGGTCGAACTGGGTCCCCGGGAGCAACTCACCATCCGCGAACCGCACGAAGTTCGCGAACGAGAAGCCGAGTTCGGGCTCCGCCTCCAGCACGGCAAGGTGCCGCTCGAGGAACGTTGGCCGCCAGAGATCGTCGGAGTCGAGCCACGCGATGTACTGTCCTCGAGCCTCCGCCCGTCCCCGGTTGCGCGCGACCGGGGTCCCGGCGTTTTCCTGTCGTACCACCCTGAGGCGCGGGTCCGCGACACGTGCCAGGATCGCAGGCGTGTCGTCCGTCGAACCGTCGTCCACCACGACGATCTCGAAGTCACCGAACGTCTGGTTCAGGATGCTGTGCACCGCGTCCGCGATGTAGCGGCCGTGGTTGTAGGTGGGCATGATGACGCTGACGAGCGGTTGGCGCGTGGGGGTCACAGACTGGTTCCGGATTCCTGGATGGCGGTCGTGATCATGCGGCCGGCGGCCGCGAGTGCTTCGGGATCTACCCCAGTCAGGCCCGGAAAGGCCCGCACCAGTGCCTCGGTGCTGACGTTGCCCGGGGCTCCCGGGGCATAGGGGCACCCGCCGATCCCGCCGGCACTGCCGTCGAACACGCGCACGCCCAGTTCGGCGGCCGCCTGCACGTTCGCCACCGCCTGCCCGAACGTGTCGTGGCAGTGGAGCGCAATGCGGTCGGCCGGCACGTCGGGCAGGACGATTTCGAGCAGCCGTCGCACCTGGTCCGGCGTCGCCTTGCCGATCGTGTCCCCCAGGGAAATCTCTTGGCAACCGAGCGCCGTGAGTGCGATCGCCACCTGCCGCACCATCTTCGGGGCCACCGGACCCTCGAACGGACACACGAACGCGGTGGATACGTAACCCCGAACCGGCACCGGCGACGCGGAGATCACCGGCGCGAACCGCTCGAGGGTGTCGGCGATGGATGCGTTCGTGTTCTTCCTCGAAAAGGTCTCGCTCGCCGCGGTGAACACCGCGACCACGTCTACCCTCGCGGCGACTGCCCGCTCCAGCCCCTCCAGGTTGGGTACGAGCGCATGG
The DNA here is from genome assembly GCA_017889745.1 of Gemmatimonadota bacterium. Taxonomy (GTDB): domain Bacteria; phylum Gemmatimonadota; class Gemmatimonadetes; order Gemmatimonadales; family GWC2-71-9; genus JAGGAG01. Next base: position 5,474 of record JAGGAG010000032.1, on the reverse strand, counting down.
TAGCGTACCCCGCGGCGTCGCTCGATGCACCGGAAGACCTCCTCCGCGTCCGCGAGCTGGGGCACCCACTTGGGCGACACGAAGCTGGAGACTTCGATGTCGCTGAGCCCCGTTCGCGAAAGAGCGTCTATGTATGCCACCTTCACGTCCGTCGGCACGAAGCCACTGATGCTCTGCAGCCCGTCGCGCGGCCCCACTTCTACCAGCCGGATATGGCTCACGACCCGCGACCCACGACCCACGACCACTCGACACTCAACGCTCGGCTCTCCTGAACACCGCCCACACGAGGTCCCCCAGGCGATACGGCAGCGAGACCTTCCCGATCCGCTCGCGCAGGCCGTGGTGCGGCGGTCCGCCATTGCGGGTCGGATGCGCCGCCAGGCCCAGGGCATGAAGCCCGTGGGCCAGCGTGATCCACTTGGTTCGCGCGCGATACTCGACCAGCGTCCAGTGCTCCGGCTTGAAGAGTGCCGTCAGTGACCGGCGGTTGAGGTAGACCGGCGTTTCCTGTGGGTGGTACCTGTGCCACCGCATGCCCCACCATCGTGCCACCAGCGCGTCGACGTCCCAGGTCTCCAGCGCGAGGATCCCGCCCGGCACCACCAGGTCGCGCAATACGTGCTCGGCGCCATGCGGATCGGGGAGTTGCTCGAACACGTTGAGAAACGTCACGGCGTCGTAGCGCTGCGGGCCCAGCAGCGGCGTGGGGAACGACGCCGTGACGACGTCGAGCCCGAACCGGCGCTGTGCGTAGGTTGCTGCCCATTCGCTCACCTCACAGCCCCGTACCAGCCACCCTGATTGGCGCGCCTCGTCCAGGAAGAAGCCGGTGGCGCACCCCACGTCCAGCAGGGTGCCAGTGGACGCGGTATGTGCCGTCAGGTCCTCAAGGTAGTGCCGGGCCCTGGCACGGTGCAGCGACTCGTCGGCCTCGTACGCGGGGTATCCAGTACGTGATCCGTGGAAGTAGGCCCTGTTGTACATCTCCGGAAGCTGGCTGACCTCCGGCGCGCGCTCGGAGTACTGCGCTGTGCAGTTGGCGCACCGCAACACGCGCAAACCATCCTTCACGCCGACGGTGCCGACCGAGCCACCGCCGCAGATGGGGCAGTTTTCCTGAATCATCCCCGGGGTCCGTGGACGGGTGTGTGTGCCGGGGGCTGCCTGCAGGGTCGGCCGGGTCTGCATCCAGGTCCCCCCGGGAATCGAAGGTAGCCGGAGGCAGGCCTCCGGTCAGTAGCAGCAAGGTTGAGATCGACCTGGGAGGGGCAAGGAAGGGGCCACCGGCACTGGCATTGAAGTCTTTGTATTACACCGACTTATGGGGTATGTTACCCTCATGAACCCACACCTGTTGCCCCATGGCAACGTCCGGGTGCTGCAGGTCATCGCGCCGGGTCCCGTTGGCGGCGCCGAATCGGCGGTTCTGGGTTTGTCCCGCGGGTTGGTCGAGGCCGGGGCCCAGGTCGTGATCGCTGCCCTGGCGGACGGCAGTTCAGGTCCGTTCGTCGACCGGGCGCGGGCAGCGGGGCTGGCGGTTGTGGTGCTCGATTCACCCGGCCGGAACTACCTGCGCGACTGGTACAGCCTGCGTCGTGCCATACGGGAGCATCGCATCGACGTGGTGCACACCCATGGCTACCGCGCCGACATGATGGGGTTGCTCGCGGCGGATTCCGAGCGGGTCCCGTCCCTGGCGACGGCCCATGGGTTTACCTTCGGCAGCCGAAAGAACCGCCTGAACCAGTGGCTGGCGGTGCGGGCCCTGCGAAGACATGACGCTGTCATCGCGGTCTCCGATCCGCTCTCCGCGACGCTCCGTTCGCTGGGGATCGCTGCCGGGCGGGTGGTGCCCATCCGCAATGCCTGGCAACCCCCGCCGGGGCCGCTGTCCTCGCGAACCGGGGCGCGCTCCCGGCTCCGGCTGCCGGACGATGCGCCGGTGCTGGGCTGGGTAGGGCGGCTGAGTCCCGAGAAGGGCGCAGACATCGCGATCGCCGCCATGACGTTCCTCTCGAATGCGGAGTGCCATCTCGCATTCGTGGGCGAGGGGCGGGAGCGTCCCGCTCTGGAGGCTCAGGTGGCAGCGGCTGGGCTGGGCAACCGGGTCCGCTTCCTCGGGATGGTACCCGATGCGGCGGCGGTGCTCCCTGCTTTCGACGCGCTGGTGCTCAGCTCGAGGACGGAAGGAACCCCCATGGTGTTGCTCGAGGCGATCCATGCGCGCGTGCCGATCATCGCCAGCGCAGTGGGTGGAGTACCAGACCTCCTGCCGGCCGGCACCGGCCTGCTCGTGCCGCCCGAGGATCCGGTGGCCCTGGCCGGCGCCATGGCCGCCGTCCTGGCGGACCCGTCGACCGCGCATGCCCGTGCTTCTGCCGCCGTCGCCAGCCTGGCGGCTCGCTCGTCTCCCGCGGAGTGGGTGTCCCGGCATCTGGCGGTGTATCAGCGCCTGCTGGAGCAACGCGCACTCTAGTGCTCGAGACCCTCGGCCTGACACTGCTCGCCATTCCCGGCGCGCTCTTCGCCTACGCGCTAGTTGGCTATCCCGCGCTGCTCTGGCTCCTCTCCCGTGGCGTTCGCCGCGCGCGCCCCTGGGGCGACCCGGTCAGGTGGCCCCGCGTTGCCATTCTCGTCCCGGCGTACAACGAGGAAGCCTCGATCGCCGGCACGCTCGAGAGCCTGCTGGCACTCGACTACCCCGTCGATCGCCGCGAGGTGGTGGTCATGTCCGATGCCTCCACCGACCGCACCGACGAGATCGTTCAGCGGTTCGAGGCGCGGGGCGTGCGCTTGGTGCGCATGCCGGTGCGGCGCGGCAAGAGCGCAGCCGAGAACCGCACCCTGCCGCTCGTCAGCTGCGACATCGTGCTCAACACCGACGCCACGATCCGCATCCCGGCCGCCTCGCTGAGGCCGCTCCTGCGGGTCTTCCAGGATCCGACCGTGGGCGCCGCCTCCGGGCGCGATGTGAGCGTCGGTGATCTCGCCGCCGAGGCCAATGCCAGCGAAGCAGGTTACGTCGGATATGAAATGGCGGTGCGGGCCCTCGAGACGAGGCTCGGGGGGATCATCGGGGCGAGCGGCTGCTTCTACGCCATCCGTCGCGAGCTCGTGGATACTGCCTTTCCTGAAGAACTAAGCCGCGACTTTGCGTCGCCGCTGCGCGCCCGGCAACTGGGCTACCGCACCGTTTCGGTCGATGCCGCCCTCTGCATCGTCCCCCGCGCACGAGGGCTCCAGGCCGAGTACCGGCGGAAGATCCGCACCATGCTCCGCGGCCTCAATACCCTCTGGTATCTGCGGTCGCTGCTCAACCCCGTTCGGTACGGCCTCTTCGCCTGGATGCTTGCGAGCCACAAGCTCGCCCGCTGGCTCGGGTTCCTGACCTTGCCACTCGGACCCATCGGGCTCCTGCTCCTGGCGCCGGTTCACCGCTGGGCGGTCGTACTTGTCGCACTCGGCGTCGCCGGCAGCGCGGCCGGCCTCGTCGCGCTCAATCGCGAGGATTCCGAGTCGCTGCCGGGCCCCGTCAAGCGCGCCGGCTTCGCCGTCGCGTCCGCACTGGCCGGCTTCGTCGCCTGGATGCAGTTCTTCAGGGGTACGAACGCGGCTACGTGGGAACCTACCCGCCGCCCCGAAGTGGGCTGAGAGTTGAGGGGTCGAGAGTCAAGGGTTGATCGGAAATGACGAAGGGCGAATCGTCACCGATCCGCCCGCGACCCCGACCCTCAGGCCCGCACACCACTTACCGCTCACGCTGTTCTACCAGCCCCCCCTCCGGAAAAGAACCACCGGCACCGTCCGCAGCATGATCCTCAAATCTTCCGCCAGGCCCCGCCGGTTGATGTACTCGTGGTCGAACTGCACCTTCCGCTTCACGTCGTCCAGGTTCGTGTCGTATGACTGGTTTACCTGCGCCCATCCGGTGATGCCCGGCCGCGCGCGCTGCCGCTTCTGGTAATCGGGAATTTCTTCCCTCAGCTTCTTGAAGATGCTGGGCCGCTCCGGACGCGGTCCGACCAGGTTCATGTCGCCCCGCAGCACGTTGAAGAGCTGCGGCAGCTCGTCCAGCCGGAACTGGCGCAGTACCTTGCCGATCCGCGTTACCCGGGAGTCGTCGTTTGATGCCCACACCGCGCCGGTGGCCTTTTCGGCGTCGATGCGCATCGTGCGGAACTTGTAGATCGTGAACGGGAGACCACCCACGTCGTCGCGCCGCCGGGTATCCCGCCGCGCCGCCCGTCCCGCCCGCCGGTCGAGCCCCACCCGCGTCTGCGTGTAGATCACCGGGCCCGGCGACGTCAGTTTCACCAGGATGGCGATCACCAGCATGATCGGCGAGGTCACCATGATCAGGAGGAGCGAAACCGCCACGTTGAGGAGCCGGCGCGGCACTTCGTGTCGCTGGGCGTCGGGCTGTGGCTGGTCGTGCACTTGGCTGAGCCGCGGCACCTGCCGCTGTTCCGGCCTGAAGGCCGGTACCGCCCCCGGCGTGCTGCGGGGAGTGTGCCGGTTCGGCAGGCGCTCATTCGACTGCGGCATGACGGACTCGGGCATGGGCATCAATTGCCACCGCTGAACATACCGGAGAAGGCGGCGACGGCGAACGCGATGCCGCTGACCGCTGCGATGATCGGGAGAATGTTGGTGCTGCCTCGCCGGCCGACGTTGAACTGGTCTCCCGTCCGGAGGCCCATCTCGTCGAGCGAGGCGCCGTCGACATAGAACTGCCGCACCTGGTACTTGGTATACAGAGTATTGTTTTCCCGCTTCACGACCGTACGCTGCGGGTCGCCCGCGGGCGAGAGGCCGCCGGCCGCAACGATGACCTCAGACGCGGCGGCGTCCGGCGGCAGGTCATAGAACCCCGGCCGCAGCACCTCACCCACCACGGCAACCCGGAGCAGCGATCGCGCCTGCACGTCGGGGTTGGTCAGGTACCGGCGCAGCTTCTGGTCGAGATACCCATCGAGTTCGGAGCGCAGCACCCCGTGCAGGCTGATCGGGTCGAGGTTCGGCAGTTCGATCGTGGTGTCCGGTCGCACTGAGAAGGACTTCGAGAACGCCGTGTCCCCCACCACGACCAGCTGGATCCGGTCGCCCGGGAAGAAGTCGCCGTACTTGAGCCGTTGCCGTATGACGTCGGCAACGGGGCCGTTCTTCTCGTCGGCCGGAAGCGACGCGAGTTGTTTCTCCAGCTGGGCGCGGGTGGCCAGGGGATGCGGTCCAGCGTCTTGTGCTGCGGCCGTGGTGGCGAGACCCACGAGCAGCATGGCACTGGCGAGCAGGACGCGCATTCAGGCTTCTCCCGGGGTATTGCCAAATGGTGTCGTCAAGCGATCTCCGATCAGGCCCAGCTGCGTCAGGCGTGCCCTGAATCCGGCCAGTTCCGCTTCCGTGTCCGGCGGCAGCAGCCAGGTACCGCAGACGGGGCAACGGGGAAAGCTATCGTTGCTTCGCTGTACCGG
>JAGGAG010000233.1 GCA_017889745.1 Gemmatimonadota bacterium | reverse complement strand
CGGTGGCCTCGAGCAGCGCCGAAGTGCTCTTGGGCACGGGCACCGATTCGCCGGTCAGTGCCGCCTCCGCCACCTGCAATCGGACGAGCTCGACGAGCCGCGCATCTGCACCGACCGCATCGCCCGGGCCGAGCAGCAGGATGTCCCCGGGCACGAGTTCGCGCGCCTCGACCTCACGCTCGACTCCACCCCGCAGGACGCGCACGTGCAGCGTCGCGAGCCGGCGCAGCGCGCTCATCGAGCGCTCGGCGCGACCCTCCTGGACCGTGCCGATCAGTGCGTTCACGATCACGACCGCGAGGATCACGCCGGCATCGCCCGCGTGCCCGAGCGACACGGCGAGCACGGCGGCGACGAACAGGATGTAGATCAGCGGGCTCTGGAACTGCCGGATGAACGTGCGCCACCAGGGCCTGGGCGGGGCCTCCGGCAGTGCATTGGGGCCGTGCACCGCCAGCCGCCGCTGGACCTCGCTCTCCTCCAGCCCGCGATCGCAGTCGCTGCCGAGCGAGTGCAAGGCCTCGCCCGGCTCGAGGGCATGCCAGGGGCGGCAGGCGGGCGTTACGAGGTCGTCCATTTCGCGGCGGCTTCAGGGCCACCTTTAGACTGAGGATCGCCGGTACAGGTGTAAACAGTAGATTCCGCGGCCGGATCCCGCCGCGGCACCGGCGTCGCGCCTACCCCGCCGCCGTGCGCAGGATGGACAGCACCGCCGCGAGGTGCAGCCCCGCGCCGACCAGCGTGAGCGCGTGGAATACCTCGTGGTACCCGAAGGTCTGCGGCCAGGGGTTCGGTCGCTTGACGGCGTAAACCACCGCACCGACCGTGTAGGCGATGCCGCCCACGACGATGAGCCAGAGCTCGGTCGCATCCAGTACCCGGACGAGGGTGTCGATGTACGGGACGATGGTCCAGCCCACTGCCACGGCGATCGCGGCGCTGACGAACTTGGGCGCGCCCGGCCAGAGCATGGAGACGAGCACGCCCGCCGCGACGCCGGACCAGATCACGGTCATCAGGCTGCGCCCGTCGTCCCCGCCGATGGCGAGCATCGCGATCGGCGTGTAGGTGCCGCCGATCAGCAGGAAGATGGACGCGTGGTCCGCACGGCGCAGCCAGGTCCGGACGCCCGGCGTCCATTGGAAGCGGTGGTAGACCGCGCTGACCGTCAACAGCAGCACCAGGCTCGCGGCGTAGATGCCCGCAGCGATGCGCGCGGTTGCCGTCGGCGCCAGGGCGACGAGGCACGTGCCGACGCCGAGGGCGAATACCGCCGCCCACTGGTGCTGTACGCCGCGCCAGCTCGGCTTCTGCGTGACTGTTGCCGGGTCGCTCATGGGTCGTCAGCAGTCATGGCTCAGGATCTCGGTCGTCCGGCGGCAGATCTCGCGCCCGTAGTCGGTCCACTGTCCCTGGCCCCAGTAGCGGTAGCAGCTGGTCTGCGAGGCGAGCAGGTGCAGCAGCGCGTTGCGGTAGCGGCGATCGTCGCCCGGCATCCCTCGGCGTGTCACCCGGTCGTGGAACAGGGCGCTCGCCGCCTCCATCGGCCCGAGCACGTTCTCGTAGCCGCGGACCCAGGACAGGCTGCTCGTCCAGCTGCCGCCCTCCACGTGGAAGCGGTGGTCCTCCCGCCGCAGCTCCCCGATGACGCGCTCGAGCCGCTCGACGCCGTCGCCGGGCTGCAGGCGGGCCCAGATGCGGCCGTGGAACAGCGGCTGGATCTCGGGCAGGTCGGATTCCCGCACGCCCGAGGCGAACAGGTGCTCCAGGTACTCCGTGGCGTTCAGCAGCGGGACGTCGCTGCCGGAGGCGGCGCGCACGACCTCGAAATACTTCGGCGGGAACTCGTTCATCATCACGCCGCCGTTCTCGCCGTCCGCGATCTGCGTGACCAGGGGCGGCACCGTGCGCCCGGCCAGTTCGACGCGCCCGAGCCCCCGCGCTTCGTACCAGGGCTGCATCTGGGCCACCAGCTTGGAGTCCGAGCCCTGGGTCTTCACGATCGCGAGGATGCCCGCGGTTGCACCGGTGGCGCTGCGGCAGACCAGCCGGTGCGGGAGATGGCTGCGCCGCGGCGTCGCACCCGTGCCCGGTTCCTCCACGGTGTGTTCCTGCACCAGCACCCACTGGTAGCCGCAGTCGCGCAGCGTACGCACGAACTCGTAGGCGACTTCCGGGTGGTTCGGCAGCGCCATCTCCGACGGCGAGAAGCCGCGTACGCGCGCCAGCGCCTCGAGCCCGAAGATCGCGGCGAAGTGGTGCTGCCACGCGCGCACGTGGAGTCGGAAATCCTGGACCGGCGTGGACGGGGCGACCGCGTGGCCCCAGGGAGCTCCGAGCCACTCGACGCACCGGCGGTACTCGGGCGCGCAGGTGATCCCGCGCAGGCTCTGGATCACGTCGTCGGCACCCATGACCCGCAGTCCGTGCAGCAGCGTCCCCGAGTACTCGAGCATCACGCGCGGCTCCCGGCCCTCGGCCACGAGCGCCGGGATGAACGCGCCCATGCGCGCATAGCAGCTTCGGAACACCGGGGCGTTGTGGTTGTCGCCGATGCCGGGGTGCTCGTACATGTACTGCAGGTTGCCGATCAGTGCCGCGGTGCGCAGGTCGTCGCCGC
>JAGGAG010000136.1 GCA_017889745.1 Gemmatimonadota bacterium | reverse complement strand
TTCGGCAAGCTTGCACTGGCCAAGGATTCGACAGGCGGCCTCCACGCTGTCTACGCCGACTCGGTCCATGGCGACCTTTTCTACGCCGAATGCGCCGGCACCTGTGCCTTGGCGGCCAACTGGACCGCCGTGGCGCTCGATACCGTTGGCAACATCGGTTCCTCCAGCGCAATCGGTGTCGATGCATCAGGCAGGGTCCATATCGTGTATCGAAGTGACCGGTTGCAGACGCTCCAATACGGGACCTGTCTCACGGCATGTACCGACCGGCTCTCGTGGTCTTTCGCCACGGCGGATAATTCGAGCAGCCTCATTGGCATCAACCCCTCCATCTATGTGACACCGGGGGGCGTGGTGAACGCCACCTACTATGACGGCATCAACAGCTTCATCAGGTTCGCCCGCTGCCTGGCGCTGTGCACCCTGGACGCCAACTGGGCTAACGGTACGCCGGACACCGGTCCGTTCGTGGGGCGGTCGAGCGCGGTGGTCATGGATGGAGCGATCCGCCATGTGGTTTATCAGGACAGCGGCGGCCGGAACCTCAAGTACGCGACCTGTGTCGCCACCGACTGCCTGCAGGCAACGGACTGGTCGATCAGTGCCGTGTCCCTCGCCGACGGAGGCCAGGACCCCGCGATCGCACTGGGTCCCAATCATCTCCTGGCGGTGACCTACTATGCTTCCACTGGCAACGGTATGAAGTACGCTTCCTGCGCCAGCGCGTGCATCACCGTCGCCAACTGGACCACCATCGACCTCGCCACCTCCACCACCGGTGCCGTCGGACAGGGGAGTGGCCTTACGGTGGATGCGAACGGTCGCGTGCAGGCGGCCTTCATCGACAACGGCCTCGACCGGCTTCGCTACGCCACCTGTTCCAGCATCTGTACCACGGCCTCGCGCTGGCGGTACAGTACCGTCGATGAGGGCATCGCGCTCGCGCGCTCGCCGACCGTCGTGCCTGGCCGGGACGGTGGACTCGAGATCCTCTATCTGGCGCTGGATGGCACCGAAGTGAGGTTTGCCGAGTAGGGCTCACAACGCGGAATGAAAGGAGGGGCGGCCTGTCCGGGCCGCCCCTTTTCAATTCCGCCTCACGACTGCCGACTGCAGACCGTCATCAGGCCGTCTTCCGCTTCCTTGGCGCCACTGCCTTCTTCCGTGCCTTCTTGAGCTGCAGCGTCGGCTGGAACAGGTACTCCGGATCCGGCCCCCCCGCCCCGACGCCCACCTCTTCGCGCGCCTGGCGGTACACGAACCGCTCACCCCGGAAGTTCCGCAACACCACCTCTTCGTCGGTCATGCTCTCGACGTACTCCGGCAGGAGCGGGATCTTGCCGCCGCCGCCCGGGGCGTCGATGACGAAGTAGGGGTTCGCCAGGCCACTGGTCCACCCGCGCAGCGCATGCATGATCTCGAGCCCGGTCTGCACCGTGGTCCGGAAGTGTTCGGCCCCCGCCACCTGGTCGGCCATGTAGATGTAGTAGGGCCGTACCCGGGCCAGCATCAGCCGGTGCATCAGCGACTTCATCACCTCGGGGCTGTCGTTGACGCCCTTGAGAAGCACCGTCTGGCAGCCCAGCGGGATCCCCGCGTCGGCCAGCATGCCGAGGGCCTTCACCGCCGCCGGGGTGAGTTCGTCCGGGTGGTTGAAGTGCGTGTTGATCCACACCGGATGGTGCCTCTTGATGGTCTCGCACAGCTCGGGCGTAATCCGCTCGGGCAGGTGGCAGGGCACCCGGCTCCCGATGCGGATGATTTCGATGTGCTTGATCGACCTGAGCCGGGCCAGGATCATGTCGAGCCGCCGGTCATTGAGGAGCAGGGGATCGCCGCCCGACATGATCACGTCCCGGATCTCGGTGTGCTCCTCGAGGTACTGGAACGCCGACTCGAACTGGGACATCGGGATCTTCTCGGGATCGCCCACCTTCCGCCGCCGGGTGCAGAAGCGGCAGTAGGACGCGCACACCGGGGAGACCAGGAACAGCGCACGGTCAGGATAACGATGCGTGATGTTCGGGACCGGGCTGTCCTCGTCCTCGTTGAGCGAATCGACAATGCCGTCGACCACTTCGAGCTCGTCGACCGCCGGCACGTACTGGCGCCAGATCGGGTCGTTCGGCTCCTTGATGAGGTCCACCATTGCGGGCGAGATGCGAAACTCGAAGTTCTCCGCCGCGAGGCGCAGCCGGTCCAGCTCCGGGAAGTTCTCCGGGCCGAACTTGATGGCGAGCGCCTCGAGGGAAGCGATCGAGTTCTTTCGCAGGACCTCCTGCCAGGTCTCCATGCCGGTACCCGTCCTCCTTAAGGCCGAACCGCAGCGGTCAGATACTTCACGTAGACGACCTGATCGTCGCCGGGGGCGTAAAAGTCCGGGATGCGTGACTGGGCGTGGTAACCGCGGCGCTCGTAGAACGCCCGCGTGGGCCCGTAGTCATCGCGTCCCGCCGTCTCGGCAACGATCAGTCGCGCGCGGCCCGCGAGCCGCTGCTCCATTGCGCCGAGCAGGGTAGAGCCGATCCCTTCGCCCTGATGGGCGGGATCAACGACGATCCAGTAGCAGTCCCAGGTCCCGAGCGTGCAGGGCGTCGGTCCCCAGGACATCCAGCCGGCGAGGGCGCCATTCACCTCGGCGCCGAGTGCCTCGTAGTCGGATGTTCCCGCCACCGCCGCATCGAACACCTCGACGGCGATGGCCACCTCGTCCTCGTGAAAGAACCCGGTGCTCCGCGTCATCGCCTCGACCGCGCCGCGGTCGGCGGGCGTGAGGGAACGCAGCAGCACCACGGCGGCGACGGTCACGCCGGGATGCTGCTTGGCACCTGCGCTGCCGCAGCCGCCGACGCCCGGCGGGCGCGATTGAGCGTCTCTTCCACCACCTGCAGCACGAGCTCGTCGTAGTTCCAGCCCGCAGCACGGCCCATCCGCGCCAGGCCGGCGTCGCTGGAGAGGTCGGGGCAGGGGTTCACCTCGAGGATCCACGGCTGACCCTGCTCGTCCACCCGCAGATCCACCCGGCCATAGCCCTCGTCGTTCGCCATGACATGCCAGGCGTGCCGGGCCACGGCCCCGATGCGCCGCAGCATGTCGGACGGTGCCTGCGCCGGGCAGACTGGCTGCGTTCCCATGTCCTCGGCGCTCCCCGCATGCCACTTGGCCGCGTAGGTGACGATCGGCCAGCTCCCCTCGGGCATGCGGTCGAACCGGATCTCCGAGATCGGCAGCATCCGGTCGCCGATGAACCCGACATTGAACTCCCGGCCGCCGATGTACGCCTGGACCAGCACCTCGTCGAAGTGCTCCAGCATGGTGGCAACCCGCTTCCGGAGCGCCCGGCGCGTGGCGCACACCGCATCCCGGTCGATCCCCACGCTCGCGTCCTCGGCGTTCGGCTTGACGATGGCCGGCAGCGGGAAGTCGGCGGGAATCTTGTTCCCCTGCGCCAGCGTGAAGGCCGGCACCGGCAGGCCCCCCGCGGCGAGCAGCGTGTTCGCCACGTACTTCCGGTGGCACACGGCGATCGGCCAGTGCCGGCACCCGGTGAAGGGGACTCCTGTCAGCTCGAGCGTGCCGACCACGAAGTCCTCATAGCGCGCCTTGCCGTTGATACCCTCGCAGAGGTTGAAGACCAGGTCGGCCTTCCGCGCCCGCGTGAGCCAGCGGAAATCGCCCAGGTGAACGGGCACGAGTACCGGCTCGTGACCCGCGCGCCGGAGGGCGGTCCGCACCTCGCGCACGTTGGCCATGACCGCAGCCACGTCCTGGGCCGACCACTCGTCGCTCCCGCCGTCGTACAGGATGACTGCGCGCATCATCTCACCTCGGCCAGCAGGGACTCGCCGCTGATCCGCCGCCAGGCGATGTCCGCCACGGCGCGGATCAGGTCGTCGTAGCTCATGCCTGCCGCCCGGGCCGCCTTGGGAAAGCAGGAGTTGTCGCGCGGGTCGGGCAGGATCCCCGGGAGCGGGTTGAGCTCCACCACCATCGGGCGTCCCGCCCCGTCGCAGCGCACGTCGATCCGGCACCAGTCGCGGCACTCGAGCGCCCGGTAAGCCGCGAGCGCCGCCCTTTCGATGTCCCGCGTCAGCTCGTCCGGCACCTGCGCCGGGCATTCGAAGAGCTGGAGCGGGTTGGCCACCGTGTCCCACAGCCACTTCGCTTCGTAGCCGTAGATCGGCGGTGCGCCCGGGGGCAGCACGTCAAAGCGCATGCCGACGATTGGCAAGCAGCGTGCCTCCTCGCCATTGCCGAGCACCGCCACGGTGAACTCGAGGCCCGGGAGCCAGGTCTCGATGAGCACCGGCTGCCGGTAGGTGTCGAGCAGCGCGTCCACCCGGGCCACCAGCTCCGCCCGGTTGTGGCAGAGGCTCTGGACGCTCACGCCCTTGCCCGACCCCTCGAAGCACGGCTTCGCGAAGAGGGGGAAGGGCAGCGCCACGTTGCGGGCGTCGTCCCGGGTGCGCGCGATGGTGAACGGGGCCGTCGGCACACCGTGCTGGAGCAGCATCTCCTTGGTCCGGCCCTTGTGCAGGCAGAGGGAGAGGGAGAGCGGGTCGGAAGCGTGGCACGGGATGCCGAAGAACTCGCAGATGGCCGGGACGTGTCCCTCCCGGTTCGGGCCGTACAGCCCCTCGGCGATGTTGAACACGAAGTCGGGACGGGCGGCGCGGAGCCGCTCCGGGAAGGTCTCGTTCGCCTCGAGGAGGATCACTTCGCCTATGGTGGAGAGCGCGGCGGCGACGGCGTCGATGGTGCCCTGCTCGTCCCACTCGGCGTAGAGATCGGGCTGCTCGAGGTCGCTGCGGAGCACGCGCTGCGCCGAGGGAAGCGCCGGGCCTTCGGACTGGTGACTGGGGGTTACGGGGGAGGGCGAGTCCGCCCCGGCGACTGGTGCCGGTGCTTCAGGCTTGAGGTTGAAGGCGAGTCCGATCCGAACTGCCAAACGGGCCCTCTACAAAAAAAGACGTCCGATGCCGGACGAGCGAACCTCGAAATGATGATTTTCTCGCGCGCGCGAATCTAAGGTAAGGAATGCAAAACGATTGCACAATAGTTTTTTCGGGATTTTCTCAGACTTTGTGGTATCCAACCCGCCCACATTCCGTCCCGTCGGCCGCGGGATAGATCTCGAAGTCGCCGAAGAGCGCTGGTGCCTCGGTGGTGAGCGTCCGCAGGATCATCACCGCGAGGCGGCGGATCTCCAGTTCGGCTCCCTCTCCCAGCCGGAGCTCGAGCATCGTGCGCCAGGCGCGGACATTGGCGCTCACCACGATCTTGGTCTCCGTCCCGTTGGGCAGGACGCTCCGGGCCGCCTCACGCGCCATCTTCCGCCGGTGCACGCCGCTCTCCACCCAGCGGTACTTCTGCATCAGTCGCTCCACGGCCCCCACGTACGACGCCTGCGCCGACGCCATCGCCTGCTGCCACTGCTCCTCCATGACGGGATCCCCCTGGATCGCGGGAGGCATGACGAAGTTGGCCTCTGACTCGTCGACGTACCGCTGGGAGAGCTGGGAGTAGCCGAACCCCGCCCGGTGCCGCACCAGCTCATGGGTGCAGGAGCGGGAGATTCCCTCGAGGAGGAGCACGTAGGTCGAGTGCTCGAACACCGACCCGTGACCCTGCTTCAGGATGTTCTCCAGGTACTCGGCGGTGCTCCGGCCGGCGGGGTTGCGCTGGCTCATGTAGCAGAGCCGGCCCGCGAATTCGGCCAGCCGCTCGCCGTCGGTGGACGGCCCCTTCCAGGCAATCGCGAGGTGCGCCGGCTCCACGAACTGGGGGCGGGCGACCAGGGTGACACGGGGTTCGCGCAGGATGTTCATGGTCGTGAGTCGCGGGTCGTGGGTCGTGGGTCGTGAGAGGCGTCCGCCACCGTCAGGCGTGAGCGGTCGTAGCCGCCCTCCCTCTCGATGGTCCGCAGTGCCAGTGCGATGTCCTCGGGGATCGGCACCGCCGCGGCGCCCACCTTGATGCCGGCGAGCGGCGATCGATCGGGAACGGCGGGAAGGATAACGCCCGGATTCAGGATGCCCAGTGGGTCGAAGCAGGTCTTCACCTGCCGGAAGAGCCCGGTGATCTCCGGACCATACAAGAGATCCATGAGACCGGCTCGGAGCCGTCCGTCTCCATGCTCTCCCGCCGGCGTGCCGCCAAGCGCCACGACGCCCGCACTCACTTCCTCGAGGAGCGAGGCAACCGCGTCGGCCCACCCAGGTCGCGTCGTGTCGGGTAGCAGGTTCGCGTGCACGTGGCCGTCGCCCGCATGGCCGAAGAGCACGATGGGCAGGCCGCGCCGCGCCGCCGCATCTCGCAGCAGGTGCAGGTATTCAGCAAGACATTTTACCGGCACGCAGCCGTCCTCCACCACCTGCATCGACCGCTGCGTCACCGGCAATCGGGCCAGGATCGGGCTCGCCGCATGGCGCAGCGCCCAGATCGCCGCCGCCTCCTCGGCCGTGCGCGGCCGCGTCGCGATCGCGCGGGCCGCGACGGCCGCACTTACTCCGCGGGCCACCGCCTCCTCGACTGCGGCCGCCGAGTCGTCCTCATACTCGAGGAGCAGCAGCGCGTCGGCGTCGGGTACGACCACGTCTGCGCCGGCGGTGCCGCTCCGCACCACGTCGAGGAAGGTCCGGTCGAGCAGCTCGCACACCGAGGGTCCCGTGGCCGTGAGCGCGGTGACCACGGAGGCGATCCGGTCGAGGGCGGGAATCTCCACCTGCAGGGTGGAGCGGTACGCCGGGATCGGGTCGAGCCGCCACGTGACTTCGGTCACGACGCCGAGCGTCCCTTCGGCGCCAATGAACAGGTCGAGCAGGTCGCCCGACTCGAGCCAGGCGTCGAGGGCATAGCCCGAGGAGTTCTTCCGGGTCCCGGGGAAGCGGTCGCGGATCGTCCCGGCGGCGGCCCTGAGCACGGGTGCCACGTCCGCATCGAAGCGGTGGCCCGCCCGCGACTGTCCGGCCGGCTCGCCCCGGCGCAGCACCAGTCGCTCGCCCTCCGCGGTGATGATCGTCGCCCCCAGCGCCCAGCGCCGGATGCTCCCATAGCGGAGGGTCCGCGGCCCGGCGGCATTGGTCGAGAAGACGCCGCCCACGGTGGCCCATCGCGCGCTTGACGGATCGGGCGGGAGCCGAAGCCCGTGCGGCGCGGCTGCCCGCTCGATATCACCCAAGGTCACACCTGCCGACGTGACCGCCGTCCGCGTCCCGTCGTCGAGGGTAAGGCGC
>JAGGAG010000232.1 GCA_017889745.1 Gemmatimonadota bacterium | reverse complement strand
ACGCGTGGTGGAGCGGGGGACGCACCCGGTGCTGATCGCGGCCCGGGGCCGGTACTGGGAACTGCTGCGGCGGCAGGAAGCGGAGGAGGAACTGGAGCTGACCGCGTAGCAGGCCAGCTCCGGCGCACGCTATTCCGTGACGGTTATTGTGCCCACGAATGCCGGGTTGGTGGCTGGTGGGTGGAGCGAGCAGTGGAAGCCATACACGCCCGCAGTATTGAACGTGAACGAGAACGCACCGCCCACCGCTGCCATGGCATATGGATTCGGAGGCGGGGTCGTCGGGGGCGGCGGCGTGCCGCCACCTCCCGGAGTGGGCGGGCTCAGTGATCCGCTGTCCCAGGCGCCGACATCACTGGTGGTGGTGTGCGGCGACGGCCCCTGATTGACCCACTCTACCCTGGTTCCCACCGGGACCGTCCTGCTGGTGGGTGAGTAATAGAAGTCGAAGATGCTGATGGTGACGACGCTCGACTGCATTGTCGCGACCGGATCGCCACCACCGCAGGCGGCAAGTGACACGAGGAGCGCGATTTCAAGGCGCTGGAAGCGCATTGGGCCTCCGACCAGGGCAAGGGATCGTTGCGGCACAACAATTCCACCCTACGGCGCGCCGGCGAGGACCGCAATCCGTAGAATTCCCATGGTTCAACTCGTGACGTGACCTAGATCCGGTTCCGGAGGAAGCCCGGCGTGAGCGACTGGAGCCAGCCCGCCAGCCGGGTGAACTCGCCCGAGATCATCAGGACCCCGACCGCGATCAGCAGCACACCGCTGATCCGCATGACCCACGGCAGGTACTTCCGGAAGCGCTGGAACCACTCGAGGAACGACTCCACCGCCAGGGCCGCGAGCAGGAACGGAACGGCGAGGCCGGCCGAATAGGCGCCCAGCAGCAGCATCCCGCGCGCGAGGTCCTGCTCCACCGTCGCCAGGCTCAGGATGGCCCCGAGAATGGGCCCGATGCACGGCGTCCACCCCGCGCCGAACGCCATCCCCACCAGGACCGACCCGAGGAACCCCACGGGCTTGTCCTGCAACTGTATCCGCCGCTCCATCTGCAGCACGCCGACCTTGAGCACCCCCAGGCAGTAGAGCCCGAACAGGATGATGAGGACACCGCCGGCGCGGGTGAGCCAGACCTGGTAGAACCGCAGGGACCGCCCCAGCGCCGTGGCACTGGCGCCGAGGAGGACGAAGATCAGCGAGAAGCCGAACACGAAGCAGAGCGCGTGCAGCAGCGCGTACCGGCGGCGGGCACCGAGCTCCGGCAGCGACATGCCGGTGAGGAACCCCACGTAGCTGGGCACGAGCGGCAGCACGCAGGGCGACAGGAAGCTGAGCAGCCCCGCCGCGAACGCCACGAACAGGCTCAGGCCCGGCGCATCACTCACTTGAGCAGGCCGCCAAGGTCCCGCTGCCGGCAGTCGCGGCAGAGACCGTAGATCTCGATGCGATGGCGCTGGTGCTGGAAATGGAACTCGTCCGCGATGACGGGAAGCATCCGCTCGAGCCGGTCATTCTGGAACTCGTGCACGGCGCCGCACCGCAGGCAGACGAGGTGCTCGTGCTGGGGCGACGACGCTACGGGCTCGTAGCGGCGGAATCCCTCGCCGAAGTCGTGGGTACGGAGCAGACCGCTCTCGACCAGCGTATCCAGGGTGCGGTACACGGTGGCGGTACCGACGCGCGCGCCCATCTGCTTGAGCCGCCGCTCGATGGCCTCGACGGAGAGGTGCTCATCGGACTCGAACAGCACCCGGGCGATCAGGGTTCGCTGCGGCGTGACGGGGAGGCGGTGATCGCGGAGGTGCCGGTGGAAGCGCTCAAGGAGGCCGGCCGCCTCCTCACGGCTGAGGTGCGCCATCGAGTGCCGCCTCGCGCCACTGGTCGACCGGCACCGGCACCGGCGCGTCGTCCTCACCCAGCCGGCGACGCACGCTCACGAGGAGCTCCTCGAGAGCCTCCACCGGGCCGCTGCCGACCTCCTCGAGCGAGTGCTCGAACGCGCCGCGCTCCCGCCCCCTGATCGTGAGTGCGTAGCGCGCGGTCCAGATGCGGCGCCGGTCGCCGTGCCGGAGTGCCAGGATTGCGGTGCCCAGTTCGCGGCGCTCCAGCCGGATCGGCTGGAACTGCCAGATGCCCTCGACCTCATCGACCGGCAGGACGGCCAGCACCGCTTCCGCCAGCCGGGCCCAGCCACCGCGCCAGGCCGCACGGATGGGCGCCGTCATGCGGCGGCCCGTGCCTGTTCCACGTAGAAGCGGAGCACGTGCATGAAGTCCTGCGCGTTGGTGACGACACCGAATGCCTGGTGCGTGCCCCGGTCCTTGAGCTTGTTCACCACGAACTCGGTCTGGTCGACGCAGATCGTCATGAGCGGCTCCGGGGGGCCGCGCCGGGTGTGGAAAGCGGGGAGCATGTTGCCGACGGCGATGGCATGCAGCGCCGTGGCAATGAACACGGCGCCTGTCGCAAGGACGGTGTGCTCGCGCATCGCTTCCTGCGCCGCGAGCGTGTCGCTGAACACGCCCGGCAGCGGGCCGTCGTCCCGGATGGAACCGGCCAGCACGTACGGCACGCCGCAGGTCTCGAGCGTGTGCATGATGCCGCTCTTCACCAGTCCCGACTTCACGGCGTTCGCGATCGA
>JAGGAG010000135.1 GCA_017889745.1 Gemmatimonadota bacterium | reverse complement strand
TGTCTCCCTCCAAAAAAACCAGGCAGCAGCCGGCCCGACCGCAACCCGTCTCCCGAGGGTATGACGATGAGTGCGTCCCTTCCTCCCAATGCCAACGCCGAGAACCAGCAGCGCAAATGGCTGCCTTGGGTGATCGGCATCGCGGTAGTGGCGGCCCTGCTCTTCTGGATGCGCGGCTGCGGCAAGGAGCCTGTCACCGGGGTCACCACTGACACTACGCAGACCACGATGACAGCCGCGCCGGCCGACACCGCCATGGGTGCGATGCCGGCCACGGGTGACACTGCGCGTATGCCGGACACCGGCAATGCGAGCACCGGCCCAGCACGCAGCCCGTCATCGGGTAGAAAGAGCACGGCGGCCGGCGGCACGCCGGCCCCAGCAGTAGACACCGCGCCTGCCGCAGCGCCGGGTAATGATGGCGTGGGTGCGATGGGCGGCCATGGCGCCTCCGGCAAGAAGGCTCCGACGGCGCCGGAGCCAACTCCGCAAGCTCAGCAGAAGCCCTAGGTCAGGAGAGCAGGAAGACCTCGAAACCGGGCGCGTCAACAAGCGAGGTCGTGGCGCGGTGAGCGGGCCCTCGTGGCGGCGCGGTAGGTTGGGCCCTCGTCGCTGCGCGGTGAGTTGGGCCTGCGTCGCTGCGCGGCGAGTGGGCCCTGCGTGCCTCTGGCAGCCGCTCGCGCTCCCGATGCAGCCATGTCAAATGCCGCACCCGCGCTCGAACGCTGCCTCGGCACGCAGGGCCCCGCTCACCACGCACCGCTTACCGCTTACCGCCGACTGACGACTCACGACTGGTGCGCTAGCGCTTCGTTGCACTCAGGATCGCGCCCAGCCGATGCATGTAGGTGTGCTCCGCCAGCGCCCGGCGGCGGCCGGCCTGGGCCAGGCGTTCCGCGGTGGTGGGGTCGTGGAGGAGCTCCTGGACCAGCAGCCGCAGTTCCGCGCCGGTGTCGAAGGTGAGGAGTTCCTTCCCTGCATCGAACGCAAGCGGAAGGTCGACGCGATTGTCGACCACCTGGGGCACTCCGATGGCCGCGAGCTCGAAGAGGCGCTGGTTGCAGCCGGTCGCGGTGCCGCCGCCGCTGGCGCCCTCGCGGTGGACGTTGATGGCCACCGACGCGCCGGCATAGGCACGGACGTAGTCGTCGAGGTCGAGCATCTCACCGCGGCAGTAATCCCGGAGCGGTGTCCGCCTCCAACCGGGTCCCCAGATCGCCAGCCCGAACTCGGTCAGTTCGCCCAGCAGCTGTTCGCGCCTGGGCGTGGCCGAGCCGACGAACACCACGTTGGCGCGGAACTGGTCGCGCGCGCGCATGGGACGATGCACCGACGGATCGCAGCCCGGCGGCAAGTGAATGGTGGGGGGGCGGGAGGGCCCACCACGGAGCTGCTCGACCAGGTCCGTGCCGGGCACGAACAGCACATCGTAGGCGGTGCTCAGCGCCTCCATGAGCGGAAGCGAGCGGGTCTCGCCGATGAACCAGGCGGCCCAGGCGGCGTCGGAGTCGCGCTTGAGGCTCGTCACCATTCCCGCGGTGAGCTCCGCACCCTCGACCACGAGCACCAGCCGCGCCTGATGCTGGAGCACCGCCCTGCCGAGCCGGTCCTGGGCGCCACCGCCGCGCAGGCGGGCGAGCAGGCCCTGCTTCTCCTTCAGGTCGCAGGTCGCGACGACGCAGCCGAGCCGCTCGAGCGCCCGCTTCCGCAGCCCCGCGTGCCCGGTGGGATCCGCTTCAAGGTCAACGAGCAGCACCCGCGTGCCGGCGAACGGACCGGTCATGCGCGCATGTCTCCCGAGGCAACCGGCATGGCAGGCTCCACGTCATCACGGAACTGCAGTTCGTAGAGGCGACGATAGAGACCGCCGGCGGCGAGCAGCTCGGTGTGGCTGCCCCGCTGGATGATGCGGCCCTCGTCGAGCACGAGAATCTCGTCAGCCTGCCGCACGGTGGCCAGCCGGTGGGCGATGACCAGCACGGTGCGATTGGCCATGAGGCGCTCGATGGCCTCCTGCACCAGGCGCTCGGACTGGGTATCGAGCGCGCTGGTGGCCTCGTCGAGGATGAGGATCGGCGCGTTGCGCAGGAGGGCGCGGGCGATGGCGATGCGCTGGCGCTGCCCGCCCGAGATGCGCATGCCGCGCTCGCCCAGGATGGTGTCGTAACCCTGGGGCATGCGGGCAACGAACTCATGGGCATTCGCCGCCTCGGCGGCGCGCTCGACGTCGGCCCGCGTGGCGCCGGGCACGCCATACGCAATGTTGGCGTGAATGCTCTCGTGAAAGAGCACGGTATCCTGGCTCACGACACCCATCAGGCGCCGCAGCGACGAGCGGCTCAGTTCGGGGAGCGGCACGCCATCGAGCAGGATGCGGCCCTCGGTGGGCTCCCGCAGGCGCGGCAGGAGATCGACGAGCGTGCTCTTGCCCGCCCCGGACGGGCCGACGAGCGCGACGACGCGCCCGGGCGTGACCCGGAAGGAGACGTCGTGCAGCACCCGCGCGCCGGTGTCGTACTCGAAGCTCACCCGGTCGTAGACCAGGTCGCGGGCGAACGTGGCCTGACGGCCGCCGGGGTCATCCGCCTCCAGCACCGGCTCATCGAGGAGCGAGAACACCTTCTCCACGCTCGCCATGCCCTGGGCCCAGTTGGCGGGGAACTGGGAGATGGCCTTGATGGGCGAGGTGAGACGGAGCGTCGCGAGGAGGAAGACGATGATGACCTCGGGCGCGAGTGGCGCGGAGAGGCCGAGTATCCCCGGGTTGGTGCCGGCGTACACGACCAGCATGACGAGGATCGTGGCGACGGTCTCGCTCATGGGCGACGTCAGCGCGGAGAAGCGCGCGGTGCGGACGACACGCTTCCGGTAGCGCTCGACGGCGCCGGCGAACAGCGCCTCTTCCTGGGCCGCCGCGCCGGAGGTGCGCACCAGCCGGATGCCGGCGAGCCGCTCGGTGGCCAGGGCCGCGAGTTCGCCCCGCTCGTCGGCACGGGCGCGGGAGTGGCGGCGGATGCGGCGGGTCAGCGTGCGCAGCACGAGCACCAGGGGCGGCACCACGACGAGGGTGAGCAGCGTCAGGCGGAACGAGATGCTGGCCAGGATGAACAGCGTCGTGCCGAGCAGGAAGATGTTCCGGATGAGCGACACCATCGATGCGGTGACGATGCCCTTGGCCTGGTCGGTCTCGTTGACGAGCGCCGTCACCAGCAGGCCGGTCCGCGTGCGATGGAAGAAGGCGAGATCGAGGCGGAGGAGGTGGTCGTAGAGCCTGCGGCGCAGGCTGGCGACGAGGCCCTCCTGCATGCCGGTGTTGAACTGCGACGAGGCATAGTCGGCGAGGTTCTTGAGCAGGAGGCCCAGGCCGATCACCACCGCCATGCGCGCCACGGCCTCGCCGGGCGTGGCGTTGGCGAGGAGCGGCGCGAACGTATCGGAGAGCCAGCGCTCGAGGGGCGTGGCGCCGGCGCGGAGGGCGCCGGTCGTGCCGAAGAGGTGCTTGAGCAGGGGTACGATCAGCACGATGGTCATGCCATCGAGTGCCGAGGCGATGAAGGAGCACGTCAGCGCGCCGAGGAGCAGCCCCCGATAGGGGCGGGCGAGCGCCAGCAGCCGGCTGGTTTCGCTGCGCACCGCTAGCCGCGCCTCGGCAGCAGCAAGGCGATCGGGAGGACGACCTCTTCCGGGGCGACCCCGCCGTGGAGGAAGGCGCCGCGATAGCGGGCCTGGTACTCGCGCAGCTTGGTGGGATACACGAAGAAGCGATCGCCGGTGGCCAGCAGGAGCCGGGTGCCCGGCGCGCGAGGCGGCAGGCCGAAGCTCAGCAGGTCGTCGACCACGATCGCGGCGTCCTCCTCCTGTGCGCGGAGGTCCTCGCCGAACTTGTACCGGAGGTTGCTGGTCGCGTCGCGCTTGGCGAAGACGGTGGCCGGGGTGTGGCAGTGAATGCTGCCGTGATCGGTGGTGAGCAGCACGGGCACGCCGCGGCGCTCGGCCTCGCGCAGGGCATCGAGCAGCGGCGAGCGCTCGAACCAGGTACGCGTGAGGGAGCGGAGGGCGCGGGCATCACGCGCCACCTCGAAGAGGGTCGAGTTCTCGGAGCGGCCGTGGGTGAGCTGGTCGATGAAGTTGAAGACCAGCGCGGTGACGCCCGGCTGCTGGAGATGGGCCGGCAGCCGGCGCAGGAGCGCCTCGCCATCCTGCGTGCTGAAAACCTTCTCGTAGCGCACCGGCACCGGCTGGCCGCAGATGTCCTTCAGCTGCTCGATGAGCAGCTGTCCCTCGTGTGCGTTGAGGCTGTTCTCGTCCTGGTCGGCCCACCACCTGGGATAGCGCTGCTTGATCTCCGAGGGAAAGAGCCCGGAGAAGATCGCGTTCCGCGCGTAGGGCGTGGCGGTGGGCAGGATCGAGAAGTAGTGCGAGGTCTCGATGTCGAACAACTCGCCGATCAGGGGCCGGATCATGGCCCACTGGTCGAGGCGGAGACAGTCCACGACAACCAGCAGCACCTTGCCATGGGCCTGCAGCGCCGGGCGCAGGAACTCGGCGCCGATGTCCACCGAGAGCGGCGGACGGTCGCTGCGGCCGTCGCGGAGCCAGCTGGCGTAGTTGCGCTGGAGGAACTTCGCGAAGTCCTGGCGGAGGCTCTCCTGCAGGGTGCGCAGGGCGTCCTGGAGCCCGGGCTCCTCCGCCTGGCCAAGGCGCACCTCCCACTCCGCGAGCTCGACGACATACTCGATCCACTCGCGCCAGCCGAGCGACGCGCCGCGGCGGGCCTCGAGCTCGCGGAAGCGGGAGGCGAAGTCGCGGGAAAGGCGCTGCTGCCGGATGCGGTCGCCCTCGAGCAGGCGGGTGACCACGGTGAGGATCTGGCGCGGGTTGACCGGCTTGACGAGATAGTCGGAGATCTCGGCGCCCAGGGCATCCTTGAAGGTCTCGGGTTCCTCACTCTTCGTGACCATGACCACGGGCATGGACTGGTCCATGGACCGTATGGCGCGGAACAGCTCGAGACCGCGGCGGCCGGGCATCTGCTCGTCGAGGAGGACAACGCCGTAGGGCTGGCGCTGGAGCATGACGAGGGCGTCGTCACCATGGGCGCTGGTGTCGACGGAAAATCCCTGGTCCTCGAGAAACATGACGTGCGAGGTGAGGGACTCGATCTCGTCGTCGACCCAGAGGATGGAGCGGGGGCGGGGCATGGACCAAAACTAAACGTGAACGGCAAACGGTGACGAAACGGGCGTGAGCGGTAAACGGTGAACGGTAAACGGGGCGGTGGCAGCGCCGGAACACCCCGTTCACCGCTTACTGTTCACCGTTAACGCTTCTCAAAGGGATACCTGCCTGCTCCGCATCCTCCTGGTCCGGCTCAGCTCGATGGGCGACGTCATCCTCACGACGCCGCTGATGCGGGCACTGCGCGCGCGTCACCCGGAGGCGGAGCTCGTGTACCTCACGCGGCCGGCGTTCGCGCCGCTGGTGGCGGATCATCCGGCGGGGGTGGAGGTGCTGACCTTCGATCCGAAGGGGGAGTCGCTGGGATCGCTGGCCGGGCGGCTGCGGGAGCGGCGGTTCACGCACCTGCTCGACCTGCACGGCGTGACGCGGACCCGTCTCCTGCGGCTTCAGGTGCCGGGGCACTGGCGCGGATACAGCAAGCGGCGGGCGGCGCGGTGGATGCTGGTGCACGGCAAGCGGGACATCTACCGGGATTCGGTGCCGGAGGCGGAGCGATTCTTCGAGGCGGCGCGGGACCTGGACGTGCGGCCCGATGGGGGGCCGGCCGAGGTGGGGATCGCCGCCGCGGCAGCGACCCGGGGATTGGCGTGGCTGGCGGATCGGGGGCTGGGCGTGAGGCGGCCGATCGCGGCACTCGCGCCGGGCGCCGCACACTTCACCAAGCGGTGGCCGCAGGAATACTGGGAGATGCTGAGCCGGCTGCTGGCGGCACAGGGCTACGACGTGGCGGTGCTGACGGGCGGGGATTTCCGCGAGGAAGGAGCGGCGATCGCCGGGGCGGGCGGGGTCAACGCTGCATCAACCGCGGGCACACTCGGATTGCAGGAAACCGGAGCAATACTACGCTCGGCGCGGGTAGCAGTGAGCGGCGACACGGGGCTCATGCACCTCGCCACGGCGGTGGGGACGCGAGTCGTGGCCCTCTTCGGCCCGACGGTGCGCCAATTCGGGTTCTTTCCCTACCGATCGCCCGCGACCGTGCTGGAACTGCCGCTCGGGTGCCGACCATGCAGCGCCCAGGGCGGGCCGGCGTGTCCGCTGGGGCATCACCACTGCCTCAGGGAGATCCTGCCCGAGCGGGTGGTGGAGGCGGTGAGATGAACGGCTACGGCGTGAAGGACGAGGGAATACCGTAAACGGTGAACGGTGAACGGTGAACGGGAACTGCGGCAGGGGACGGGATGACCGCTGACGGCGCTGACCCGCTGCTGGAACTGCTGGCCGCATCCACCCGTGGTCCGCGGCGGGAGGGGCTGTTCGCGGTGTGGCTGACGACGCGGGTGGCGCTGGACCAGGGGCTGGAGCCGCCGCTGCCAGAGCGGGCGCAACGGCGGCGCATCGAGGCGCTGGAACGGCGCCTCGCGCGGCTGAGCCTTTCACCGCCACTCCGGCGGGCGCTGGCGGGAACGCTGGCATTGCTGCGGGATCCGGGGACGCGCCCGGCGGCGATGGCGCTGCAACAGCTGACAGCGCCGGTGCGGGAGACGCTCGGGGTTGAGGCCGCCGAGGTTATCGCGAAGATGGTGCGGGCGGCGAGACAAGGCGGGTAAGGCAGGGAAGGCGGCAACGGCGGGTAAGGCGGGTAGGACGGGTAGGACGGGGGCGTGTTGAGTGAGTGTGGCTCCTTCGGCACTCGTGCCGACTGCAGCCTCGGTTCGCGGCGGTTCCGACCGTCGGCAACAGTGCCTCCGGAGCCACACCCTCTCAACACGCCGACTGCACCCTCGGCTCCCGGCGATTCCGACCGTCGGGCAATAGTGCCTCAGGAGCCACACCCGTCTTCCCCGCCTGACGCGCCCTTGCCGCCCTTCCTGTCGTACCCTCCCCTACCTCGCCGGCACCATCTTCGGCGGGGCGAGCGGGACGAACGTGGCCGCGGGCTGGGGGAGCTGGCCGGCCGCGATGGCCTCGCTGTCGCTGGGCGCCTTGGTGGAATCGGGGTGCAGCTTGGCAACGGCACCGGTCATTTCCACGAACGTGGCGTTGAACTCGGAATCGGGCCATACGCGGACCCAGAGCGGCCGTCCATCGCGCTCGGCGTAGAGCATTGTGGCGCCCTG
>JAGGAG010000134.1 GCA_017889745.1 Gemmatimonadota bacterium | reverse complement strand
TGCCAACGGCGCGGGGCCGGCCTCCGCTTTCTTTTCGTCCGCGGCCACCTGGCCGGTCGTCGGTACCGGCGCCGGCACGGCGGCGGGCGCAGGCGCGCCCGCTGCTGGCTGGTCCCGTTCCTCGCGCGGCGTCCCCACGTCCACCCGCCCCGAGTCGCCGGCCAACCTGTCGACGTGGCCCGCCCCGGGCGACGTCCGGAAGAGCAGCCACGAGGTGCCGGCCACGAGCATGGTGCTCGCGGCCAGGCCGAGCAGCCGCAGGTTGCCCCGGCGAATGCCCGCGCGCCGCGGCGCAGCCCGCCGGAGCGGCGGATCGAGTTCCAGGCGCGACACGATGGACGCCGCTTCTGTCTGCGTCACCCGCAGTTCCTCGAGCAGGGCCACGCACGCGGCGCAGGCGGCCAGGTGTGCGCGCACCACGGCCTCGTCGGCCGGCGCAAGCTCGCCATCGAGCAGTTCCTGCAGCAGGCCCTCGTCAGGATGCGACATGACGCCTCTCCTCCTCGCGGTAGGCGTCCACCAGCTTCCGGCGGGCGCGCACCAGCGTCGTTCCAATGGCGCCGCGCGCCATGCCCAGCGTCGCGGCGATCTCGTCGTAGTTGAATCCCTCGGCCTTGAGCAGCAGCGCCTCGCGATCCCGGTCACTCAGCACCGCGAGGGCACGCTGCACCCGGGCACGATCCTCCTCCCGGACAAACTCCTCGTCCGGGGCGGGTGTGCCGATGGGGGACTCTCCCCGGATGAGCTCGAGATGCCGGCCCCTGCGCACTGATCGGCGTCCTTCCTCCCGCACCAGGTTGAGCGCCACCGCGAAGAGCCACGGACGGGGATTGTATGGCGGCGCCTCGACGGCCCGGGCAAAGGTCTCCTGGGCCAGGTCCTCGGCACGATCACGGTCGCCCGTCCGCCGGTACAGCATGCGGACGAGTGGCTCGTAGTACTGCTCGAAGAGGGCGCCGACGTCGGTCATGAGAACGGGGGATGTCCCGGGTCGAGAAACATGCACGAGCCGGCAGGGCCGGCGAGAGGGAAAGTACGTGCGTAGGCCGGAAGAACGCAGGTCACGATGACGTACAGGCATGGGCCGCAACGATTTATGGTGCGCTCCCTGCCTGAGGTTTACGCTCCTGCGGGTCCTCACGCCCCCACGGCATCACGCCTATATTTGTGAAGGCCTGAAGAGGAGCCACACCGTGACCACCGTTTCCGCGCCCCTGCCGTCGGCCGTTACCGACACGTTTCCGATCAACGGCACGGACTACATCGAATTCCTGGTGGGGAACGCCAAGCAGGCGGCCCACTACTACTGCTCCGCCTTTGGCTTCCGCATCATGGCGTATCGGGGGCCCGAGACCGGCGTCCGGGACCGCGCGAGCTACCTGGTGCAGCAGGGCAAGGTTCGCTTGATCCTCACGACGGCCATCACGCCGGACAGCCCCATCGCGCAGCATGTGCACCGCCACGGCGACGGCGTGCGCGACCTGGCGCTGTGGGTGGATGATGCGCGCGAGGCCTTTGCCCGGGCGGTCGAGCGGGGCGCGGTTGCCGAGCAGGAACCGACGGTGCTCAGGGACGAACACGGTGAGGTCATCATCGCAGCCATCCGCACCTATGGCGACACGATCCACTCGCTGGTGGAGCGGCGGAATTACCGGGGCCTCTTCATGCCCGGATTCCGCCCCCTGGACACCCTGTTCAACCCCGAGCCCGTCGGCCTCGAGTACGTGGACCATTGTGTCGGGAACGTCGAGCTCGGCAGGATGAACACGTGGGTCAAGTTCTACGAGGACGTGATGGGGTTCAAGAACCTCATCTCGTTCGACGACAAGGACATCTCCACCGAGTATTCGTCGCTCATGTCGAAGGTGGTGGCGAGCGGCAACGAGCGGATCAAGTTCCCGATCAACGAGCCCGCGGAGGGGAAGAAAAAGTCGCAGATCGACGAGTACCTCGAATTCTACGGCGGACCCGGCGTGCAGCATGTCGCGATCATCACGAAGGACATCGTGCACACCGTGACGCAGCTGCGGAACCGCGGGGTGGAGTTTCTCCGGGTGCCGTCCAGCTACTACGACACCCTGCTCGAGCGCGTGGGCAAGATCGATGAGGAGGTGGGCCCGCTCCGGGAACTCGGCATCCTGGTCGACCGCGACGACGAGGGATACCTGCTGCAGATCTTCACGAAGCCGGTCGAGGACCGCCCGACGCTCTTCTACGAGATCATCCAGCGGAAGGGCGCCCGCAGCTTCGGCAAGGGCAATTTCAAGGCGCTGTTCGAGGCGATCGAACGGGAACAGGCGGCGCGAGGAAACCTGTAATGCCATTCTACCAGTCGGTCGGGTCCGTGCCGCGCAAGCGTCACACGGTGTTCCGGAAGCCCGGTGGCGGGCTCTACGCGGAAGAGCTGATGGGACACGAGGGGTTCGTCGGCACCTCGTCGCTGCTTTATCACATCCATCCGCCCACCACGGTGAAGGCGGCGCGCCGGCTCCGCGAGCTCAAGTGGGAGGAGGACGACGACACCTCCCTGCGCCACCGGCACTTCCTCACGTCACGCATCAAGACGCACGGAAGCCCGACGCTCGACCGCATCCCGCTGCTTTTCAACAGCGACATCGGCATGCTGTACGTGGAGCCCGACGAGAACGACGTGCACTTCTACCGGAATTCGCAGGCTGACGAGTGCGTCTACGTGGTGGAAGGGAAGGGGGTGCTGGAGACCGTCTTCGGCGACCTCCCGTTCCAGCCGGGCGACTACGTGGTCATTCACCGGAACATCACGCACCGCTGGCGCTTCGAGCTGGCGACGCCGGCCAAGCTGCTCGTGTTCGAGAGCCGGGGCCACGTCCGGTTCCCCACGCGCTACAAGAACAACGTCGGCCAGCTGCTGGAGGGCGCGCCATTTTCCGAGCGCGACATCCGGCGCCCCACGGAATTGCGGCCGCGCGACGAGATGGGTGACTTCCCCATCCTGGTGAAGCAGTACAACGCCATCAACGAGCTGGTGCTCGACCACCATCCGCTCGATGTGGTGGGCTGGGACGGGTACTACTACCCCTGGATCTTCAACATCCACGACTTCGAGCCGATCGTCGGGCGCATTCACCAGCCGCCGCCCGTGCACCAGACCTTCCAGGGCGACGGCTTCGTGATCTGCAGCTTCTGCCCCCGCCCCTACGACTTCGACCCGAACGCGGTGCCCGCGCCGTACAATCACAGCAACGTCGATTCGGACGAGGTGCTGTTCTATGCGTCGAGCGAGTTCATGAGCCGGAAGGGGATCGAGTACGGCTCGATCACCCACCACCCCGATGGGCTGCCGCACGGCCCGCATCCGGGCCGGGCCGAGGCGAGCATCGGCGCCAAGTACACCAACGAGCTGGCGGTGATGATGGACAGCTTCAAGCCGCTCAAGGTGGCCAGGGCGGCGATCAAGATCGAGGATCCCAACTACCACAAGAGCTGGCTCGACCTCCAGCACGCGGAGTTCAACCCGCCGACGAGCTGAGGCCCGGATGTGGCACGACCCCTCGGGCCGACGCATGTGAACCTGGACCGGCGCTGAGCCGGGCTTCGGTACGGTAGATACGTGGACGGGGGTCGCCGGGAAGGGTGACATGCAGCGGGCGTGCCGGGAGAGCGGCCGCCCGCATGTCGTTGTGGGGCCTTTCACTTGGCGCGGGGCCGGGTGATGGAAGCACGCGCCGGGCGCGTCGCGATCGCGTCACCTGTCGCTCCTGCGCCGCAGCGACGGAAACTCTGGAGGTCAACAAACGATGGAGCAGCCGGTGATCCGCACGTACCTGGAGATGCGAGAGTCTCGACCCACGGAGGCCGCGCCCGCGCCCGACGGGGCGTACGTCGAGCGACTGGAACGGTGCCCGCCGGAACTCTACCGGCAGCTGTATGCGGAGGTGGGGCGGGCCTGGAGCTGGTTCGACCGCCTGTGGTGGACCGATGACGAGCTGGCGGCGCACCTCGGCCGGCCGGAGGTGTCGATCAGGGTGCTGCACCTGAACGGGACGCCTGCCGGCTACTACGAGCTGGTGCGGCATCCCGATCGGTCGGTGGAGATCGGGTATTTCGGCCTGATGCCACATGCCATCGGGCGCGGACTGGGGCGCTGGCTCCTGGGGCAGGCCGTGAGGGACGCCTGGAGCGGGAGCCCGGAGCGGGTCTGGTTACACACCTGTACGCTGGATCATCCCGCGGCCTTGCCGAACTACCTCAGGGCTGGGTTCGTGGTTACGGGAACCGAGCAGGTGGGTGCGCCACGGGCGCCGGAGTAGCCGGGAGACTTGGTCCAAGCACAACTTACGCACATGCAGATGTGCAGAAATCGCAGAATCTTGATCGTCACCGGCATTGAATCATGGAGTGATATGTAACAGTTATGTTGCTTGAGTGCAATTTCTGCACATTATTGTTGACACGCCAATCATGACTGGCTATGGTGAGAGCGCAGCTGGCCGCGTCCCCGTGATTCCCGCAGGGGCGCTGTGGCCGGCGCAGGCAAGCAAGGAGGCTCTCTCATGCGGTCGGTCGGCAGGATGGTCCGTGGCGTTGGTCTTGGTGGCCTGTGGCTCAGCATGGCGGGGGTGTGCAGCCCGGCCGTGGCCCAGGCCCTGAACAGCGTGGTACGGCCGACCTCCAACGCGAACGCGAGCGTCTTCACGCCGCCCACCGCCCTGGCGTCGGGCTACACCGTGCTCATCCGGAGCGACTGGAGCCGTCCCGACGTGATCTCGATCTGCCCGCTGCAGGGTGGCGAAACAGTCACCGGGCGGCTGACGTGGACGGGGGCTGCCTACGTGGGTGTGTTGCGGCGGGAGTCGAAATACGCCGAGTGCGGCGTGCACGGGCCGACAACGTGCAGCGTCAGCTTCCGTGGATCAGGCGACGTGCAGGCCTCCGGGGAGGTGACGAGGGACAAGGGCGCCCCGGGCCTGTACCTCCGCTGGTCGCCGGCGCGGGATATCGAGGTGGACGTCGAGGGCAGTTGCCCCGGGCAATACCGGAAGGCACTGGAACGGATGTACCGCACCGCGACCCATGCGGTGCTGATCCCGCTGCCGAGAGCGGGCGACGGCGAGATCGCGCTGACGCTCGAGGACCAACCGTGGAAGGTGCGGGTCTCGCCGTAAGGCGAGTGGCTGGGGCGGTCAAACTGCAGACTGCGAGAACGGTGAACGGTAAACTGGGAACTCAGTCCCGGTTTACTGTTCACCGTTTCCGTTCACGTTGTCATGTCCGCGGCGCCAGCTTCGCCGTGAAGTGCCGCAGGAACGGCGCCTGCTCCGTAATGTGATACCCGCGCACGGCGTCGCGCTTGTTCCAGATCGCCAGGATTCCCTCCACCACGTAGTCGATGTGGCTCTGCGTGTACACGCGCCGGGGCACGGCAAGGCGCACGAGCTCCATCGGAGCCGGATGTTCCTGCCCCGTCTCCGGATCGCGCCGGCCGAACATCAGGGTGCCTATCTCCACCGCCCTGATGCCGGCCTCGCGATACAGCTCCACCACCAGTGCCTGGCCCGGCAGGTCGAGCGGCTTGAGGTGCGGAAGGAAGGCGGCTGCGTCGATGTAGATCGCGTGTCCGCCCGGCGGCTGCACGATCGGCACCCCGGCGGCGGAGATGTGCTCGCCGAGGTACGTGGTGGACGTAATGCGGTAGAGCAGGTAGTCGGGATCGAGTGCTTCATAGAGCCCGGTCGCGATGGCGTCGAGATCGCGGCCCGCCAGGCCACCATACGTGGGAAAGCCCTCAGTGAGGATCAGCAGGTTCTGCTGGTCGACGGCCAGCCGCGCATCGTTGGTGGCGAGGAAGCCGCCGATGTTGGCCATCCCGTCCTTCTTCGCCGACATGGTGCAGCCGTCGGCGAGCGAGAAGAGCTCGCGCGCGATGTCGAGTGGCGCGCGGTGCGACTGCCCCTCCTCGCGCAGCCTGATGAACCAGGCATTTTCCGCGAAGCGGCAGGCATCGATATACAGGGGAATGCCGTGCTTGCGGCACACGGCCGACACGGCGCGCGCGTTGGCCAGCGACACCGGCTGGCCGCCGCCGGAATTGTTCGTGATGGTGAGCATGCAGACCGGGATGCGTTCGCGGCCCACCTCGGCGATGAGGCGCTCGAGTGCCGCCACATCCATGTTACCCTTGAACGGGTGCCGCGTCTGTGGCTGCCGGCCTTCCGGGATGACCAGGTCCACGGCCCTGGCGCCGGTGTACTCGACATTGGCCCGCGTGGTGTCGAAATGGGTGTTGTTGGGCACCACGTCGCCCGGCTTGCAGAGGGTGGCGAAGAGGATCTTTTCCGCCGCGCGCCCCTGGTGCGTGGGCAGCACCTGGCTGAAGCCGAAGATGTCCTGTACGGCGGCGAGGAAGCGGAACCACGAGCGGCTGCCGGCATAGGCCTCGTCGCCACGCATGATCGACGCCCATTGCTCGGCACTCATCGCCGCCGTACCGCTGTCGGTGAGGAGGTCGATGAGCACATCCTCCGCCTTGAGCAGGAACACGTTGTAGGCGGCCTCGCGCAGCCGTGCTTCGCGCTCGGCGGGCGTGGTGAGGCGGATGGGCTCGACGGACTTGATCTTGAATGGCTCGATGATGGTCTTCATGGGCGGGGAAGATACCGCACGGCTGGTGCGCCGCCAGCGCCCGAAGTGCGCAGTGGCTGGAACCTGAACGTCGTGTTCCGCGTCAGTGCCGTCGGCATCGCGACGGCGGCAGGCAGGTTATAGCTTGCCACCATGCATAGCGCACAGACCCTGCCGGGCATGGTGCCGTTCCTGCCGCTCATCTACGTCGCATGGGCCGACGGCGAACTCACGGCGGACGAGTTGGGCGCGTTCCGGGCCGCAATTCACCGGCAGCCCGGCATCGACGCCCCGTCGCTTGCCGCGCTCGACCGCTGGCTCGACCCCGCGCTCCCGCTGTCGGCCGCGGAACTCGAGGACTTGCTGGGCCGTATTCACCGGCACCGTGATACCTACCTTCGCGCCGGGGCCGGGGTGGGTGTGCGGGAGGTCGCGGATGCGCTGGGCCGGTCCTACGGCGAGGTCGTCCGGGAACTGCTCGGCGCCGTCGCCCCTGAGGAGCCATAGGCCGCCGCCCTCCGGATGGACACGGCGGCATTGCCGCAACTCCCTCGCGCCGCGAGGTGTGCGAGTCGGGGCGCCCGCACTTGAATCAGATCGGCTTGCCTATATTTTGATGCCGTGAATCGCCTCCTGCTTCCGATCGTTTCCACCGCCGCCCTCATGATCGCCCTGGCGGGCGCCGGTGACGCACGCGTGCCCGCTACCCTCCGGC